>JBBSHJ010000089.1:0-13822 GCA_038253135.1 Mycobacteriales bacterium | reverse complement strand
GTAGCACGACGCCGGGTTGTCGGGGCCGGGGACACTGCCGGTGCTGCCGACGACTCGCAATCTCACGGCGCGACCTCCTCCGTCACTGCGCGCCTCGTCGCAAGCTCCTCCGATGCTCGCTCCATCGTCAATCGACGCAACCTCACGGCGCGAGCCTGGCCAGGCCCTGCTCCGTCGACACGGTGTCGATCTCGGGCCCGAGGAATCGCCGGCCGAGACGGTGAAACGGTTCCGGGTCGCCGGTCGCGGCGAAGACGTGCCGCGGCGGGCGGCCCGACGACGGACGGAACGCGTCGTACCGGGACAGCAACGCGAAGACGTCCTTGGCCGTCTCGTCCGCGCTGTTGACCAGCGTGACCCCGTCACCCATCACCAGCGAGATGACGCCGGTGAGCATCGGGTAGTGCGTGCAGCCGAGGACCAGAGTGTCGATATCGGCCTCCTGCAGCGGCTTGAAGTAGGACTCGGCGAGGCCGAGCACCTGGCGCCCGCTGGTGTGGCCGCGCTCGACGAAGTCGGCAAACCGCGGGCACGCGACGCCGGTCACCTCCACATCTGGCGCGGCGGCGAAGGAGTCCTCGTAGGCCCGCGAACTGATCGTCGCTACCGTCCCGATGACGCCCACGTTGCCGTTGCGGGTGGCCGCGACGGCACGTCGTACCGCCGGCAGGATGACTTCGACGACGGGTACGCCGTAGCGCTCGCGGGCGTCGCGCAGGCAGGCGGCGCTGGCGGAGTTGCACGCGATGACGAGGGCCTTGACCCCCGAGTCGACCAGGCGATCCATGGTGGCGAGGGCGAGCCGGCGTACGTCGGCGATCGGGCGCGGTCCGTAGGGCATGTGCTCGGTGTCGCCGAGGTAGTGCAGCTCCTCGTCCGGCAGCTGGTCGAGGATCGCCCGCGCGACGGTCAGACCGCCGACCCCGGAGTCGAAGATCCCGATCGGCGCTTCCGCCTCGAGCGATGCGGCCCGACTCGTCGGCGTCATGCCCCAAGCGTAAGGCGTCGCCCGGCCTGATCCCCGGTGGCAGACTCGTTCGGGTGGATCGCCTCGCCGTAATCTCCGACGTGCACGGCAACCTGACGGCGCTCGAGGCGGTGCTCGCTGACATCCACGCTCGCGGTGTCACCGCTGTGATCAATCTGGGCGACTACGTGGGCAAGGGGCCGCGCGGGCAGGACGTCATCGACCTGTGCGAGAAGGCGTGCGAGGTCAATGTGCGCGGCAACTGGGACGACTTCCTGCCGAGGCCGAGCTCCGAGCTGACCGCGTCCGGCCGGTGGTGGCGCGACGAGCTGCGTCCTGACCAGCTCGAATGGCTCGTCAGCCGTCCGCTCAGCCACGACCTGCGGCTCAGCGGGCGCCGAGTCCGGCTCGTCCACGCCTCGGCCACGAGCGTCCACGCCCGCGTGCACTTCCACCACAGCGAGGACGAGTTCGCGGGCATGTTCGCCACCACCGCGCTGACGGGCAACGGCCCGGCGCCGACGATGGTCGGCTACGGCGACGTGCACGACGCCTACGTTGAAGTCAAGGACGGCCGCACCCTCTTCAACGTCGGCAGTGTAGGAAACCCGCTCGACGAGCCGGTGCCGTCGTACGTGCTGCTCGAGGGCACTCTCGACACTCCCGACCCGGCGCCGTTCGGCCTGCAGTTCGTCCGCGTGCCGTACGACGTCGAGGCGGAGATCGCGGTGGCCGCCAAGCTCGGCATGCCCGAGCTCGACTACTACGCGGCCGAGCTTCGGACGGCGATCTACCGTGGCCGGCTCTGACGTCGACGAGGACAGCGGACAGCATCTGTCCGCCACCACTCGTAGCGTGCTTGCCATGGCATACGCATTCCAGGTCACCATCGACGCCGCCGATGACCTCGTCCATCGCTTGTCCCCGCAGCGGGTGCGCCGCCGGCGTAGGGTCACGTCGCGCCGCGGCCGGGATCCAAGTCCGTGTGGTGGCTCGGCGTCGCTGACACTAGGTTCAGGGTCGTGGGATCTCATCCGGTGGGCGACGTCGATTCTCGACGGCCACGATGAGTGGGGCCGACGAGTCGCCGATCGGGTGCACCGGACGGATCACTCTTGCCACTCGAGGCACTGACGGGCTTGGCGAGGTCGAGGTAGGGATCCGCGGTGGGCGGGAGACCTTCATGGCTCGCTCGGATGCACCGCTCGCCGCCGGCGCGGTCGTGATCGTGATATCGGCAGTGGGCCCACGCACCGTCGAAGTCGTTCCCTGGGTCGACCCGGTTGAGACGACCCCGTTCGTGTAGCTCGCAGTTTCTCGACAAAGGAGGTCGCTCAACAATGTTCGGCTACCGTGTTCCCGCGCCGGATCAGGCGATGCTCATCTCCGGTGGAAAGTCCACTGGCGTGCCATTTCGGGTCGTCACCGGCCACGGCGCCTTCGTGATGCCGTTCGTCCGCAAGGTCGAGTTCTTGACTCTGGCCATGTTCGAGTCAGAGGTTTCCGAGCCGTGCGTCACGCGGCAGGGAATCGCCCTCAATGTCACCGCGGTCATCGCCGCGAAGGTCGGCAATGACGCAGAGTCGATCGTCAATGCCGCCCAGCGATTCCTTTCCGACCAGACCCAGATGTCGGCTTTGACGGGTCGAATCTTCGCCGGCCATTTGCGGTCGATCATCGGCTCGATGACCGTCGAGGAGATCATCACCGAGCGGCAGAAGCTCGCCACCGAGGTGTTGGAGGGCTCGAAGGCTGAGATGGCGAAAATGGGTCTGCTCGTCGATGCCCTGCAGATCCAGTCGATCGACGACATGAAACTCGGCTATGTCGCGGCCATGGCTGCGCCGCACAATGCCTCGATCCAGCAGGCGGCTCAGATCGCGCAGTCCGCGGCCGATCAGGCGGCGGCCGAGGCGCGGCAGCAGTCGTTGCGAAACCAGGCGCAGTACGAGCGCGACACCGCCGTCACCACCGCCGGTTACGCGGCCGAGACCCAGGCGGCGCAGTCAAAGGCGGCGCAGGCCGGCCCGCTCGCCCAGGCCGAGGCGCAGCGCGAAGTGATTGACGCCCAGACCGAATTGGCCCGGCGCCAGGCCGAGTTGCGACAGCAGCAGTTGGCCGCGGAGGTGGTCAAGCCGGCCGAGGCGGAGGCCGAGCGCATCCGCGTGCTGGCCAAGGCCGAGGCGGCCCGAACCGAGATCCAGGCTGCAGCAGCCGCGTCGAACAACCGAGTGGCCCTCGACCAGATGCTCATCCAGCAACTGCCGCAAATCGTCGAGAAGGCCGCAGCGGGTCTCGCGGGGGCCAACGTGACCGTGCTGAATGGGTCAGACGGGTTGTCCGAGGTCGTGTCGGGGCTGGTCGGGCAGGGATTGGCGATCTTCGACACGATCCGCGGCAATCTCGGCACCCAGACCGAAGCGGATACCCGGCCCGCCATCAGCCCCAAGGGCCGCGACGAAGCAACCGGCGATCCTCGATAGCGCTCTTGTTCCCGGTTCCCGGAAGGGATCCCGGCCAAGGCTTGGATCGACGCCGGCGACGTACCCGAACTGGCGCAGATCGGGCCCGGCGAGCGATACGGGACTTGCGACGTTCGAGGCTTATGAGAGTACGGTCGGTTCCGTCCCAGGGCCGTCAACGGCGACATCATCGCCACCGGAGAGACATACCCGACGAAGTGTGCTGTCCATGAAGGTGCTAAGCGGTGAAGCGGCCTCGGCCATTGCCGCACTTGAAGACGTCCGGCCACCTGACCACTGGGGGCTTCGCCCATCACAGGTGCGCGCGGGCCTCGTGACTGCTTGCGTCATCTGACGCCAATGAAAGGCGGACGAACATGACGCTCGTCGGTTGGCAAGGGGTCCGTTCCCCTACCGCACCGTCCGGTCGATTGCGGTCAAATTAGTAGGCACCGTGTCTGGCCCGTGTCCGGTGATGATGTTGATGTGCTCGTCGGCGGCGGTCCCTATCCGTGGTCATCCATATCGTTAGCCGGCTATCAATTAGCGTGAGATAGTCTTGTGGATAACCACAACCATTGTCGCAATTGACGATCGATAGTAGTATTATCGAACACATGACCAGCACGTCAGGCTACGAGCGGGATCGCCCCGCCGACACCGCCGGAGTGGGTACGCCGCCCGCGCCGCGGCCGGCCGACGTTGGGTTGGCCGCGGCTGTCGACGACGTGGTGGGCGCCGACCCGGTGGTGTTGTCCGATACCGACGTGCTGACGTGTCTGGACAGGCTGGAGCGGGAGCGGCTGCGCTTGCAGGCCGCAGTCACGGCGCTGGTCGGCGAGGCCGACAGCCGCGGGCTGGCCGGTTTGGCCGGGTTCCGCTCCACCGGGGCGATGCTGCGCTCGCGGTTGCGGTGGCCGACACGGGTCGGTAACCAGCGTGCCCGCACCGCGCACGCCACCACCGCCTCCCTCTCACCGACCGGAACCGCCCAGCCCGCCGCCTATCCGCGGCTCGCCGCGTTGATGACCACCGGGCGGCTCGGTGCGGACGAGGTCGACGGCATCATTTCCGCGCTGGACCGCATCCCTGTCGAGGAGGACCACGGCGTCGCCGAAGACCTCTTCGCCGACGCCCTGGCCGACACCGACCAGGTCGGCATCGCCCGCCTGGCCCGCCACCTTTCGCGGGTCCTCGACCCCGACGGCGCCGAGCCGGAAGATCCGGTCGAGCCGGCGCGCTGGTTCGACTACCGCCTCGGCGACGACGGATCCCTAACCGGCCGGCTACACCTGGACCCGGAAGGCGCCGAATGGCTCCGCACCGCCCTCGATCCCCTCGCCAAGCCGCGCCACAACATCGCCAATCCCACCGGTGAGATCAACTCCGACGGCGGCGCTAACGGCACCGGTGACGGCGGGACCGACGATGCCACCGGCGCCGGTGGAGCGGTCGAGCCGGACCTGGGCGCTGCGGATCCGCGCACCACTGCCCAACGTAATGCCGACGGACTCGTCGAGCTCGCCCGGGCCGCGATCCGCGCCGGCGAGCTCCCCGACCACGGCGGCGAACCCCCACAACTCGTCATCACCATCGGCTGGGAACAGCTACGCGCCGGCCTCGGCACTGTCACGCTGAATGACGGGAGCCAACTTCCGGTCGAAACCGTGCGCCGGCTGGCCTGCGAGTCACGGGTGATTCCGATGGTCCTCGCCGGCACGGGCCAACCACTTGACCTTGGCCGCGCGATCCGGACCGTCAGCCGAGCCCAGCGCCGCGCCGTCACCACCCGGGACCGGCATTGCGCCTTCCCTCACTGCGATCAGCTCGCACCCCGCTGCGACGTGCACCACATCGTCCCGTGGATCGACGGCGGACCCACCGACCTCGACAACCTCGCCCTATTGTGTAAATGGCACCACACCGTCATTCATCATACCGACTGGGAATGCCGAATGATCCACGGGAGACCGAGATTTATCCCTCCACCGTGGTATCCACCCGGACCCACCACCCACAGCCGACCCCGCCACCAGCCCCTCATACGCTGCCGCTGCGGCGGAGTCAAAACCCGACCCCGCGCCCGAACATAACTCCCGCTGTCAATGGTGCAGCCCAGCTCAGCATCCAGACGAACCCGTCCTCTTTGAGATTTGATTTAGGAAGACTTCCACCAATGGCCGGACCGACGACGTGGTTCGGCATTGATCTCGGCACCCGAGATCCAGAACGATGACAACAGCCAACTCGAGAGGACCGGCAATGCCGTACACGATCCGACCACTCGCAGCATCCACCTGGGATGCCTTCGCCGAACTCGTCGAGCGCAACAACGGGGTCTTTGGCGGTTGCTGGTGCATCGGCTATCACCCGGAGTGCGGGCAGAAGGGGATCAGCCATCGGGCGGTCAAGGAGGATCGCGTCCGCACCGACGGCGCCCATGCCGCGCTCGTTCTCGACGAGGACGGCGCCGTGCAGGGCTGGTGTCAGTACGGCAGCCCCGATGAGCTTCCGAACATCAAGCACAGGCGCGAGTACGACAAGGACGCTCCGCTACGTCCGGACTGGCGGATCACCTGTTTCTACGTCGACAAGAAGCACCGCGGTCAGGGCATCGCGCGGGCGGGGCTGGAGGGTGCGCTCGACCAGATCGCCCATCTCGGCGGTGGACTCGTCGAGGCGATCCCCGAGGTGACCGCCGGCCGCGAAGCGCCGGGCCGCTTCCTTTTCAGCGCGACGGTTGAGCTCTTCGAGCAGTACGGCTTCACCCGCGGCCGCCAAGTCGGCAAACACGCGCGGATAGTGAGCAGGGTGGTCGAACCCGTCTGAGCGGGGTCAGCATGGTCGACCCAGCCTGGTGCGGGTGACCGACTCAGGCCCAGAGCTGGCCTTCGAGCGCGTCTTCCGCCTCGGCTACCGTGCCGGCGTACGCACCGGTCGAGAGGTACTTCCAGCCGCCATCGGCGACGATCAGGGCAACGTCGGCGGGCCGGCCGGCCTTGATCGCCTCACCGGCCACCGCCATCGCGGCGTGCAGCACGCAGCCGGTGGAGATGCCGACGAAGATGCCCTCGACCTCGACCAGCTGACGGGTCCGCAGCAGGGCGTCCCGGGCGCCGACCGAGAACCGTCGGGTCAGCACGCCCTCGTCGTACAGCTCCGGCACGAATCCTTCATCGACATTGCGCAACCCGTAGACGAGCTCGCCGTACCGCGGCTCGGCCGCGACGATCTCGACGCCCGGCACCTTCTCGCGCAGATAACGGCCGGTGCCCATCAGCGTGCCGGTCGTGCCGAGCCCGGCGACAAAGTGCGTGATCGAGGGCAGGTCGGCGAGCAGCTCCGGTCCGGTGCCCTCGTAGTGCGCGCGGGCGTTGGCCTCGTTGCCGTACTGGTAAAGCATCACCCAGTCGGGATGCTCGGCGGCCAGCTCCTTGGCCACCGCGACCGCCTGGTTGGAGCCGCCGGCGGCCGGCGAGTCGATGATCTCCGCGCCGTACATGGTCAGTAGCTGACGCCGCTCGGCCGACGTGTTCTCCGGCATGACGCACACCAGCCGGTAACCGGCGAGGCGCGCGGCCATCGCCAGGCTGATGCCGGTGTTGCCGCTCGTCGGCTCGAGGATCGTGGCGCCCGGCCGGAGCCGGCCGTCCTTTTCCGCCGCCCGCATCATCGCGACCGCCGGGCGATCCTTGATCGAGCCGGTTGGGTTGCGGTCCTCCAGCTTGGCCCACAGCCGCACCTGCCGGCCGTCGTCGGTCCCCCGCCGCAGGCTGGCCGAGAGCCGCGGCAGCCCCACCAGCGGGGTGTCGCCGAGCGTGTCGAGCAGCGAGTCGTAGCGTGTCATCGGATCGGCGGTGCGCCCTAGCCGCCGCCCGCGACCGCCGGCAGGATCGTCACCGTGTCGCCATCGGCGAGCTTCGTCTCGAGCGCGCCGGTGAAGCGAACGTCCTCGTCGTTGACGTAGACGTTGACGAAGCGGTGCAGGTCGCCGGCGGTAGTGACGAGACGGCCCTTGATGCCCGCGTGCCGGGAGTCGAGGTCGTCGAGGACGGCGGCAAGCGTGTCGCCGCTGGCGTCGACCTTCTTCTCCCCTCCGGTGTAGCTGCGCAGGATGGTGGGAACGCGTACTTCGATGGCCACTGTGTGGGTGCTCCTCGGTCGGGATGGGCTGATGGATCTGGTCTGGTGGTCTAGTGGCTCGCGACGTCGGTCGGGTTGGGCGAGAAGCGGTACGACGACACGACCTCGACCGGCTCCTCGGCGACGACCCCGTCAACGATGCGGAACGAGCGGAACTCGTCCTGCCCCGGGTCGCGGGTGGACACGAGGACGTAATGCGCATCGGGCTCGGTCGCGAGCGAGATGTCGGTCCGCGACGGGGCGGCCTCGGTCGCGGTGTGCGAGTGATAGATGACCACCGGGACCTCGTCGCGGTCGTCCATCTCGCGCCAGACGGCGAGCTGCTCGGCCGAATCGAACCGATAGAACGTGGGCGAGCGCTCCGCATTGAGCATCGCCACGACCCGCTCAGGCCGATCGCTTCCCTCCGGACCGGCGACGATGCCACACGCCTCGTCCGGGTGGTCACGGCGCGCATGCGCGAGGATCGCGTCGTACGACGCCTGATCGATCGTCAGGGCGCTGGTCGTCGACCTCGTTCCGTTCGGCACGTCCGCTAGCCTACCGATCTGGTTGGTCCGGCCTGGCCGGTTGTGACCTGTCGCTCAGTCGCCCGAGACCGCCCGAACCAATCCGTCCTGCACCGCGGTGAGCCAGTGGTAGATGAGGAAGGGGTGCGCCCGGGGGTCGTGCCGGTCGTAACCGCCGAACGGGTCGCCGTCTTCCGTGACGTCGAGGCGGACCCCGAGGACGAGCCGCACGTCGTTCAGCGCCGCCAGCCACGCCTCGGCCGTGTCGTCATCGATGGTGAGCTTGCCGCCGTGCGGGCCGGTGCGGAGGTCACCGCCGAGATCGGCGAGTATCCGGTCCGCGTTGGCGCGTTTCTGCGTGCGCAGGCCCGACTCGGTCAGGCGCCGCCACTCCGCCGCGGCCTCTGGGTCATCGCGGTAGGCATCGGGAAACAGGCGGGCGAGGGCGGGATCGGCCGGTGCCTCAACCGGTGCGTCCTGACCGCCGATACCCGCGACGAGCTCCTGAAAGGCGTCGTCCCCAGTCCGCTCGGTCGGTTCGTCGTCGCCCGCGAGCAGCTCGCGGATCTCGCCGACGACCTGCGTCAGCATGGCGAGCTCATCGTGATCGACCGAGACGACGATCCCGCCGCGTCGACGGCGTACCAATGCCATAGTCGCCGGCGCTACTTGTCCTGCGCGACCGTGGCCCACAGGCCGGCGGCGTGCAGTCGGGCGGCGGCATGCTCCATCTGCTCGCGGCTACCGGAGCTGACCGCGGCGCGGCCCTTTTCGTGCACGTCGAGCATCAGGCTGGTCGCCTTCTCCTTGGAGTATCCGAAGAGCCGCTGCAAAACGTGAGTCACGTAGGACATGAGGTTGACCGGGTCGTTCCAGACCACCGTGACCCAGGGCGGATCGGGGTCGGTTTTCGTCTCGGTGCCCGGGTCGATCCCGACATCCGGCGCCGCCTCCGGTGCCAGCGTGCCCGCACCCGTCTCGGTCATGCGACCTCCTCGATCGCTGTCAGGTCCTCTTGCGCGACCTCCTCGGTCGCTGCGCGCCTCGCTCGTCCCTCGCTCGTGTGCTCACTCCATCGTCAGTCGACGCGGCCTCTTGCGCGACCTCCTCGGTCGCTGCGCGCCTCGCTCGTCCCTCGCTCGTGTGCTCACTCCATCGTCAGTCGACGCGGCCTCTTGCGCGACCTCAAACATGCTCCCACGACCGCACTTCCCCTGATCGTGCCGCGTCCGTGCGCGGATTCCCCCTGAACATCGGCAAGGTGGTTAGTCTGCGCGGTATGAGCGATCCGCGTTCGCACGAGGGCGACCCTGATCAGGACAACCAGCACACGGTGCGGTTCGAGCGACCCGAGCCGGCGGAGGGCGAGCGTGCCCGGGGCGACGTACCGCGCGCGAACGCCGACGATGCCGACAGTGACGACGAGGCGACCTTCGACTCCCAGGCGACCCAGGTGTTCAAGCCCGACGCCGACGACCAGGACACCGGCGGGCGGGCCCCCGGTAGCGCCGGCGCGGCACGCCGTCCATCGGCCGATCGGACGAGCGGCGATGAGCGGGACGATCCCACCAGCCGGACCGACCCGCCGAGCGGGGACCAGACACCAGCGTACGGCGACCACGGCCAGCAATACCCGCAGGGCCAATACCCCGCCGCCGGATATTCCCAGGGGCAGTACCCCCAGGGCCAGTATCCCCATGGGCAACTACCCCAATACCCGCCGCCCGGCCAGTACGAGCAGGGCCAATACGGGCAGGGCCAATACCAACAGGGCCAATACGGCGCCTACCCGCAGCAGTACCCGCAAGGCTATCCCCAGCCCGGCTACCCGGCGTACTACCCATATCCCGTCTACCAGCAGCCGGTGCAGCGGCAGTCCCCCGGGATAGCCGGGCTCGTCTTCGCGGCCATCGGCGCGATCCTGCTGATCGTCGCGTTCACGACGCTGCATTGGTACAGCGCGGGCGGTGCGCACCAGGACTTCAGCGACCTGCACAAGGCGGCCAAGGCAGCGAACCAGGCGCTGCCCAAGGCCTACTTCAGTTGGCTGGCGTGGATCGCACTGATCGTGTGCGCACTGGTCGCCGTCCTGGCGTGCATGCCGCTCGGCGGCAGCGTCAACGTGCTGCGCGCACTCGCCCTCCTCCTCGGCCTCGGCGGGATCGCGATCACGCTGTTCGCCCTCAAGGGAAGCGCTCACTGGAGCCCATTCTTCAAGGCGCTGAGGAGGGACGGCGACATCGGCATCTGGCTGACCTTCGCCGGCTTCCTGATCCTCGGCATCGGCGGTCTCATCGGGCCGCGCAAGTCCTAGCCCCGCAAGCTCTGCGACCATGGACGTTGTGTCGACCGCTCTGCTGACCGACCGCTACGAGCTGACGATGCTCGACGCGGCTTTGCGCGACGGCTCGGCCGAGCGCCGGTGCGCATTCGAGGTCTTCGGCCGGCGGTTGCCGCCGGGCCGGCGGTACGGCGTCGTCGCCGGCACCGGGCGGGCGCTCGATGCCCTGGCCGACTTCCGGTTCGACGACGCGACGCTCGACCCGATCCGTTCCATCCTGGCGAAGGAGACCCTGGACTGGCTGGCGGCCTACCGCTTCGGCGGGGACATCGAGGGCTACCCCGAGGGCGAGCTTTACTTCCCCGGCTCACCGATCCTCACCGTCGAGGGTGGCTTCGGTGAGTGTGTGGTGCTCGAGACCCTGATGCTCTCGATCCTCAACCACGACAGCGCGATCGCCTCGGCCGCAGCACGGATGGTCATCGCCGCGGGCGATCGGCCGCTGATCGAGATGGGCTCACGGCGTACCCACGAGCAGGCCGCCGTCGCGGCCGCCCGCGCGGCCTACGTCGCGGGATTCCGGACGACGTCCAACCTGCAGGCGGGCGAGCGTTACGGCATCCCGACCGCCGGCACCGCGGCGCATTCCTTCACCCTTCTTTATGCGGACGAGACGGATGCCTTCCGCGCGCAGGTGGCCGCGCTCGGCCCCGAGACCACGCTGCTGGTCGACACCTACGACATCACCAGGGGCATCGAGCAGGCCGTCGCCGTCGCGGGGACCGATCTCGGTGGCATCCGGATCGACTCGGGCGACCTCGGCATGCTGGCCATGCAGGCCCGGGCCCAGCTCGACGCGCTCGGCGCCACCAAGACCCGCATCGTCGTCACCAGCGACCTCGACGAGCACTCCATCGCGGCTCTCGCCATCGCACCGGTCGACGGGTACGGCGTCGGCACGGCGCTGGTCACGGGCTCCGGCGCGCCGACCGCCGGGCTCATCTACAAGCTGGTCGAGGTCGAGGACCGGCCGGTGGCGAAGCGGTCGCCGGACAAGGCGTCGTACGGCGGCAGGAAGCGGGCGCTGCGGCGGCACCGCAGCACGGGTACGGCGACCGAGGAGGTCGTCGCGGCCGGCGTCGTACCCGAGGCGGAGCCGGGAGATCTCGACCTGCAGGTGCCGTTGGTGCGTGCCGGTGAGCGGATCGCCGACAATGACCTCGCGACCGCCCGCAAGCGGGTCGCCGCCCGGCTGGTGAGCCTGCCCTGGGAGGGGCTCGCGCTCTCGCACGGTGAGCCCGCGATCCCGACCACGATGCTCGGCACACCCGTGCACCGATGAGGGAGTGAGACGGTGGATCGCTACGACGCGGCGACGGCGCTGCTCGTCGTCGACATGCAGAACGACTTCGCCGATCCGGGCGGCACGCTCTTCGTCCCCGGCGGCGACGAGCTGATCGCCCCGATCAACTCGCAGGTCGCGGCGGCGGTCGAGGCGGGCGCCATGGTGGTCTACACGCTTGACTGGCACCCGCCGTCGACGCCGCACTTCGCCAAGGACGGCGGGATCTGGCCGGTGCACTGCGTCGCCGGCTCCTGGGGCGCCGAGCTGCACCCGCGGCTCACCGTCGCGAGCGACCTGACGGTCCGCAAGGGCACGGGTACGGGAGACGGCTACTCCGCTTTCGCCGAATACGACTCGTCGACTGCCGAGGGGAGCGCGCAGCGACCGAGCAGGTCGACCGATGTCGCTACGTCGCCTGATGAGGGAGCGAGCACCCGAGCGAGGAACGAGGGAGGCGCGCAGCGATCGAGGAGGTCGCGTGATGTCGTTGCCTCTGCCGCGGCAAGTCCGGCGCTGCCGACCAGGCTCGGCGGGCTGCTCGCCGAGGCCGGCGTCGAGCGTCTCGTCGTCGTCGGGTTGGCCGCGGACTACTGCGTGCGGGCCACATCGCTGGACGGCCGGCGCCTGGGGTACGACGTACTCGCGCCATGGTCGCTCACCCGGCCGGTCGACCGAGCCCCCGGCGATGGTGACGCCGCCCGCCGCGAGCTGGTCGCCGCCGGCGTCACCGTTGCGTGAGCAGACCGCTGTCGGCCCCTTCTGCGTCGTCCTCGATCTCTTCGCGGGTCAGCCCGAGCATGAAGAGGATCGCGTCGAGGTGCGGGTGCCGCAGCGCCGTGTCCGCGACGCGCTGCAGGGCCGGCTTGGCGTTGAAGGCGATCCCGAGCCCGGCGGCGGCGATCATGTCGATGTCGTTGGCCCCGTCGCCGACGGCGACCGTCTGGCTCAGCGGCACGCCGGACTGCTCGGCGAAATGCCGTAGCGCCGTCGCCTTTCCGGCCCGGTCGATGATCGGCCCGACCAGCCGCCCGGTGAGCCGTCCGTCCGCGATCTCCAGCGTGTTGGCGACCACGAAATCGAGCTTGAGCTCGGCGGCCAGCCCGTCGACGACCTGCGTGAAGCCGCCGCTGACGACGCCGCAGCGGCAGCCGATCCGGTGCAGCGTGCGCACCAGCGTCCGCGCGCCGGGCGTGAAGGTGATGTGCCGGCGTACGTCGTCGCACACCGACTCGGGCAAGCCGGCCAGCAGGGCCACCCGCTGCCGCAGCGAGTCCTCGAAGTCGATCTCGCCGGCCATCGCGGCAGCGGTCACCTCGCGCACCTTGGCGCGCACTCCGGCCCGGTCGGCGAGCATCTCGATGACCTCACCCTGGATCAGGGTCGAGTCGACGTCGAGCACGACCAACCGCTTGGCCCGCCGCCCGAGGCCGGCGCGTTCGACGGCGATGTCAGTGCCGGTCTGGTCGGCGGCGATGGTCAGGTCGGCGCGGAGCCGGCGGGACGGGACGCCCGAGACCATCAGCTCGAGGCTGCGCACCGGGTAGCGCGAGAGCCGCCGGATCGAGTCGATGTTGCCGCCGGTGTCGGCGATGCGCCGGGCGATCTCGGACACGGCACCGGCGCGCAGCGGCATCCCGATCACGATGACGTGGTGTCGGGGCCCGGGCGAGCCGAAGTCCTCGTCGATCCCTTCGACCGAGTCGATCTCCACCTCGAGGTGCAGCGAGGCGGCGGTCTGCTCGACCGCCTTGCGCATGCGCTGCGGATCGCCGTGCAGCGCGATGAGCACGCCGAGCACGAACCGGCCGCGGATCACGACCTGCTCGACGTCGAGCACGTCGACGTCGTACGCCGTCAGCGCGGTGAAGAAGGCAGCGGTGAGTCCCGGGCGGTCTCGTCCGGTCACGGTCAAAAGGACGCTATGCGTCGCCATATGAGTCCCCGAGGGGTTGTGATCAGCTCCGGTCGGAGGCTTGGTCCTGGAGATGGGCCCGGAGCTCCAGCTGCTCCCGGTGAGCCGTGACCTGCGCCAGCATGTGGTCGGTGTGCTTCTGGCTGCCCGGACCGACGTAGGCCTCGGCGGCCATGCGCTCGATCATCTGCGGGTAGTGCAGC
>JBBSHJ010000088.1:0-14079 GCA_038253135.1 Mycobacteriales bacterium | reverse complement strand
GGGTGTGTACGTCGGCCCATCTCGTCGTGTACGGTTCGTCTCGGTCGAAGTTCAACGTTCGTGTGCCAAGCAGTACGTCGGTAGCTCCCGGGAATGGGCGTGAGACGTGTTCGTGAGTGCGGGGACAGATGACGAAGACCCGGGTCCTGCACCCACGCGGGGGCCGACCGCACTGATACATGGGAGTTGCACGTGGCACAGGGCACCGTCAAATGGTTCAACGCTGAAAAGGGCTACGGCTTCATCGCGGTCGACGGTGGGCAAGACGTTTTCGTCCACTACTCGGCGATCCAGGCCGATGGCTACCGCTCGCTCGATGAAGGTCAGCGCGTCGAGTTCGAGGTCGCGCAGGGCAACAAGGGCCCGCAGGCGGACGCCGTCCGCATCGTGGGCTGAGTCGACCAGGTCGCGCTACCGGTTTCTCCGGCCGGTCTCTCGACCCGTCGGCCGGCCGGCCGCTTCGGTCGCCCGGTCTGAACCACCAGGTACACATCGACCCGGTCGCCTCCGCGACCGGGTCGATCTGTTTGCACTCGATGGGGGAGAGTGCTAAACCTGGCGTTGGCACTCGGGTATCCTGAGTGCCAGCAGCGTGGGTCGGAAACTCGATGAGGGCCCCGACGTCGTACGCCGTGCCTCGGCACGAGGGTGCGAGCGGCAGCCCGTCCGTCGCGGGCATCGCCCGGCCGAGCGCGGCACCCCAATCCAGTCAGCCAACATCGGAGGCAAGCACCGCATGGCCAAGATGATCGTGTTCGACGAGGAAGCTCGTCGCGGTCTTGAGCGCGGCATGAACATCCTCGCCGACGCCGTGAAGGTGACGCTCGGCCCCAAGGGCCGCAACGTCGTACTTGACAAGAAGTGGGGCGCGCCGACCATCACCAACGATGGTGTCAGCGTCGCCAAGGAGATCGAGCTCGAAGACCCGTACGAGAAGGTCGGCGCCGAGCTGGTCAAGGAAGTCCCCAAGAAGACCGACGACGTCGTCGGCGACGGCACCACGACCGCGACCGTGCTCGCCCAGGCGCTCGTGCGCGAGGGTCTGCGCAACGTCGCCGCCGGCGCCAACCCGATCGCGTTGAAGCGGGGCATCGAGCAGGCCGTCGAGGCCGTGATCGAGAAGCTCGCGGGCGCCTCGAAGGACGTCGAGACCAAGGAACAGATCGCCGATGTCGCGGCGATCTCGGCCGGCGGTGACGTCAACGTCGGCGAGATCATCGCCGAGGCGATGGACAAGGTCGGCAAGGAAGGCGTCATCACCGTCGAGGAGAGCAACACGTTCGGCCTCGAGCTCGAGCTCACCGAGGGCATGCGCTTCGACAAGGGCTACATCTCGCCGTACTTCGCCACGGACACCGAGCGGATGGAAGCGGAGCTCGACGACCCTTACGTGCTGATCATGGACTCCAAGATCAGCACGGTGAAGGACCTGCTCCCGCTCCTTGAGAAGGTCATGCAGTCGGGCAAGCCGCTCGCGGTCATCTCCGAGGACGTCGAGGGCGAGGCCCTGGCCACGCTCGTCGTCAACAAGATCCGGGGCACCTTCAAGTCGGTCGCCGTCAAGGCTCCCGGCTTCGGCGACCGCCGCAAGGCGATGCTGGGCGACATGGCCATCCTGACCGGTGGCCAGGTCATCAGCGAGGACGTCGGCCTCAAGCTCGAGAACGCCGGCCTCGACCTGCTCGGCCGGGCCCGCAAGGTCACGGTCACCAAGGACGAGACCACCATCGTCGACGGCTCCGGTGATGCCGACCAGATCCAGGGCCGGGTCAACCAGATCCGACAGGAGATCGAGGACAGCGACTCCGACTACGACAAGGAGAAGCTGCAGGAGCGCCTCGCCAAACTCGCCGGCGGCGTCGCCGTGATCAAGGTGGGCGCGGCGACCGAGGTCGAGCTCAAGGAGCGCAAGCACCGTATCGAGGACTCCGTGCGCGCCGCCAAGGCGTCGGTCGAGGAGGGCATCGTCGCCGGTGGCGGCGTCGCCCTGCTGCAGGCCGGCAAGGAGGCCTTCGAGAAGCTCGAGCTCGTGGGCGATGAGGCCACCGGTGCCAACATCGTCAGAATCGCGCTCGAATGGCCGCTGAAGCAGATCGCCATCAACGCCGGCCTCGAAGGCGGTGTGGTCGCGGAGAAGGTGCGCAATCTGCCCGTCGGCCACGGCCTCAACGCCGCGACCGGTGAGTACGGCGACATGCTCGCCGCGGGCGTTCCCGACCCGACGAAGGTCGTGCGCTCGGCGCTGCAGAACGCCGCGTCGATCGCCGGCCTCTTCCTCACCACGGAGGCCGTCGTCGTCGACAAGCCGGAGAAGGACAAGGCTCCGGCCGCTCCCGACGGCGGCGGAAGGGACTTCTGATCAGGTCCGGCTAGCACGACGCACAACGCAGAAGGGGCGGGTCCGCGCACGCGGGCCCGCCCCTTCGTCATACCCGGCCATCCGCTCGGCACCCTCGAGCTTGCTCCAGCCATTGGCCTCGGGCCGTGCGACTTGCCGCCCCCTTCCGTATGGAGTAATCGATATCCCGCGACGGAAGAGGCGGCAGGTGCAGTTTGGCGGGAGCTTGCGGAAGGAGAGCACGCGCGGCGCTCAGGCGGCGTCGGCCAGCGCTTGGCGGATGAGCCAGACCACGTACGACGGTCGCTGCATGACGTCGTACCACGTCACGCGAATGAGCGTCCAACCCAATAGCTGCAGGTGATTCTGGCGACGACGATCGCGATAGACGGCGGGCGGTGGCGTGTGGGTCGACTTGCCGTCGCACTCTATGCCGAGCCGGAGTTCGGGATAGCCCATGTCGATCCGGAACCACACCTCGCCCGTGACGGAATCGCAGATCGGGACCTGCACCCGCGGCTCGGGGAGTCCAGCATCGACGATCACGAGTCGCGTCATGGTCTCGAATGGCGATTCGCTCCGCGGCTGTGCCTGCGCGAACCGTGCCCGGGCGGCCCGGATCCCCGGCACGCGCCCAGCCCGCCCGAGCGCGGCCACGATCTGGTCCGTGGTCGCCATCGCCATGGCGAGACAACGCTCGGCCGCCCACAGGCCGAGCGCGTCGGGAGCGCTCATGAGCAGGTCCGCGACGGTTCGTGCCGGTGTGGTCAGCGGTACGCCGCCGATGTGGCAGCGCTCATCGGGGCTGAGCTGCCGGGTGTGAATCCGAAGCAGGCTGCGGTTGATCACGCGAGGGTCGCGGTCCACGGTTATGTGCTCGATGGAGGGATCCGTCACGGTCTCCTGGTCGGTGAGTATCGGAATTTCGTGCACGCGGGCTGCGGTGGCGTGGCTGGCGGTGGCCGGTCCCCGTGCGGCCGCAACCGCCCCCCGGGCGCGGACCAGTGGGGTCGGGCGCGGCGCGTAGATGCCCGGCTGCAGCCGGACCCATCGACCCCGTCGAATCAGATTGCTGATGTCGTCATCGCTCAATCCGCGCCGCCGGGCGCGGCTTCGGTGGATCAGTCCGCTGTCCGCCTCGAGCGCTGCAGCGGCGGCGTCGCCGCGCCGGGTCGAAGTTGTTCGAGAGTCCATGGCCTGAAAGCGTGACCGGGCGAGCCGGGCCTCGGCGGATTCGGACGAATGTATGTGGATGGTCGAATCCGACGTCGTACAGACGTTCGACCGTCCCGACCGTGTCGCTGTCTGCGACGTCCGGCCCCGTGTTCCTCACCCCGCCACTTGCCGCCTTCTCCCGTCTCCGGAAATCGATTTTCTAGGACGGAAGAAGGCGGCAAGTCGCGGTGGTCGGGGGTGGGGAGACGGGCGGCGACGCGGTGGTCGGGGGTGGGGAGACTGGCGGCGGCGCGGGTGGTTAGGGGTGGGGAGACCGGCGGCGGCGCGGGCGGTCGGGGTGGGGAGACCGGCGGCGGCGCGGGTGGTTGCGGGTGGCGACGGTACGACGCCGCGCTCGCCGGCGGCATCGTCACCGGCGTCGGGCGATGCGGCATGATCGGCCCCGTGCGTTTCGTCTTCAACCCACCTGCGGACACGGCGACCGGGCTGCTCACGCTGCCGTGGCGCCGGCCGCTGGTGGAGTGGGTCGATGATCGCATGGTGGAGGTGCGCCAGCGCGGGATCTCGCGGCACGTGGTCCGTTTCGCCACCGACGGGGGCCTGGTCTACGCGCTCAAGGAGATCAATGAGGATCTCGCCCGGCGGGAGTACCGCCTGCTGCGCGAGCTGAAGGAGATCGGCCTGCCGGTCGTCGACGTGGTCGGTGTGGTGGTCGATCGCAGCGCGGACCTCGACGCCATCCTGGTGACCGAATTGCTCGAGTTCTCCACGTCGTACCGGGCTCTCTTCTCCAATCCGCGCGGCCGGTTCAACTGGGAGCAGCTCATCGACGCGCTCGTCGAGCTGATCGTGCGGCTGCACATCGCCGGCTTCTTCTGGGGCGATTGCTCACTGTCCAACACCCTCTTCCGGCTCGACGCGGGAGCGCTGGCCGCCTACTTCGTCGACGCGGAGACGACCGAGCGACACGCGAAGCTGACCGACGGGCAGCGGGAGTACGACGTCGACCTGGCCCGCGAGCGGGTTGCTGGTGAGCTCTTCGACCTCGAGGCGGCGGCGCTGCTGCCCCAGGGCCTCGATCCGATCGAGATCGCCGATGAGGTGGTCCGCCGTTACCGTGCGCTCTGGGGGGAGCTGACCCGTGAGGAGACGCTCTCGCCGACGGACCAGCGCTACCGGATCGGCCTGCGGCTACGCCGGCTGAACGAGCTCGGGTTCGACGCCGACGAGGTCGAGATCGTAGCCGACGAGGACGGCACCAGCCGGTTGAAGCTGCGGACCCGGGTCGCGGAGCCGGGCCATTACCGGCGGCAGCTCTTCATGCGCACCGGCCTTGATGTCGGGGAGAACCAGGCCCGCCGGCTCTGGTCGGACATCGCCAGCTTCCGCGGCTGGCTGGAACAGCGCGAGGGCCGGCCCGTGCCCGAGACCGTCGCGGCCAACCGCTGGCTCACCGAGGTCTATGACCCCATCGTGGCGTCCATTCCGCCCTCCCTGCGCGATCGCCTGGCGCCGGCCGAGGTCTTCCACGAGATCCTGGAGCACCGCTGGTTCCTTTCGGAAAAGGCGGGACGCGATATCGGTACGACGGAGGCGTCGCGATCGTATTTCGCCAGTATCCTTCCCGAGGTGCCGGAGCAGCTCACGCAGGGCGATGCCGCGAGCACGGCGCTGCGGCGCACGCCCCGGCACCTCGCCCCGGACGAGCTGAGCTCATTCCGCGACAGTCGTGACGATTAGGCGAGACCGCGAAATCGCCGTCCTGATGCAGTAGCGGGCCTCACGACGCGCGGGCGGGCTTCGGCGGGCGGCGGTGCCGGCGCCACAGGCTCAGGGCGATTCCGGCGATCAGGACGAGTGCGGCGGTGATGGGCAGGGAGTAGCCGATGATCTTGACGACCCACCGCGCGGTCGACACCAGCGCGTGCCAGCCGGATACGAACGCCGAGCCGATCCCTGCCGTCTTCGGTCGCGGCTTGGCCGGCACCGGCGCCGGCGTCGCGTAAACCTGCACGGTCAAGGTGGCCAGGCCGATCTGGTCGGCGAGCGCCCGCTGCTGGCCCTGCATCGACTCGAGCTCGGATTCGCGCTCGGTGAGCTGATTCTCCAGCGAGACCAGGTCCTTGATGCCGCCCGAGTGGGAGAGGAATCCGCGCAGCCGCATCACGCTGACCTGCAGCGCCTGCGTCCGCGCGGCGATGTCGGCCTTCGACGCCGTGACATCCTCACCGCGCACCGATCGGCTGGTCTCCGTGCCCAGAGTGTCGACCTTGGCGATGATCCGATTCAGCGTGTCCGGCGGGATGCGCAGGATCAGCGTCGCGGTGCGCTTCTTGCCGCTGCTGGACCGGTCGTCGCCGTCGACGCGGCCGCCGGCCGGTTCCGCCAGCCCGACGATGGTGTTGGCGCTCCGGTCGACCGCCGTCGTGCGCAGGCTCACCGTCGCGGTCCGGATGATGTCGCGCTGCTGCAGCGGCGTCTTGGCCGTCAGGGCGCCACCCGCCGAGTCCGGGGCACTCGAGGCGTGCGAGCGACCCGACGCCTTCGGTGCGGCGCCCGCGGCGGCGCCAACGGCCCGGTTACCTCCTGGGCTGTTCGACGCCTTGCTCGACCGGCTGCTGCAGCCGGCCACGGCCAGCAGGGCGGCGGCCAGGACGGCGATCAGGATCCGCGATCGGCGGTGCGGGCGAGGGGTGCGCGATCCGGCCATGACGGCTTCCCTTCTGACGGTCTCGCTGGCATGACCGGATGGACCGGCGAAGGGGTTTCGGGAGTTACCGGACCGTGATGGGCACCGGCCTGCTGACCAGCGTGCCCGTGGTGCCTGCGCCGGTGCGGTAGCCGATCGAGACGACCACCGTGTAGGCACCGGCGGGAACCGCTGCCGGGCGGGCGGTGCAGTTGCTCGACGGGAGCGGTACGACGGGCAACAGGGACCTCGCCCGCGGCACGGTCCTCGTTTTCGATCCGACGACCTGCGTGCCGGCGAGCAGAATTACCCGGATCGGGCCGGTGGAGGTGATGGCCGGGCGTCCCGCATGCAGCACGGGCCGGACTCCGGTGATCCGGCCCGATGCGGAGCGTTGCACGCGGACCGCGAGGATCGCCGTACCCGAGCCTGGTCCCGACGAAACGGCTGGCGGAAGGCAATTGGGGCCAGGTAGGGGGGCTCCTCCCGCGGTCGCGGACCGCGATGCCGTTGCACCGCCGGCGCTGGCCGGTGCCGCGCCGCGTGCGGCTCCGCCCGCGCCCTTGTGCGGGCTGGACGAATTCGTCGTCGACCTGCCCAGCTGCCAGATGCCGGCACCGAGACCGGCGCCGAGCGCGGCGATGAGCAGGATGCTCGCGGCCACCCGCACGATCGGCCGGACACCGCGCCGGTTGCGCCAGCGCCGGTGCGGTGCGGCGCTCGCGCGGCGCTGCGCAGCGGCGCGTTCGAGCACGACCGGGATCGGGTCGTCCCACGGCTCTGCGGACCCGGCCAGGTCGCGCAGCCGCTCCTGCAGCCGGTCCTCAAACCTCACCGGATACCTCCTCGAGCTCCTTGCGCAGCGTGGCGAGCCCGCGTGCGGTGAGGCTCTTCAGCGTGCCGAGCGGGCAACCCATCGCCGCCGCCGCATCCGCCTCGGACAGGTCGGTGTAGTGCCTCAGAACGACGGCCGTGCGCTGGCGCACCGGGAGGGCCAGCAGGGCCCGCCGCAGCGCATCCCGGTCCGCGAGCGTGCTCGTCCCGTCCGAGGCTCTGGTCGGCGCCGGTTCGGGCAGGTGCTCGGTCGGTCGCTCCCCGGTCCACCGCCGGCTGCTGGCGGACAGCACCACGTTGGTCACGACCTTCCGTGCGTAGGCGTCGCGGTTGTCCCACAACCCCCGCTTGGACCAGACGAGGTAGAGCCGCGTCAACGCCGTCTGCACGACGTCCTGCGCGCCGTCCCGATCACCCGTCAGCAGGTACGCCGTACGGTGCAGGGCAGCGCTGCGCGAGCGCACGAAACTCGCGAACTCGTCGTCCGCGTCGTCGCTCGCAGATCTCCCGGCAGGTCCCCTGTCCATTCCCACCTCGTCGCGGCCTTCCGGACGGCCGCTCACAGAATGGACCGGGCGGGACCTCCGCCAGGTTGCACGCCGGTGTCGTTATCAAACCGACACGGCCTGCCGCCGATGGTCTTGTCCTGCCCTTGCGCACGGCACCACCAGACATACCGCGCGAGAGCTGCTGGATCAGCTGCGACTTCGTCCCGATGCTGGCCAGGTCTTTGTAATCCGGATCGCTCGCGGGCTACCCGGCCGGTGCAGCGGAGGCGATCACGCCGACCGGCACCGTACGCCACGCCGTGACCGCGCCGAAAATGCGCTCGTGACGCTCGCGTTAGCCTTACCCGTGAGGGAGGGGCGGCCACGATGCCTGACAACCACGATGCCTGACCACCACGATGCCTGACACCATGTCCGCGATCAGCCGCGCCGCGTCGGCTCACACGGCCTGGACGCCGTACGACGCGGGCGTCGTCCAGCTGAGCCCGCAGCGGCGGGCCGAGGACCTGCGCCGGCTCGCCGGGGAGGAGTTCGATCTCGTCGTCGTGGGTGGCGGCGTTACCGGTGCCGGCGCGGCGCTCGATGCGGCCACGCGCGGGCTGCGTGTCGCCATTGTCGAAGCGCGCGACTGGGCGTCGGGCACGTCGAGCCGATCGAGCAAGCTGATCCACGGCGGGCTGCGCTATCTCGAGCAGCTCGACTTCGGGTTGGTGCGGGAGGCACTGCAGGAACGCGCCAACCTGCTGGGCACGATCGCGCCCCACCTCGTGCAGCCGGTCTCCTTCTTGCTGCCGCTCAACCACCGGTTGTGGCAGCGGATCTATTACGGTGCCGGCATCGCCGTCTACGACGTGCTCGGCGCGACCCTGGGCAACGCGCGGGGTCTGCCACACCAGGAGCAGCTGACCCGCAAGCAGGCCCGCGCGCTCTTCCCGTCGCTGCGCAAGGACGCCCTCGTGGGCGCGATCCGCTACTGGGATGCGCAGGTCGACGACGCGCGGTTCGTCCTCACCCTGGTGCGGACGGCGGTGCAGTACGGCGCCGTGGCCGCGTCGAGCACGCGGGCGCTCGACTTCCGCCGAGACGGCGAACGCGTCACCGGCCTGCTCGTCCGTGATCTGGAATCCGGGCGTGAGATCGAGGTCCGCGCCAAGGCCGTGATCGCCGCGACCGGGGTATGGAGCGACGACGTCGGCGCGATGCTCGATGACCCGACCAGCCTGCGGGTGCGCGCATCCAAGGGCGTGCACATTGTGGTGCCGCGGGACCGGCTGCATGGCGAGACCGGCCTGATCCTGCGCACCGAAACGTCCGTGCTGTTCACGATCCCGTGGGGTCAGCACTGGATCATCGGAACCACCGACACCGAGTGGGAGCTCGATCGCGCCCACCCGGCCGCCAGCTCGAGCGATATCGACTACGTCCTCGAGCACGTGAACCGGGTGCTGGAACGGCCGCTCTCGCGCGCCGATATCGAGGGCGTCTACGCCGGGTTGCGCCCGCTGCTCTCGGGCGAGTCCGACGCGACCAGCAAGCTGTCCCGCGAGCACGCGGTCGTCCGGCCGTCACCGGGGCTGGTGCTCGTGGCGGGCGGCAAGTACACGACGTACCGCGTGATGGCGGCCGACGCGGTCGACGCGATCCGCGACGACGTACCGGGCGTACCCGCCTCGCGAACCGATCGGGTCCCGCTGCTCGGCGCGCACGGTTTCGAGTCGGCGTGGCGCTCCCGCGGCAAGGCGGCGGCGCGGCACGGGCTCGACGTGGCGCGGATGGAACACCTGCTGCATCGCTACGGCACGCTCACGGGCGAGTTGCTGCGTCTGATCGCGGAGCGGCCCGAGCTGGCCGCCGCGCTGCCGGGAGCGCCGGAATACCTTGTTGCCGAGGCGTTCTACGCCGCTCGGTCCGAGGGCGCGCTGCACCTCGACGACATCCTGACCCGGCGGACCCGCATCTCGATCGAGACCGAGGATCGCGGCACGGCGGCGGCCGAGTCGATCGCCCGCCTCGTCGCGCCGGTCCTCGGCTGGGACGAGGAATCGTCCGCCCTCGAGGTCGAGCACTACCTCGCCCGGGTCGAGGCCGAGCGCGAGTCGCAGCAACAACCCGACGACCGCACCGCGGACGCGGCCCGCCTCGGCGCTCCCGACGTCCGCGGCGCCGACGTCCGCGGCGCCGACGTACGCCGTGAGCCGCACCTGGTGGCGGTCCCGCTCGACGCCGACGCCCAGTAACGGCCCATGCCCGGTCCGCTCCTGGAAGTGATCGCGGGTTCCGCGGCTGATGCCCGTGCGGCGCGCGATGGTGGCGCGGACCGGATCGAGCTGGTCTCGCGGCTCGACGCGGACGGCCTCACGCCGGATTGGGGGACAGTGTCGGAGGTCCTGGCGACAGGCGTCCCGGCCCGTGTGATGATCCGGCCCGCCGACGTCTTCACCGTGTCGGGTCCGGCGCGGGAATCCGTCGTGCAGCAGGCGAGGTCGCTGGGGGCGAGTGCGGCCGCATCGTTCGTGGTCGGCTATGTGGACGGCTGTGGCGAGCTCGATCTTCCGCTCCTGAAGGAGATCGCGAAAATCGTGGCGCGGCCGGTGACGCTGCACCGTGCCTTCGATCGGGTGCGGGATGCGAAGGTTGCGTACGACGGCATTTCCGGCCTGCCCGGCTTCGACACGATACTGACCGGCGGCGGCGCGGACGGCCTGGGCTCCGGCGGCGTCGGGGCGCTCGCGTCGTGGGCGGGATGGCCGGCCGGCGGGGGGCCGGCATTTCTGGCCGGCGGCGGGTTGGAACCCGGCCACGTACCAACCCTGTGGGCCGCGGGGATCCGGCAATTCCACGTCGGTACGGCGGCGCGGCCGTCGCGGCTCGGCCCCGTCGAGGCGCCAAGGGTCCGCGTCATCAGGGATCTCATCGATGCGCTCGCCGGCTCATGACCGTGCTCGTCGATCCCGCCGTGTGGCGGTGGCGCGGACGGCAATGGGCGCATCTGGTCAGTGATGCCAGCTACGACGAGCTGCATTCATTCGCCGACGGGCTCGACATTCCGCGGCGTGCATTTCAGGGTGACCATTACGACGTACCACTCGACCTGCGCGATGACGCGGTCCGGGCCGGCGCGATCGAGGTCGACAGCCGCGAGCTGGTACGCCGGTTGATCGCCGCCGGATTACGCCGCGCGCCGCGCTGAGCGTTGACGGATTGGCCGCTCAAGGAGGCGAGCAGGCGGGCTCAGCGGTAGGGCCGGGAAGGTCGGCGGCCGGGATCCGGCAGCACCCGAAATCGGGATTTCGACCAGCGGGGAACGGCCCCGGCCGAACGCCGGTCCATCGGCAGCCAGCGGTCACGGGAAGGTCCGGGCTGCTGATGGGCCGCACACGGGGGGCAGCGCTCAGCGCTCCGGCAGCCAGGACGGATCACGCCCGGATAGGCCGAGCAGGCGGTCGAGGCTCGGCGCGTCCTTCGGAATGTCGACGCGCGGAGCGAAGGCCTTGCCCTCACCCTGATAGTCGGGGCTGAGCATCCCGGGTGCGAATTCCAGCGACGCGTCGACCGCCCCGCCGTTCGGGCGCCAGTCCTGCCCGGTGCCGCGGGCCAGATCCCAGCCGTGCACGACGTACTCCCACAAGATCATGGACAGCGCCATGTCGCCGGGCATCGAGCTCTGACCGAGCCACAGCGCTCGATCGCCGGCCCCGGACCGGACGGCCTCGTCGAGCTTCGCGGCAGCGGCACGGACGGTGGCGCCCGTGGGCTCGACGGACAGTGCTGAGGCATCGGGCGCCTTCCCATCGGGGTCGGCGTAGCCATCGGCAAAGGTCGTCAGCCAGCGCGCCACGTGATCGCGCAGCGCCGCGACATCCCAGTCATGGCAGGGAGTCTGGGCGTCCAGCCGTTGCTCGGAGACGCCATCCACGACGTCGGCGAGCCGGCTGAGGACAGGCTTCAATTGGTCGGCGGTGGTGATCGGGCTGGTAGTCATGCGAGCAACGCTACGCGAGGCGGACCGGCGCGGATTGAAGATTCGCGACAGATCTGCGGGCGCGCGGGCCGTCCGCACGCCGGGCTGGGCCCGGGCCTGGCCTTCCGACGCTACCGTCGCTGCATGTCCCAAGATCGCGAGCAGCCTCGGGCGGTGGTGCCGCCGATCACGGAGGACTCGCGCGGCATTCTCGACCCGTTGCTGCTGGCGCAGCGGGTGAGCATGCAGCGCTTCCCGGCCGGAGAGGTGCTCGACGGCATCGTCGACTGGTTCTGGGCGGTCACGTGGGACCTGCCACCGGGACTCATGCACCGCCAGGACGTCGTCACGCACCCGTGCGTCAACATCAGCATCGGGCACGGGCAGGCCGATGGCGCGGTGCCGGCCGAGCGCGTCGAGGCACGCATCAACGGGCTCGCGCGCGAGCGCACCACCCGATCCCTCGCCGGGCGCGGTTGGACGATCGCGGCGAAGACGACGTCCGGCGGCTTCGGCGCCCTCACGACGAAGCCGGTCGAGGCGCTGACCGATCGGGTGGTGCCACCGGGGACGAGTGGGACGTCGACGAGGACGAGCTGGCCGCACGCCTCGGGGCGGCCGCAGACGGTGCCGCTCGGGCCGAGCTGTTGCGCGAGGTCATCGAGCAACATATGGCACGGATGCCGCCCGAGCGGATCGCCACGGCCCGAGAGGTCTCCGGGGTTGCCGCGCTGGCCGAGCGCGACCGCAGCCTGCGGCGTACCGCCGACCTCGCCGCGGTCGCCGGCGTCAGTCCGCGCACGCTCCAACGCCTGTTCGCGGACTACGTCGGCGCGTCCCCGACGTGGATCTTGCGCCGCTACCGGCTGATCGACGCGGCCGAGTCGGGGCGCACCGGGTCGGCCGTCCTCTGGGCCGAGGTGGCGCAGGATCTCGGGTACGCCGACCAGGCCCACCTCATTCGGGATTTTCGCGCCGTGATCGGTACGACGCCGCAGGCGTACGCCGACGCCCAGGCCAGGAGGCGCGACGCACCGGATTCTTCGGCGCACTGAAATTGCAAGTGCGCCGAACGGCGCTGTGCTCGACGGTAACGGGACCGGCACAATGCGGGGATGCCCTCCGACCGCGACATCACACCTTCCCGCAGGGGCGGGCCGACTGCCGCGGAATCCGGCGTAACACGTGACCGCCAGTTCGGCGGCTCGGCGGGTTGGCGTGATCATCGGCACCGCGACGTTTCCGGTGGTCAGCTGCGCCCGATCGTTTTCGGCGCCGTCGACGGGTTAGTCACCAATGCGGCATTGATCGCCGGTGTGGGCGGTGGCGGCGGCTCGACCCACACCCTCCTGCTCACCGGAGTTTCGGGATTGTTGGCCGGCGCGTTTTCCATGGGCAGCGGCGAATTCATTTCTGTCACCAACCAGAACGAGCTGGTGCATTCCGAAGTCGCCATCGAGCGCGAGATGCACGTCAGATATCCCGAGGCCGAGCGGGCCGAATTAGAGGGACGGTTCTCCGGTCTCGGCGCGGACGACGAGACCGCCCACCGCATGGCTGCGGCGGTGTCGGCGGATCCCGAGACGGCACTGTGGTTCCACGCCCGCGACGAGCTGGGGGTGGATCCGCAGGAGCTCCCGTCCGCGCTGTCCGCCGGCGTGTCGTCCCTGATCGCGTTCTCGATCGGCGCCTTCGTGCCGCTGCTGCCCTATGTCGTGGGCCTGTCCTGGCTCTGGCTCGCCCTGGCCCTCACCGGCATCGTGCTGCTCCTCGGCGGCGGCGCTGTCGGCCGGATGACGGGGCGGTCGGTGCTCAGATCCGGTGTCCGCCAGGTGATGCTCGGCGGTGCGGCCGTCGCGGTGACGTACGGCGTCGGCGCCCTCATCGGGGCAGCCGCCGGCTGATCATGAGCCGACCGATCATTAGCCGGCTATGTATACGGCCGCCCGATCCCGTGGATATTCGATCCAGCCGCCGACGGTCGCCGCGATGTCGGCGCCGGCCCCGCGCTCGGTCAGATGAAGCGCGAGGTCGATGCCGTAGGTGATGCCGCCCGCGGTCACGACGTTGCCGTCGTCGACGACCCGCTCAGGGCGAACGGTGACGCCGTACCCGCGCAGCTGCTCGTGCGCGCCGCGGTTGGTGGTGGCGGTCCGGCCGGTCAGGATCCCCGCCTCGGCCAGCAGCATGCCCCCGGTGCACACCGAGGCGGTCCATTGCACGGTTGACGCCAGCTCGGCGACCGCAGCCGGGAGCACGCCGTCGGCGACCTGCTTGCGCACGCCGGTCTCGGTGTCCTCGAGCCACCCGCCGCCGGGGATGACGATGGCGTCGGGGGACCCGATCGGCCGCGACACCTCCAGGACCACGCCGTGACTTGCGGTGACACGGCCGGGGCGATCGACTCCGACCAGGGCGACGTCGAAGTCGGCGCCGGCCCGGGCGGCGGAGTCGAAGACCTCGAACGGCCCGAACGCGTCCATTTCGTCAAACCCGTCGAAGACGACGATCTCGATTCGCATGACGTCCATCCTGGCGGCCCGTCCGGCCCCCGCGCGAGTGCAATGATCGC
>JBBSHJ010000087.1:0-14093 GCA_038253135.1 Mycobacteriales bacterium | reverse complement strand
CCCGGCCATCGGACACACCGACGCGCACTATGCCGACGCCGTCAGCGGTTTCGCGGCCGGTGCCGCGATCCTCACCCACACCTTCAACGGGATGCGCGGGCTGCACCACCGCGATCCCGGCACGGTCGGCGCGGCCCGCGACAGCGGGGTCGCCTGTGAGGCGATCAACGACGGCATCCACCTGCACGACGCGGTGGTGCGGATGCTGGCCCAGCTCGCGGGCGACCGGCTGTGCTTCGTCACCGACGCGATGGCCGCCGCCGGTGTCGGCGACGGCGACTACGACCTCGGCGCGCGCAAGGTCGTCGTACGCGGCGGCAAGGCGACGCTCGCCGGCACCGACTCGATCGCCGGCAGCACGCTGACGATGGAGCGCGCGGTCGCCCGCGCCGTCACCGAGGTCGGCCTCACGATCGAGGCGGCGTCGCACGCCGCATCCGCCGCGCCGGCCGCCGTGATCGGCGGCACCGGCCGGTTCGGCGCGATCGCGGCCGGACTCGACGCCGATCTCGTGGTCCTCGACGACACGCTCGCGGTGCAGAATGTAATGGCCCAGGGCGCCTGGAGTGATCGCTGATGCCGCTCGTCCCGACCGGTGAGATCGTCTCGTCCGCGCGCGCGGGCGGGCGCGGGGTCGCCGCCTTCAACGTCATCACGCTCGAGCACGCCGAGGGCATCGTCGCCGGGGCCGAAGCCGCCGGCGCTCCGGTGATCCTGCAGATCAGCCAGAACGCCGTGCGGTTCCACGGCGACCGGTTGCTGCCGATCGCCCGGGCCGCGGTCGCGGTCGCCGAGGCGGCGGCCGTCCCCGTCGCCCTGCACCTCGATCACGTCGAGGACGATGCGCTGCTGCGCCAGGCCGCCGTTGCCGGGCTGTCCTCGGCGATGTACGACGCGTCGGTGCTGGACTACGCCGACAACGTGGCCGCGACAAGGGCCGCGGCCGGGTGGGCGCACCGCAACGGGCTCTGGCTCGAGGCCGAGCTCGGCGAGGTGGGCGGCAAGGACGGCGCGCACGCGCCCGGCGTACGCACCGATCCGGACGAGGCGGCGCGCTTCGTCGCCGACACCGGCGTCGACGCCCTCGCCGTCGCCGTCGGCAGCTCGCACGCGATGACCGAGCGCACCGCCGCCCTCGACCACGAGCTGATCGGCCGGCTGCGGGCCGCGCTGCCGGTGCCGCTGGTGCTGCACGGTTCCTCCGGCGTGCCCGACGCCGACCTCCGGGCGGCCGTGCTCGCCGGGATGGTCAAGATCAACGTCGGGACCGCGCTCAACATCGCCTTCACCACGGCGGTACGCCGGGTGCTCGCGGACGACGCCGAGCTCGTGGACCCGCGCACATATGTCGCGCCGGCACGAGCGGCCATGGCCGAGACCGTGGAGCACCTGCTCGGCGTGCTCAACCCCGTCGCGACGAGCAGATAGCCCTCATCGAGCCATCGCATCGCATCGCATCCGACGAGGCGATCACAGTGCCAGTCGGCTGGCTCACGATCAGGCGAGCAGGTCTTCACCAGACCTCTTCGACGACCGGCGATGGCATCGCCCGAGCCGGCTGTTGCGGTCGTCGATCGCTCCCCGAACGTCACCCTCGTGGGGCTGACCGCCGGCCGGCGGTCGTGGGCGAATCTCAGGCCGATGCGGCGCGGGCCTTCTCCCGGGACTGCTCGACCGGCGGTGCGTCGAGCCCGGTGAGGACCCGATAGGCCCGCTCCGCGCCGCGCGAGGCCACGATCTGCCCGAGCGCGACCGCCGTACCGGAGGCCGCGGCCCACATCAGCACGTCGGCCCAGTCGTTCTCGGGATCCTTGGCGTTCTTGGGCGGCGCGGTGCCGCGCGTGCGCGCCCACACGGCGTCGACGCCCTTCTTGATCGCGATCCCGGTCGGGATCGCGAAGGCCATCCCCACGAGTTTGAACCCGAGCTTGCCGAGCGGTCCGGCCATGCCTTTCCCACCTTTCGGGCGGCCAGCGGCGCTGGCCAGCAGTGTTACATGGTCGTATCGAGCCGTTCGGCCAAGCTTGCCACGGATCGGTCGCCTGCTTCGATCAAGGTAGGTTCGACCGACGGGTGTGCGGGGTGAGGGCGGCCCCCAGGTCGGTGCAGCGAGGAGCGTGGCATGAGGGAGGCGACCTCGGTCGCGGCGGCGCGAGTTCCGGCCGCGGCCGCCGGTGCCAGAACGCTCGTCGAGCTGGATGCCCGCGTCAGCGGCTGTTTCGCCTGCCCCCGGTTGGTGCAGTGGCGGACCGAGGTGGCCGGCACCCGCCGACGTGCCTTCGCCGAGGAGACCTACTGGGGCCGCGCCGTGCCCGGTTTCGGCCCGGCCGATGCGCGGATCGTGATCGTCGGCCTGGCGCCGGCGGCGCACGGCGCCAACCGCACCGGTCGCATGTTCACCGGCGACCGGAGCGGGGACTGGCTGTACGCCGCGCTGTTCCGGGCCGGGCTGGCCAGCCAGCCGGTGTCGGTGGCGATCGGTGACGGGCTGGAGCTGTCCGACGTTCGGGTGACGGCGCCGGTGCGATGCGCTCCGCCGGCGAATCGTCCGGCTCCGGACGAACGCGACCGGTGCCTGCCGTGGTTGGTCCGCGAGCTGGAGCTGGTGCGGTCTACTCTGCGCGTCGTGGTCGCACTCGGGGGATTCGCGTGGGGAGCCACCCTCGCGGCGGCCCGCGCGCTCGGGTTGGTGGTTCCGCGGCCGCGGCCGACCTTCGGGCACGGCGCGGAGGTCCGGCTCGCGAGCCGTGGCGGAACCGAGCGCGGCATAACCGTGCTGGGCTGCTACCACGTGAGCCAGCAGAACACCTTCACCGGGCGGCTGACCGAACCGATGCTCGACGCTCTCCTGGCGCGGGCCAAGACCGCAGCGACCGAGGAGGTCGCGCGATGAGCATCGACCGCGGTACGGCGACCTCGCGGCGCCCGCCGACCATGCCGCCACCACCACCCTCCGGCCCGCGCGCTTCGCTGTCGGTCGTGGTCGCCGTACTCGGCGCCCTGGCCGGGCTGGTCATCGTGCTGCTGGTCGCCCGATCCGGCCCGACCAATGACCTGCACTCGCACAACCGGTCCTTCACCCCCAAGGAGGTCACCAACAACCCGCAGAAGCAGCCCACCGGCAGCCCGTCGGCGTCGTCCCACAAACCGGCCTCGGGCGGCAGCGCCGGCTGGATCGGTCAGGTGCTGCTGATCCTCGCGATCATCGCCGGGGCCGTGCTGGCGGTGGTCATCGGCTACTACCTCTACAAGGCGGTCACGTCCGTCGACTGGTCGCAGCTGCGCCGCAAGAAGGACGACACGGACGCGGTCGAGGCACCCGAGGATCTGACGTCCGCGCTGGGCGAGGCGACCCGGGCCGGGCTCAGCTACGACATCGAGCAGGGCGAGCCGCGCAACGCGATCGTCGCCTGCTGGCGCCGGCTCGAGGACGTTGCGGCCGAGGCCGGCGCCGAGCGGGGGGCATCGGAGACCTCGATGGAGTTCACCGTGCGGCTGTTGCATAGGTACGACGTCGACCCGGCCAGCGCGGGCCGGCTCGGCGAGCTCTACCGCGAAGCGCGGTTCTCCGACCACGAGATGCCGGAGGACGCGCGCGCCGCCGCGCGCCGGGCTCTGAACGAGATCGGCCGCCAGCTCTCCGTTCGGCAGGACGCCGAGGCCGCGGAGTTGCTGCCATGAGGTCTTTCGGCGGCCGCGGCCGCAAGCGATCCGAAGCCTTCCGGGACCGGGCCGTGCGGAGCCGGCGCAAGGAGCTGCTGCGTCGGCTGTCGATCTTCGCGGGCACCGGTGTCGGCCTCGCGCTGCTGCTCGATGGCATCCTCTGGCTGGCCGCGGTCACGTTCACCCTCGCCTACGCGATCGTCCTCGGCGCCGTCATCGGCGCCCTGTGCTTCGTCTGCGACGAGCTGCAGAAGGAGAACCGCTACGTGCGGCCACTGGAGGCGTACCACGACTCGCCCACCACGCGGAATCCCTATGCGGACCTGTACTTCCTGGAATACCGACTGTCCTGGGGCAGCGTCGACCGCCAACGTTACGAGCAGCGGGTCCGCCCGCTGTTGCAACGCGTCGCGACCGAGCGGCTGCTCCAACGACACGGCGCCGACCTGCACCGCGATCCCGACCGCTGTCGGGAGATTGTGAGCGAAGACCTGTGGACCCTGCTGATCAGTCAAGGCGCGACGCAGACCAAGCGGCCGCCGACACCGCGCGAGGTGGAGCGTCTCGTGTCGGCGATCGAGGCGATCTGACCGTGACCGCTGCGACGCGGTCCGGGCAACCCGCGCCCCAGCCGATGGACTTGCCGCAGGTCTTCGCCGCCACCAGGCGGGTGCTCGATCGGGTCGGCGAGGCGGTCGTCGGCAACCATGACCCGCTGCGGCTGATTCTCGCCGGCCTCCTCGCGGGGGGCAACGTGCTGCTCGAGGATTACCCGGGTCTCGGCAAGACCCTCGCCGCCCGGTCGTTCGCCCAGGCGCTCGGCCTGGACTTCCGGCGGGTCCAGTTCACTCCCGACCTGCTGCCGTCGGACATCACCGGTTCGTTCGTCTACGACCAGAAGCAGGGCGATTTCGTCTTCCGGGCCGGCCCGATCTTCGCCGGGCTGCTGCTCGCCGACGAGATCAACCGCACGCCGCCCAAGACCCAGGCCGCGCTGCTCGAGGCGATGCAGGAGCGGCAGGTGTCGGTGGAGGGACGGACCTTCCCGCTCCCCAAGCCGTTCCACGTCCTCGCGACGTCCAACCCGATCGAATACGAGGGCACCTACCCGCTGCCCGAAGCGCAGCTCGACCGGTTCTTGATGCGGATCTCCTTCGGCTACCCGGACCGCGACGAGGAGTGGGCCGTCCTGCATCGCCGGGTGGCCCGCCAGCAGGAGGACATCACCCTCGATCCGGTGATCGACGCGACCGGGATGCTCGCGATGCAGGCCGCGGTCGAGCGGGTGACGGTCGAGGAGAGCGTCGGGCGTTACTGCGTCGAGCTGGCAACGGCCACCCGGGAGCAGCAGCAGGTGCTGGTCGGTGCGTCCCCCCGGGGCGCGCTCGCGTTGATGCTCACCGCGCGGGCGTACGCCGTCATCGCCGGTCGCGATTTCGTCACCCCCGAGGACGTCAAGGCGGTCGCCGTACCGTGCCTCGCGCACCGGATCACGCTCCGGCCGGAGATGTGGATGCGCCGCGTGCACCCGCGCCAGATCGTCGACGAGGTGCTCGGCCTGGTGCCCGTGCCGGCAACGACGGGGCGGGCCCGCCGGGCCGTGGCGGCCGGGCACCGCGGCGGGGCGGCCGGACCGGCGGACGACGCGGCGTACCGACCGCCCCGGGAGTCCCGCTGAACCGCGCCACCGCGGTCCCGTCGGGGCGCGATGTCGCCGCCGGCGCCTGGAGCCCGACTCCGGCGCTGGTGCGATGCGTCGCGCTCGTCGGCGGGCTGTGCATCTTCGCGATCATGTTCCGCCGGGTCGACGCCGTCGTCCTGGCGACGCCGTTCCTGGTCGGGTTGCTGCTCGGGCTGGCCCGCGGGACGACGGTGACTCCGACCGTGTCGATGAGCGCGGCGGCGAGCAGCCTGCTCGAGGGCGAGGTCACCCGGCTGGTCGTCACCGTCGCGGCGTCCGAGCCCATCGACGTCGTTTCGGTCAAGGTGGCGACACACTCGGAATGGATCAGCGGCTACAAGGACGTGCCGGAGCGCTGCGTGCGGCTCGGCGCCGGTGAGGAGCGCGAATTGCGGTTCCGGGTGCGCACCACCCGGTGGGGCCGCCGCCAGGTCGGGCCGGCATCGGCCTTCGCCGCCGCCGGATACGGCCTGCTGCGCCGGGGCCCGTTCGTGACCGGCATGGTCACGGTCGCGACAGTCCCGATCGCCGAGGACTTCCAGGCGGTGGACGTCGTACCGCATGCTGCCGGCATGGTCGGGCTGCACCGATCGCGACGCATCGGCGACGGCACCGACATCGCGGGGGTGCGGCCGTTCCAGGTCGGTGACCGGCTGCACCGCATCAACTGGCCGGTGTCGCTGCGCCGTGGCGAGCTGCACGTCACCGCGACCCTGTCCGATCGCGACGCCGAGGTCGCGCTCGTCCTCGACACGACGTACGACGTCGGCGAGAGCGAGGGGATCGACGGCAGGTCGAGCAGCCTCGACACGACCGTGCGGGCGGCCGCGGCGGTCGCCGAGCACTACCTGCGGCACGGCGACCGGGTCGGCCTGCTCGACCTCTCGCGGGCGGTACGCCGGGTGCCCGCGGGCGGTGGGCGGGCGCACCTGATCCGGCTCCTCGACGTGTTGCTCGACGTCCGGGACACGCGGGCTGACGGCGCGCAGATCGCCGCCGGCATGGCGCTGGGTCAGCTCGGTCGCGGATCGCTGGTGCTGTTGATGACGCCGCTGATCGGCGAGAGCGTGCTCGAGCGAGCCGCGGCGATGGCCTACGCCGGCTACGCCGTCCTCGTGGTAGACACCCTTCCGGCCGATGCCGCACCGCCGCGCCGCAGCGACTGGACGACGCTCGCCTGGCGGCTGTGGCTGCTCGAGCGCGACCAGGAGATCGGCCGGCTGTCCGAGCTCGGTGTGCCGGTGGTCCCGTGGCGCGGGCCCGGCAGCCTCGATGAGGTCCTGCGGGACGTGTCGATGGCCGCCGGCGCACCGAGGATCATGCGGTGACGCGAAGGATGCGGATAAGGGCGGTCACGGAGGTGCGACGATGAACCGGCTGTTCCAAATGCTGATCGACACCATCAACTCGACCCGGAACACCCGCCCGAGCCAGCTGGCGCTGCGGCTGTTGGTCGGCGCCTTCGGCGTCGCGTCGATCTTCGTGAGCATGGCCGGGGGAAATGCTTCAGCGGTCCTGATCGGTTTCGGCTTCCTCATGGTGCTGCTGGCGATGCTCTACCCCGACAGCCTCGGCGCCGGCGTGGGGATCCTCGTCGTCGCCGCTGGGTGGGTCTTCACCCGCGGATCGACCGAAGCGCCGCTGCAGCTCGCGATCCTGGCCTCGCTAGCCTATGTGTTCCACAGCCTGTCCTCGCTGGCCGCGTCGATGCCGTCGACCGCGCCGATCGATCGCCGGGTGATCACGCGGTGGTCGGTGCACTTCGCTCCGGTCCTCGCGGCGACCTTTCTGGTCGCCTACGTCGGCACCAAGGTGGGCCGGCTGTCGGGCTCGGTCGGCCTGATCGTCCTCGGGCTGATCGCGGCGGCACTGCTTTTCGTGGTGCCCTATTACCTGACCCGCGCGCGCTCCGAGTCCTAGCGCGCGCCGCGGTTGCCAGTGCCCGCGGAGCGGGTGCGGCGGCGCGTCGTACGCTTTTGAGAATGACCGCGAACGTGGCCGTCCGGCGGCCGTCCCGCAAGCCGCACATTCTCGTTCTGGGCGGCGGATACGTCGGCATGTACACGGCCTACCGGCTGCAGAAGCTGCTGCGCCGCGGCGAGGCGAGCATCACGATCGTCGACCAGGCGCCGAACATGACCTACCAGCCGTTCCTGCCGGAGGCGGCGGCGGGCTCCATCGAGCCGCGGCACGTCGTCGTGCCGCTGCGACGGGTGTTGCGCCGGTGCGACGTGCTCACCGGCACCGTTACCGCGATCGACCACAGCAGCAAAAAGACGATCGTCAAGCCGCTCGAGGGCGACTCGCTGGAAATCGACTACGACATCCTCGTCGTCGCGCTCGGATCGATCGCCCGGACGCTGCCGATTCCCGGGCTGGACGAGGTCGGCATCGGGTTCCGCTCCGTCGGTGAGGCGATCTACCTGCGAAATCACGTGCTGTCGCGGCTCGATTTCGCCGCCACCAGTGAGGACCCCGAGCTGCGCCGGCGGGCGTTGACGTTCGTCTTCATCGGAGGGGGGTACGCCGGTGTGGAGGCGTTCGCCGAGCTCGAGGACATGGCGCGCTATGCCGTGCGCCTCTACCCCGACCTGGCGCCCGAGGACATGCGGTGGGTGCTGGTCGAGGCGACCGGCCGGATCCTGCCCGAGGTCAGCACGACGCTCTCGGCCTACACCGCCAACGAGCTGACCGGCCGCGGCATGGAGGTCGACCTCAACACCCGCGTCGAGTCCCTCACCGGCGGGCATGTCGCGCTGTCCAACGCCGACACCTTCGACGCCGACACGGTGGTCTGGACCGCGGGGGTCCGCGCCAATCCGCTGGTGGCACGCAGCGGGCTGCCGGTCGATGAGAAGGGACGGTTGCGGTGCGCGGCGACGCTGCGGGTCCAAGGGATTCCGGACGCCTGGGGAGCCGGCGACTGCGCGCGCGTCCCCGACCTGTCCGAGCACGATCCGGACGCGACCTGCGGCCCGAGCGCGCAGCACGCCGTACGCCAGGCGAAGCAGCTCGCCGAGAATATCGCCGCCGCCGTCCGCGGCGGACAGCCCAAGGACTACGTGCACGCCTACGCGGGCTCGGTGGCCAGCCTCGGCTTGCACAAGGGGGTCGCCGAGATCTACGGGGTGAAGCTCCGCGGGTTCGCGGCGTGGTTCATGCACCGCACCTACCACGTGTCCCGGATGCCGACGCTCAACCGCAAGGTGCGGGTGCTCGCCGACTGGACGCTGTCGCTGTTCTTCCGCCGCGAGGTGGTCTCGCTCGGGGAGATCCAGGATCCGCGCCGCTCATTCGTCAATGCGACGAAGCACTAGCCGCGCGGGATGGCGACAGCACCCGCCTGGATCCCTGTGACGTCCGGGCGATCCATGGATCTGGACGTGACGGTCAGGCGGCGGGCTGATCGTCACGCCCCTTCTGGGGCAGCTCGGGCGGGAGCGCCTGCAGCCGCTTGAGGACGGACGGATTCTGATAGTCCATCCAGCGGACGACGTCGCGGAACGGGACGCACTTGGTGTCCTTCTTCGCGCAGACCCATTGCATGAACTCACCGACGGCCTCGGTGTAGGCGCCGTTGTTCCAGTTGTTGAAGTGGTTCCCGATGATCAGTGGAGCGCGATTGCCGTTGTAGGCCGCGTTGTACATGTTCTTGTAGGTCTGCAGCACGACCTTGGCATCTTGGGCGGACTTGGCCGGGCTGGGCGTGCCGACCTGCTCCTGGGAATACCACATGTTGTAATCCATCATGATTTGGTAGTGCTGGGTCCCGGCGAGCCACCAATCGGGCATGCCCATCATCCAGATGCCGGTGGTCGTGCCTTTCAACGGCCACTCGAGCCCCTGCCGGTCCGGGCTCGAATCGTACTTGAAGCCGAACTGCTTCAGCACGGGATAGTAAACGTTGACGTTGCCTTCCAGGCACGGCGTGCGGTCGCCCTGGATTTCCTTGGACGTGAAGGCGAGGTCGGGCAGCGAATCATCGCCGTTGACCTTCTTGTAATTGTCCACGAAATACATGAACTGCTGCAATTCCGACTTCCAGTCGGCAGCCGTCCATTGATTGCCGCCCGGCGGATTGTCCGAGCAGAAGTGCCCGTTGAAGTGCGTGCCGATCTCGTCACCTCGCTGGTAGGCGGCGTTGAGATCGTTGATCTCCTGCACGACCTCGGCCTTGGTCGGGAAGGAGCCCAGCGAGGACGCGCCGACCTTGTGACCCGGCGGGTGGTAGCCGTCCCTGTGCTGCTCGTCGACGAGGTAGAGGCCGGTGAGGAAGCCGGTGAAGCGCACCGGCACCTTGTTGGCGATGTCCTGGAAGTACTGCCACTTCTCGTGCCAGCCGACGCCGTCGAAGGAGAAGACCACGAACTGCGGCGGCTTGTGTCCCGCTTCGAGCTTGGTCGGCGTGAAGCAGGTGTCCGGGTTGCCGTTCGTGCAGTCCTTCGATCCCGGCGGCTTGTTGTTGGACTGACCGCCCTCGCTCGGGCTGGTGCCGCCGCTCGGTGACGTGCTCTTGCCCGGCGCGGACGACGTACCGTCCGAGCTCTTGCCGCCCGGTGTCGTCTTGCCGCCTGCGGACTTGCCTCCGGGCGTCGTACCGGCGGCTGAGCTCGAGCCGGCGACCGTCGTGCTGCTGCCCCCGCTCTTGGCCTTGTCCTTGTTCCCCTGGCTGCAGGAGGCGACAAGCGCCGCGGCGACCGCGAGAGCGGCCCCTAACTTCACCAGGTGCGACTTCCTGCGTCCCTTGCTGGGCACGTGTTGGTCCTCCCCCACGGGCAGGGCCGACCGTTAGGCCGGCAAGTGGTTCCCCGCCGCCCATTGCCGGACGGTCAGTGAGTACGACGCTCGCGTGCACCCTCGGGTTGGCAGGTGTTCGGCGGTACTCCGGATCGGTGACCACTACGAGTGTGCCATCCGCCGGAGGATGCCCTCACCAGGGCGCGCCGGAGTCGGTAACGTGCGATGGGCCCCCGTAGCCCAATGGCAGAGGCGCGCCCCTTAAAAGGGCTTCAGTGTCGGTTCGAATCCGACCGGGGGCACGGCCGGCCCGTGGCATTCTCAAGTACGTCCCAAGAAAACGCCAACGGCAGGCTCCGGCCAGGGGAACCCTGCACGGTTCCTCCCGCGTTACGCTCCTCGTAGGCCCCTTGTGTCAGGCAGGAGCAACGGATGAGCGCAAACCCGGTCTTCGGCGCCGACGGGCGTAACTTCGCGAAGGCATCCCAGCAGTACGCGACGTTACCGAGCGTCGCCGCGAGCCCCATCGAGCAGGAGCAGTCCCGCCTGCGCCAGCGGTCGGTCGCGTTCACGCGGCCGATGACCGCCGATGACGTGGTGACCCGCACCGGCGCCATGGTCGGTGTGATCATTGCGGTCGGGGGGGTCTCCTGGTGGCTGGATCGCGGGGTGCTCGCGATCGGCGGGTTGATCGTCGGCCTGATCCTGGCACTTGTGATCAGCTTTCGCGCGAGCACCAACCCCGTGCTGATCATGGCCTACGCGGCGTGCGAGGGCCTCTTCCTCGGCGCGATCAGCCGGCAGTACGCCACGGCGTACCACAACATCGTTCCGCAGGCGGTGATCGCCACCGCCGGCGTCTTCATGGGGATGCTTGCCGTCTACAAATTCGGCAAGATCAGGGTGACGCCACGTTTCAACCGGATCGTCGCGGCCGGCATCTTCGGTGTGCTTGCCGTGGTCGGGGTCAATCTGATCGCCAGCCTGGTCATGGGCCACGATGCGCTGGGGCTCTACAGCGGCGGCCCGATCGCGATCGGCTTCACCCTGCTGTGCATCGGCCTGGCGGCGGCGGCCTTCCTGAGTGACTTCGACATGATCGACCGCCAGATCCGGCGGGGCGCGCCCGAGCAGATGGCGTGGTACGCCGCCTTCGGACTGACCGTCACCCTGGTGTGGCTCTATCTCGAGATCCTGCGCCTGATCGGATTCCTGCGCGATTGACGGGTGACGCACCCGAGGGCGGTGACTGCTCGCCGGACGCCGCGGCCGGATTCGGTCGGCTCGATGCCGTCGGGACCTACCTCGTCTATCGCCTCTCGTCGTGGACCGCGCGGAGCTGGCAACACGAGTCGGCGAGCGGACGGCGTACCGACCTCGTGGTCGCGGCTATCCAACAGCTCGCCGACATCGGCGCCGACGCCGAGGCCCGGCCTCGGCGCGACGTTCCGTCGCTGCCGGCCGACCCGCCGGCCGGCCCCGGCGCGGGCCTCACCGACCCGCTCGCTGTAATGGTGGGTGACGTTTCCGCGTCCGGTGACCGCGCCGCGGCCGCGACCGCGACGGACATCCTGGAACGCCTCGTGCGGAATCTGCAGCTGCCGCGGCGCCGGTGACTGCCGCGGCTCAGGCCGGGACGGGGTCTCCCGCGACCGCGATCGCCATGGCCAGTGCCTCGGCCCACAGCCGGTAACCGTCGGCGGACGGATGCAGGCCGTCGGTGCTGTAGGCGCCGCGGTCGGCCCGGAAGATGCGTCCGGTAGTCGCGGCGAGGTCGACGGGTACGCCGCCGAAGGCTTCGGTGACGGCGGTCTGGACCGCACCGATCCGCTTCCCGCGACGACCCAGCAGGGCGCGCATCGGCTGTGCGAAGGCCGGCGCGGCGCCGAGGTCGGGGCACGTGCCGACGACTACGCCCGTGCCTCCCGAGCGCAGCCGGCGTACGACCTCGCCCAGATTGGACGCCACCTCCCGTAGCGGGGTCAGCCGGAGGACGTCGACGAGCCCGACAAGGATGACGGCGATGTCAGGTTGCGTCAGCAGCGCGCGCGACACCTGGGGTCCGAGGTCGCCGCTGGCGGAGCCGGTAACCGCGGCCGAGCAGACGCGCACGCATCGCCGGCGCCGCCTGGCCACGAGCGAGGCCAACTGGCGGCCGACGGTGTCAGCCGGCCGGTCTACGCCGACGCCGGCCGCGGTCGAATCTCCCAGCACGACCAGCCGGAGGGCGGGATCGCTCGGCACGCCGATCGTTGCTTCCTGCTCCGGCGCGGTGTCGATGGGCAGCAACTGCCGCCGCCGCGCCACGGCGAATTCGATCGCCACCACGGCGCCGGCGCCGAGGCCGCTCAGCACCACGCCCGTCTCGGCAGTGGTGGCGGTCGCTAGTATCAGCTGGCGCAGCTCCACGATGTTGAGCGTACGTCGCAGAGTGGGGCTGCGGGAGACCCGCTCACCGAGTGCACGGGCAACCGTTACCTCTCCGCAGCCCGCAGTGTCCCCAATCGGATTGCCGCCGCCGGCTGCCCGTGGTCTGCTTCGGCCGATGGCTCCGACGGGTGGACCGACGCTGGCAGAGCTGGTCGCGGCCGTCGAGGCGGAGGGCCGGGACGTGGATCTGGCCGGCGCGGTACGCCGGTCCGGCTGGGAGAACGTCGTCCTTTCGACCGCGGAATGGATCTTCCGATTTCCGCGCGGCGCTCGCGCCGCGTACGAGCGCGAGCTCGCGCTCCTCTCTCTCGTCGACGGGCGGTTACCGGTGCCGACGCCGCGGATCGAGTGGACCGGCGCGCGCACGCCGTTCGCGGCGTACCGCAAGATCACCGGCTCGAGTTTTGATCCCGTTGCGTACGCCGCCGCGCCGGCCACCGATCGCACGATTATGGCCCGTTCGTTCGCAGAATTCCTGGCGGCGATGCACTGCTGCCTGACCACAGCCGAAATCGCCGAGCTCGGCATTCCGGCGCCGGGTCGGGCGGATGGGCCGGGACGGTCGGACAGGGCGATCGGAGGACCGGGACGGCCGGACGAGGCGGGGCGTTCGGTAGCGCTGGGCGCGTGTGTCCAGAGCGATCAGGTGCCGCCGCCGGCTCGCGCTTTCGTGACAACACTGCTGACGGAGGCAGCCGAGCACCCGGCTCGCGGGCTGAACGTCTTGCTGCACAACGATTTCCATTGCGGAAACCTGGTCTTGGATGCGCCGGTGGGACGGCTGGCAGGGGTGTGGGATTTCTCCTGCGTGGAGTTGGGTCCCGCGACGCTTGACCTGCGCTATCTCGATAACGAATCACGCGACCTGCTGCGTCGTACCGCCGCGGAATACGAGCGCATTTCCGGCCGGAGCGTGGGCGTCAGTGCGGCGATCGTAGCCAACCGGATCGAGTGGGTCTGCGACCTGGTGGAGCTCGGTCATCCGGAGCGGATTACGGGGCTGGTCGATCAGTGGCGCGCGGCCGATGCCGGGTCGCCGGCATGACCGCGATATCAGCCTCACCACCGATCAGGCCGGACCCCTGGACGACGACGGCACGCACGGCCCGGCCCCACCACACCGATCAGACCCGCACCCTCCCACACGGCATACCCGAAATCACCGCACCCGGGTGGTATCCCACCGGAAGGACCACCCGGCGGCGAGCACGCAGCCAACCCCCTGATCCGCTGCCGCCGCGGCCGCGTCAAAACCGGAGCGCGCAGCCGGACATGACGGCGTCGGCCACGGGCGGTTGGATCTGGAACGAGAACCATTGGCGCCAGCGAGTTGAATGTCGCCCGACGAGGGCTCACGCATGCCTCGGCGGTGCGCCGTGCCGCCTCGGCGGAGGTGCGGGCCTCGGCGGTGCGCCTTGCCGCCTCGGCGGAGGTGCGTACCTCGGCGGTGCCCACCGCGCAATCGCCTCCCGTCGTACCCCACTGCTCCATCCCGATTGAGGCAAACCAGCCACGGCGACCCGTATCTTGTCGGCATGCGCTATTGCGAATCGCTGGTCGAACTGATCGGAAACACGCCGCT
>JBBSHJ010000086.1:0-14138 GCA_038253135.1 Mycobacteriales bacterium | reverse complement strand
CGGCACCAACTGGCTCTGAACCCCGGTACCACCCGCCCGACCCGTAGGAAGGACAACCCCGATGCGCGGCACCAACTGGCTCTGAACCCCGGTACCACCCGCCCGACCCGCAGGAAGGACAACCCCCATGCGCGGCACCAACTGGCTCTGAACCCCAGCACCCGGCAAACCATCGCGACCCGTAGGAAGGACAACCCCGATGCGCGGCACCAACTGGCTCTGAACCCCAGCACCCGGCAAACCATCGCGACCCGTAGGAAGGACAACCCCGATGCGCGGCACCAACTGGCTCTGACCGCACCGGATCGGACAACACCCCTCGATGGCCGATCCCGTAACGCACCGTCCTACCGGGCGGATCGCCTCGCCCGGCAAGCCCGGACGAAGCAGCAGGCGGCGCCGGTCGCAAGCGCTGGGACCACGATTCCCCACCGGGTGCTGTGCCGCTGCCGGCCACGTCCACCAGCAGCGCCGCGACGCCGCGCCGTCAGCGGTCGATGTCGCGGCGACGGGTAGACCGCCGACCGCCGAGCCGTCGCGTCCCTCCCGGACCGGGATCGCGGTCCGGATCGCCGGACGGCTGGGAGTCGGCCGCCTCACCTTCGTAGCCTTCATACCCGTCCTCGTGCCCGCCCTGCTCGGCCGCCTCGCCGGTGTCGATACGCGGGTCGGTCCGTGGACCGCTCGCCCCGCCGGCGGCAGCCGACCGGCCCCCCGACTCGCGCCGGATCGAATCGGCCTCGACCAGCTGATTGAGCAGCTGCTGGACGTCGTCGGCGTGCGGGACGTCCTCGAGGATCTCCTGCCCATGCTCGCTGGCGGACTCGATCGTGATCGAGCCGGCGCCGATCATCCGCTCCCAGATGTTCTGGCGGAAACCGACGTCGTTGATCCGCTGCAGTTGGATGTCATGGCCGACGTGGTTGAGGATCCCGGTGCGGATGAGGACCCGGTGCGTGGTGACGACGTAATGCGTGGTCCGCCAGCGCAGGAACGGGATGATGAAGAACCAGACGAGCACGGCGATCGCCACGACGAGCACCACGATCAGCAGCGGCAGGTGCGCGCCACCGCCGGGCAGGATCGCGATCAGGAAGCTGCCGAGACCGGCCGCGATGATCAGGGCGAGCACGGGCAGGATCATCGTGATCCAGTGCGGGTGCAGGTGCCGCACGACCTTCTCGTCGCTGGCGAGCGCTCGCTCGGGGTAGGCCACGACGCCTCCTCGGTCTCGATGGCTTCAGGTGCCGTGCGCAACGGCGGCCGAACGCACAGGGTGCGCTCCGCAAGCATGGCCGTTCGAGCATCGTAAGGACAGCCGACCCTCCCTACCGGCAGTTTCGGCGACCCGACTCATTGCCCTGCGAGGCGCACGTGTACGACGTCTGCCGCCGTGACCGAGACCGGTGTCCCGTCCGCCGGCCGGACCTGCAGGCGGCCGGCACCGTCAACGCCGATCGCGTCGCCGCGCAGGGTGGAGCCACCCGGGAGCGAGACGTCGACCTCGCGGCCGAGCGTGCGGCACACGGCGTCGTACGCCGGATGCAGCCCGCAACGATCAGCGTCGCCGTCAGCACCGCACCACCCGGCGTACCGGACCGCGATTTCCCGCAGCACGGCCCGCAGCAACGGGTCGCGATCGGTGCAGGTCGCGCCCTGCAGCAGGAGGGACGTCGCCTCAGGACCGGGCAGCTCGTCCGCGCTCGCCGTGACGTTGACGCCGATGCCCACGATCACGGCGGTCCCCACCACCTGGGCCAGGATCCCGCCGAGCTTGCGCTCGTCCGGGCCGGCCAGCAGGTCGTTGGGCCACTTGAGACCGACGTCGGTCCCGGTGATCCGGGACAGCGCGACCGCCGCCGAGAGCCCGGCGAGCAGCGCAAGCCATCCCCAGCTCGGTCGGGTCGGCTCCGGCGGGCGAAGCAGGACGGACACCGTGATCCCCGCCCGCGGCGGCGCCGTCCAGGTGCGCCCGGCCCGGCCCCGCCCGGCGACCTGGGACTCGGCGACGAGGACCGTGCCCTCGGCCAGCTCGGCGGCGGCTGCGGCAAGGTCGTCGTTGGTCGAGCCGGTCTCGGCCACCACGCTGATCTGCTGCCACAGCGCGCCCGGCCGGACCAAAGCCGACTGCAACCGGTCCGCCGACAGGGGCGGCCGGTCGAGCCGGGAGTAGGGGCTGCTCATCGAGGCAACGCTAACGAGGCCCGCCGGCCGGCACCGCCGCCGCCGCGATCATCCCGGAGCGACCTTCACAGCAAACCCACAGGATCCTCTCAACCGGTCCACAGACCGAGAGGTCAGGCTTCGATCAACGCGGCATCGACACAGCACGGCGCGGAGGAAGCGGATGCGGATAGCGACGACGAACACGCAGCGGGCCGGTACGACGCGACCCCGCGGCGACCATTCGATCCTGCGGGTCGGGGGTCTCGAGCTCGATGAGGAGAGCCACGAGGTCCGCCGCGACGGCGTACCGGTGGCGCTCACGGCGACGGAGTTCGCGCTGCTGCGCTACCTGATGTGCAATCCCCGCCGGGTGCTGTCCAAGGCGCAGATCCTCGATCGCGTCTGGAGCTACGACTTCGGTGGTCAGGCCAACGTCGTCGAGCTCTACATCTCCTATCTGCGCAGGAAGATCGACGCCGGCCGCGCACCGATGATCCACACCAAACGCGGCGCGGGCTACGTGCTGCGCCCCGCCGGCTGATCCGGCGGCGGCGGTGCCTGCGGCCAGCCCGTTAGGCTCACGAGGCGTGAACGCCGACCCGGGCCCTGCCCCCGATCCGCACACCACCGCCGGCAAGCTGGCCGAGCTACAGCGCCGCAACGAGGAGGCGGTGCATGCCGGATCGGCCCGCGCGGTCGAGGCGCAGCACGCGCGGGGCAAGCAGACCGCGCGGGAGCGGATCGGGGCGTTGCTCGATCCCGGCTCGTTCGTCGAGCTGGACGAGCTGGCCCGGCACCGGTCGACGAGCTTCGGCCTGGAGAAGAACCGGCCGTACGGCGACGGAGTCGTCACCGGATACGGCACGGTCGACGGCCGCAAGGTCTGCGTCTTCAGCCAGGACTTCACGATCTTCGGTGGCAGCCTCGGGCAGGTCTACGGCGAGAAGATCGTCAAGGTGCTGGACCTGGCACTCAAGACCGGGTGCCCGATCGTCGGGATCAATGAGGGCGCCGGTGCGCGCATCCAGGAGGGCGTGGTCTCGCTCGGGCTCTACGGCGAGATCTTCTACCGCAACACCCTGGCGTCCGGGGTCATCCCGCAGATCTCCCTGATCATGGGTGCCGCGACCGGCGGGCACGTGTATTCACCGGCGCTGACGGATTTCACGGTGATGGTGGACGAGAAGTCGTTCATGTTCATCACCGGGCCCGACGTGATTCGTGCGGTCACCGGTGAGGACGTCGGTTTCGAGGAGCTTGGCGGGGCGCGGATGCACAATTCCACGTCCGGGGCGGCGCATTACCTCGCCAAGGACGAGGGTGACGCCGTCGATTACGTCAAGGCGTTGCTGGCCTATCTGCCCAGCAACAATCTCGACGATCCGCCGACCTACGACGCGGAGGTGCTCGCAGAGGTCGGCGAGGAGGATGCCTTTCTTGATTCCTTCGTCCCCGACTCGGCGAACCAGCCCTATGACATGCACACGATCGTCGAGCACGTGCTGGATGACGGCGAATTCTGCGAGGTGCAGGCGCTCTTCGCGCCGAATATCATTTGCGGATTCGGCCGGATCGAGGGCCACAGCATCGGGGTCGTCGCGAACCAGCCGATGCAATTCGCCGGCTGCCTCGACATCAACGCGTCGGAGAAGGCGGCCCGCTTCGTGCGGACGTGCGATGCCTTCAACATTCCGGTGCTGACCCTGGTCGACGTGCCGGGGTTCCTACCGGGGACGTCGCAGGAATACGACGGCATCATCCGGCGCGGCGCGAAGCTGATCTACGCCTACGCCGAGGCGACCGTCCCGAAGGTCACCCTGATCACGCGCAAGGCATTCGGCGGGGCGTACGACGTCATGGGGTCAAAGCATCTCGGCGCCGACATGAATATCGCCTGGCCGACGGCGCAGATCGCCGTCATGGGCGCGCAGGGCGCGGTCAACATCCTGCACCGGCGCGAGCTCGCGACGGCCGAGGATCCGGACGCGCTGCGGGCCGAACGCATCGCGGCCTACGAGGACACGCTGCTCAATCCCTACGAGGCGGCCGAGCGCGGATACATCGACGCGGTGATCCCGCCGAGCCACACCCGCAAATACATCGTCGACTCGCTGCGGATGCTGCGGACCAAACGGCAGACCCTGCCGCCGAAGAAGCACGGGAACATCCCGCTGTGAGCTCGCAGGGCCCGGAGCCACCGGTGCTCCACGTGGTGCGGGGCAATCCCACCGCGGAGGAGTTGGCCGCCATCACCGCCGTGCTGGCGGCGCTGCCCGGCCGGGGCGCAGCCCGGCCGGCCCCGACATCGGCGTGGGCCGATCGCCGGGTCCTGCTGCGCTCCCCGCTGACGGCCGGACCCGGACGGTGGCGCCGGTCGGGCCGGCCGGGATAGCCGGGACCGCCTGGCCGGATGCAAGACTGGCATCGATGACAGCGCAGGCCGAGACCGGCATTTCCAGCTGCAGCGCGCTCTCGGCCGCCCTCGGCGAGCCGCTCGCCGGCACCGCACCGGTCGCGCCGGGCTGGCTGCTGATCGAGCAGCCCGGGGCGTGGGGCCACAAGGCCGTGACGCAGAGCGACTTCGACCCGGCGATCGGCGCCGAGCTGGAGCGCCGCGGGTCCGCTGCCGGGGTCCGCATCGGCCTGATCCGCCGGCCCGGCCGCAATGCGCACGGAGCCGCGCGCACGGCGTACGCGGCCTCGACCCGCCCGGGCGCGTCATGGGTCCAGCGGGTCGATTTCACGCACGGCCGCGACCTGCTGGATCTCGACCTCGCCGACCTGAGCGGAGCCGGGCGCCCGGCCGGGTCCGACCCGATGCTCCTGGTCTGCACCAACGCCAAGCGGGACACCTGCTGCGCGGTCCTCGGTCGCGCACTCGCGAGCGAGCTCGACGCGGCCGGCCTCGACCTGTGGGAGTCCTCCCACCTCGGCGGGCACCGGTTCGCACCCACCGGCGTGCTGCTCCCGACCGGTTACGCCTACGGTCGCTGGGACGCGGCGGCGGCGCGCGCGGCCGTCGAAGCGGCAGCGGCCGGGGCGATGACCGCCGACCGGTGCCGCGGGCGGTCGGCCTACGACCGCCCCGGCCAGATCGCGGAGCTGGCGGTGCGGGAGGCGATCGGCGAGACCGGCGCCGACGCGATCGTCGTCGACGACGCGGCCGCAGGTGACCGGCGCGTCGTACGGCATCTGGACGGGCGGCGCTGGGAGGTCACGCTGGCGCCGATGGCGCTCGGCCCGGCCACGGCGGATCCGTGCGCGGGCAAGACCATCGAGCCGCGGGCGCTGACCGTCGAGGCCGTCACGGCGCTGGCCTGAGCCCGACCCGGACACCGCCCGCGGCCGATACCCTCACCGCCATGCAGCTGCCCACGGTCCCGCCGCGCGCGACGCGGGAGCGGGACCTGATCACCCTGGGCGAGGCGATGGTCCTGCTGCTGGCCGAGCCCGGCGTGCCCGTGACCGAGGCGAGCAGCTTCCGGCGGCTGGTCGCGGGCAGCGAGTCCAACGTGGCGATCGCGCTGGCGCGGCTCGGGTACCGGGTCGGCTTCGCGGGGCGGGTCGGCGCCGACGCCTTCGGCACGGTCGTACGCCGGGCCATCCGCGGCGAGGGCGTCGACACCAGCCGGCTGCGCGGCGACGACGGGGCGCCGACGGGGGTGCTCGTCCGCGACGCCCGCCCCGGGCACGCCACCGAGGTCCTCTACCTGCGCGCCGGGAGCGCAGGGTCGCGCCTCGCGCCCGGGGACGTCGACGACGACTACGTCGCCTCGGCCCGGATCCTGCACGTCACCGGCATCACGCCCGCCCTCTCCACGACCGCGGCGGACGCGACCTACCGGGCCGCCGACGCCGCCCGGGGCGCGGGCATGGTCGTGACACTGGACCCCAACGTGCGCCGCCGGCTCGGCCCGCTCGAGCAGACCCTCGGGCGGATCCGCCCGCTGATCCGGCGGGCCGACGTGGTCCTGGCCGGCCGGGACGAGGCGATCGCGCTGACCGGGACACCCGACGCGGAGGCGGCCGCGCACCGGTTGCTCGGAGCGGGGCCGAGGCTCGTGGTGATCAAGGACGGCGCCAACGGCTCGACGGCGTACGACGGCACCGACGTCCTGCCCGTTCCGGCCGCCTCGGCCGTGTTGGTCGACCCGGTCGGGGCCGGCGACGCCTATGCCGCCGGGTTCATCGACGGGCTGCTGCGCGGGACGGACGTCGCCGCCGCGCTGCACGGCGGCACGGCGCTCGGCGCCCTCGCGGTCGGCGCCGCGGGCGACGTGGAAGGCTTGCCGCACGGCCCGATCCCGGTCCCGGACGGCCCGGCCACAGCAGGCGCAGCGGCAGGCACTGACCCACCGAAAGACATTGGCCCACTGAAAGACAATGACCCACTGAAAGACATTGACGTGCGCCGCTGACGGGGGCGCGAGGTGAGGAGGCGGCAGGTGTATCGCTGGCAGGTCATGAACCGGATCGCCGAGCAGCGGGTCATCGGCATCGTGCGTGCCGACGAGGCCGGCGCGGCCGTCGACGCCGCCGGGAGCCTGGTCGGCGCCGGCCTGCGGATCGTCGAGGTCGCCTTCACCACTCCGGGCACGACCGACGCCATCCGCGAGCTGGCCCGTCCGGCCCACGCCGACGCCCTCATCGGTGCCGGCACGGTGCTCGACGCGGCCAGCGCCCGGCTCGCGATCCTCGCCGGCGCGCGGTTCCTCGTCTCGCCGCACGTCGACCTCCAGGTCATCGCGGCGGGCCACCGGTACGACGTCCCCGTGCTCCCCGGCGCGCACACGGTCACCGAGATCGTGGCCGCGATGGAGGCCGGCGCCGACGCGGTGAAGCTCTTCCCCGCGTCGATCGGCGGCCCGGCCGGCCTGCGCGATCTGCGCGGGCCGCTGCCGCATGTCCCCTTCATCCCGACCGGCGGAGTCACGATCGCCGACGCGCCGGACTACATCGCCGCCGGGGCCGTCGCCGTCGGGCTGGGCAGCGCGCTGACGAAAGGCACCGCGGCCGAGACCGCCGACCGGGCCCGGGCACTGCTGGAGGCGCTGCGCGAGGCCGCGCTATGACCGCACCCGCCGCCCGGCTGGCCGGGAAGGTCGTCCTGGTCACCGGCGGCGCGCAGGGGATCGGCGCGGCGACCGTCGAGGTCGCCGCCCGCGAGGGCGCGGCCGTCGCGTTCTTCGATCTCGATGACGAACGCGGCGCCGTCACCGCGCAACGCACCGGCGCGGCGTACCACCACGTCGACGTCACCGCCGCCGGACAGATCGCCGCCGGGGTCGGCCAGATCGCGAGCCGGCTCGGGCCGGTCGACGTGCTGGTCAACAACGCCGGGCGCAACGCCTACTTCGACCCGGTCGCGCTGACCGAGGCGGAGTGGGACGGTTTCATGGCGCTCGATCTGAAGGCGGCCTGGCTGGTGGCCCGCGCCGTGCTGCCGGGGATGCGGGCGGCGGGACGTGGCTCGATCGTCAACGTCGCATCGATCCACGCCGTGCAGACGGCAGTCGACTATTTCCCTTATGCAGCAGCCAAGTCGGGGCTCGTCGGCCTGACCAGGAGCCTCGCCCTGGACGTCGGCAGGCACGGGATCAGGGTCAACGCGGTGCGCCCGGGCTGGACGCGGACTCGGCTGGTCGACGAGGCCTTCGCCAACGGCGCGAGCGACGAGGGGCGGGTCCTGGCCGTGCACCCCCTGGGCCGCATCGGCGCGCCGCGCGAGATCGCCGAGGTGATCTGCTTCCTGGCCAGCGAAGCGGCGTCGTTCGTCACGGGCGCCGACTGGGCGATCGACGGCGGGCTGTCCGCCCGGATGGCGTAGGCGTGAACCCCGCCCCGGTCCGGCTGGTTCTGGCCTCCGCCTCCCCCGCCCGCGCGCAGCTGCTGCGCTCGGCCGGAATCGAGGCCGACACCGTGGTGAGTGGCGTCGATGAGACCTCCATCGGCGCCCTCGACGTCGCCGACCTGACCTGCGCGCTCGCGCAGGCGAAGGCGCGGGCCGTGGCGGCGGGCCGCACCGATGGCGCGCTGGTGCTCGGCTGCGACTCGCTGCTGGAGCTCGACGGTACGGCGTACGGCAAGCCGGCCGATGCGGACGACGTGCGCCGTCGCTGGCGGGCGATGGCCGGCCGGTCGGGCGCGCTGCGGACCGGGCACTGCCTGATCGACACGCGCACCGGCGCCGAGCATTCGGGCGTCGCGTCGACGACCGTCTTCTTCGGTACGCCGTCCGCCGTGGAGATCGACGCCTACGCGGCATCCGGCGAGCCGACGCGCGTCGCCGGTGGGTTCACGCTCGACGGTTACGGCGGCTGGTTCATCGACCGCATCGACGGCGACCACGGCACCGTCCTCGGGCTGTCCTTGCCGGTGCTGCGGGAGTTTCTCGCCCGGTGCGGCCTGTCGCCGGCCGACCTGTGGCCGGCCGTCCCCGGTGCCGCGGCGCCCTGCGGCTCACCCGGCGGAAGCGATCGGTCGCGGGCCTAGACTGCCCCAGGGTGCAGCCGCAGCGATCCGCGCCGGGGTCGAGGAGGAGGTGAGGGATGCAGAAGGTCCTCATCGCCAACCGGGGTGAGATCGCCGTGCGCGTCGTCCGCGCCTGCCGTGACGCCGGCCTGACCAGCGTCGCCGTCTACGCCGAGCCCGACCGGGACGCCCTGCACGTGCGGATGGCCGACGAGGCGTTCGCGCTCGGCGGTACGACGCCCGCCGAGTCCTACCTCGACATCGCGAGGGTGATCCGGGCCGGCCGCGATTCCGGCGCCGACGCCGTACACCCCGGCTACGGCTTCCTGTCCGAGAACGCCGACTTCGCCCAGGCCGTCCTCGACGCTGGCCTGATCTGGATCGGCCCGACGCCGCAGTCGATCCGGACACTCGGCGACAAGGTCACCGCGCGGCACATCGCGACCGAGGCGGGTGCCCCGCTCGTCCCCGGTACGACCGGCCCGGTCGGCGGACCCGACGAGGTCGTCGCCTTCGCCCGCGAGCACGGGCTGCCGGTGGCGATCAAGGCGGCCTTCGGCGGCGGCGGCCGCGGGCTGAAGGTGGCCCGCACGGTCGAGGAGATCCCGCAGCTCTACGCGTCGGCGGTCCGCGAGGCGGAGGCGGCGTTCGGCCGCGGCGCGTGCTTCGTCGAGCGCTACCTGGACAAGCCGCGGCACGTCGAGGCGCAGGTCCTGGCCGACACGCACGGCACCGTCGTCGTGGTCGGCACGCGCGATTGTTCCCTGCAGCGCCGGCATCAGAAGCTGGTCGAGGAGGCGCCGGCGCCGTTCCTGACCGACGCGCAGCGGGCGAGCATCCACTCGTCGGCCACGTCGATCTGCCGTGCCGCCGGCTACCACGGCGCCGGGACGGTGGAGTTCCTGGTCGGCGCCGACGGGGCGGTCAGCTTCCTGGAGGTCAACACCCGGTTGCAGGTCGAGCACCCGGTGACGGAGGAGACGGCCGGCGTCGACCTGGTCCGCGAGCAGTTCCGCATCGCCGACGGCGAGCCGCTGCGCCTGCGGTCCGATCCCGTGCCGCGCGGGCATTCCTTCGAGTTCCGGATCAACGGCGAGGACCCGGGGCGCGGCTTCCTGCCCGCGCCCGGAACGGTGACGGCGTACGCCGCCCCCAGCGGGCCCGGCGTGCGGGTCGACTCGGGCATCGAGTCCGGCTCGGTGATCAGCGGCGCCTTCGACTCGCTGCTGGCCAAGCTGATCGTGACCGGCCCGACCCGGGCCGAGGCCCTCGCCCGGGCTCGCCGCGCGCTCGCCGAGATGGTCGTCGACGGGCTGGCGACCGCGCTGCCGTTCCATCGGGCCGTCGTACGCGATCCGGCCTTCCTCGCCGAGCCCTTCACGGTGCACACGCGCTGGATCGAGACCGAGTTCGACAACCAGATCCCGGCGTACGCCGCGGCGGCGGGCGGACCTGCGGACGGGCAGGGCCGGCGCTCGGTCGTCGTCGAGGTCGGCGGAAAGCGGATCGAGGTCACGCTGCCGGCCGGACTCTCGGCCGGTCCGGCGGCCACCACGGACGGCGGGCCGCGCAAGCGATCCACGTCACGCGCGTCCGGGACCGCGAGCACCGGCGACTCCCTCACCAGCCCGATGCAGGGCACGATCGTCAAGGTCGCGGTGACCGACGGCGACGTCGTCGCCGCGGGTGACCTGGTCGTCGTGCTCGAGGCGATGAAGATGGAGCAGCCGCTGCTGGCGCACAAGGCGGGCACGATCAAGGATCTCACCGCCGTCTCCGGCGCGGCGGTTGCCGGCAACGCGGTGATCTGCCAGATCGTCGATTAGCCAGCTCACGGTCGGCCCAAGGTGTCTGCGGCAGAGCCGGTTCCCGGCCTGTTTCCGATCGACCACGGTGTGGTCGACGTCCGCCAGGATCTCGACTGCGAGACCGGTTTCGAGTTGCGGGTCGACGGCGTGCTCTCGTCCTACGTCGACCTTGCCGACCCCGAACACCTCGATTTCGAATACGTGCGATGGATCGCCGGGGTGCTCGAGTCGATCGTGCCGACCGGCACCTCGGTCGATGCCCTGCACCTCGGCGGCGCCGGTTGCACGCTCCCCCGCTGGCTCGCGCACGTGCGGCCGGGATCGGGCAGCACGGTCGTGGAGTACGACGGCGCGCTGGTGCGGTTCGTCCGGTCGACCTTCGCCGGCCTGGACTGGACCGGAGTGGACCTGGTCGAGGGCGAGGGGTTCGCCGTTGCAGTCGCGAGCCCACCGGCCGCGTGGGACGTCGTCGTGCGTGACGCGTTCGGCGGCGGCGACGGCGATCCGGTGGTGCCAGAACCCTTGCGGAGCCGGCAATTCGCCGCCGCAGTACATCACACGTTGCGGCCAGGCGGGTGCTACGTCGCCAACCTGACCGACCGCCCGCCGCTTTTGCAGGCCAGGCGCGAGGCCGCGACCCTGCTCGGCGTCTTCGCGCACGTGGCGGTGGTGACCGAGCCCGGGATCCTGCGCGGCCGCCGCTACGGCAACCTGCTCCTCGTGGCGGGCGACGCGGAGCTGCCGATCGCGGCGATCGCGCGGCGGGTCGGCACCGACGCCGTGCGCGCGTCGGTGGTGGTGGGTGAGCGGCTCACCGGCTTTGTCGGCGGCGCGTCGCCGTACCGCTGACGGGCGGCCGCACCCGAAAGCCGGCTGCCGCGACCACCCGGCCCCCGCGCCCCCGCGCCCCTCCGCTACCGGCTTCCCCCGGTCGCGGCTTCGCTGGTAGCGGACGGGACTGCCCCCGCGCTGCACGCCAACCCCATCGCCAGCGTGGAGACGTCGTTGGGGATCAGCCGCATCGTGTCCATGATCGCGAGCATCGCCGGGATCGACCCACCGGGCGAGTTGATCCAGAGGCTGATGTCGGCGCGGGGATCGTCGGCGGCGAGCAGAAAGAGCTCCGAGCAGATCCGGGTGCCGATCTCGTCATCGAGCTGAGTGTCCAGTACGACGAAGCGGTGGTGCAGCAGCCGGCCGGCGATGTGGTCGGCGAGCGGCCGGGGCGGGCTCGTTTCGGGTGCGCTCATGGTTCGACGGTGCGGGCCGGTACGGCGTTACGTCCAGCTTCTGCTGCCGTGAGCAGAATGGTCCGATCGATTTGCGGCTTTGCGGACCGTTTCAGCGCTCTGAGGTGCTCTATTACTCACGTGGGGGAAGCCGAGACCGACGACCGGGCGGACACCGTCCGCCTGATCCGGCTGCACGGGCCGAGGTTGCAGCGGCTGGCCTACGTCCTGGTCGGGGACTGGCAGGACGCCGAGGACATCGTGTTGGAGGCGTTCACGCGGACCTGGGCGCACCGGTTCCGGCTGCGCGCGCCGGAGGCGGCGGGTGCCTATGCCCGTCGTACCGTCGTCCGGCTGGCCTGGCGGATGAAGGGTTCCGCTCGGTCGGCTCGCGTGGTCGTCGGTACGCCGGCGGAGTTGCCGGGCGGCGACGGGGATTCCGACCGGCGCCTCGATCTCTACAGGAACCTGATGGACCTGCCGCCGGACCAGCGCACCGCCGTCGCGCTGCGGTTTCTGGAGGGTCTGACCGAGACCGAGGCGGCCGCGCTGCTGCGCTGCCCGGTCGGGACGGTCAAGAGCCGCACTGCTCGTGGACTGGAGCGGTTGCGGCAGCTGATGGTGACGGAGGACGAAGATGCCTGATCGCTCGACGATCGAGTCGCTACTGCAGCAGGAGGCCGACCGGCTCGCGCCGGGCCAGCCCGAGGTGGACTTCGAGACCAAGCTCGATCAGCGGATCGCGCTGCGGGCCAGGCGGCGGCGCCGGTACGTCGCGCTGGCCGCCGCGGCTGCCGTCGTCCTCGTCGCGGGTGGAGTCTCGGCGGCCGTGGCCCTGACCCGCGGACCGGATCGCTTACAACCGGCAGCGCCCGGCACCCAGTCGGCAGCTCCGAAATCCCCTAGGGCCGCCCCCAAGCCCGCCAACGCGTCGATCCTGAAGATCGCGGCGCCGGTGCAGGTGCGCGCCGGCTCGACCGCGACGGTGCGCGTCACCATGCGGACGCACGCCGGCATTCCCGTCGTCACGAAGATCAATTGGGGCGACGGCACCGGTTTCCAGGGGTCGACGGCGATGAGATGTCCTGGGCCGCAGCGGGGGCGGACGCTGACCATGGCATTCACCCACCGCTGGACGCGCGCGGGGCGCTACACCGTCACTGTTGTCGGGGCAGCCGCCTGCACGTCCTCGCACGCCGCCCCTTCGGCGCCCCAGTCGGCCTCCGTCGACGTCGTACCGGCCAGCACCAACGCAATCGTGACCAGCATTGACGTCCAGAATCCCCGCGCCAACATCCAAACCCGCATAACCGTCACTGCGCAGACAATCTCCGGCCGGCCCATCGATACGTCCGTCGACTGGGGAGATGGCGCAGTGTTGCGGGACCTGGCGGCCTGCCCACAATCCATCAGCCTGACAGGGCGCACCGCACATCTCCGCGAGGACCACACATGGAAGCGGCCGGGAATCTACACCATTCGGATTGAGACAGTCGCCTACTGCGGACGGTCGGATGGACCGTCCGCCACCGCAACAAAGACGATTGCCGTTCGCTGACTCGATGTCGGTGGGCCGTGCCACCTTGACGGCATGGCGGAGCGGTTCACCGGGTGGCCGGAGCGGGCGTTCGACGTGCTGTTGCAGCTTGACGGGTTCCCGTCGGAGGCGGTGCGGGAGCGGCTCCGCAAGGACCGCGAGCGGCTGGTCCGGCGGCCGATGGTCGCCTTGATGCAGGACATCGCTGATGCCGACGCGGCGTACGACGATTTCTCGGTCTGGGGATACGGCAAGACGCCGTGGTGGTGGCAGCACCAGTGCGGCATCGTGCGCCGACCCGGCTTCGAGATCGGAATGCGGTTCGATCTCGATGGGCTGACCGTGTCCGGCTCGTGGCGCTACGCCGATGCCTCCAGCATCCAGCGCTATCGCGAAGCCGTCACCGGATCCGGCGGGGCGAAGCTCGCCGCGATACTTGACGCCCTCCGGGCTGAGGGATTCGAGGTGGGTGGCGAGCGGTTGAAGCGCGGTCCGCGCGGTTTCTCCGCCGACGGCGCAGGTCTGGTCCGCTACCGCTCGTTGACCGCAGCCCGCCCGCTCGGCTGCGACGACGATGTTCCGGCCGCCGAGATCACCCGGCGCGTGCTCGCGACGTACGGCGTCCTGCGCCCGGTGGCGAGGTGGTTTGCTGCGGTGGCGCCGCGCTAGTGCCAGCGGCATGGCGGCGAGATCAGACGTTGCGACAGCGAAACGGCGGCGTCGCCCGGTTGAGGGCGGCGCCGCCGTTGTCAGGAGCGCAGCGAGGAGGTCCCCGATGCGTGCGTGGTTAGCTCGTGCTTTCGGTGCCCGTGCTGGTGCTGGTGCTGGGCGTACGGCGCTTGGCGGCGACGTAGGCGGCGGCGCCGGCTCCGAGCAGGGCGGCGCCACCGGCGGCGATCAGGGTCTTGTCCTCGGTGCCCGAGGTGG
>JBBSHJ010000085.1:0-14151 GCA_038253135.1 Mycobacteriales bacterium | reverse complement strand
GCGATCGGCCTGCTGGCCAAGGCGGTCGGGCTCAACCACGCCCTGTGGATGGTCGGCGCGCTGGCTGCGGTGGCGGCGCTGCTGGCCGGCTCGACCAAGGAGGCCAGCGAGCGCGGCGTGGCAAAGGAGCGGACGCGGGTCCCCGCCTGAGCCGGCACACCCTCATTCGACGTTGAGACCGAGTAGCCGGCCGAGTCGGGCCGTTGCGTGCTCGAAGATCGACTCCCGGGCCGACAGCACGCCGATGCGGGAGCAGCTCGGGCTCGCTCCGGCACCGTGGGAGGAGATCATTCCGGCCGCGGTGCGGTGGTACGCCGCCCGCGCCTGACCGCGTGCCCGCGTCGTCGGACGTGCCGGCGCTTTGCCCGGGCCTCGACCTGCCCGGCCTCGACCTGCCCGGGTCTCGACCTGCCGCCTTCCTCCGTCGTCAGTAATCGATTTCTGTGGACGGAAGGAGGCGGCAAGTGTGGAAGCTCGGATGGCTCGGGCTCGGGCTCGGATGGGCTCGGGGTGGACGGCTCAGTGTGGAAGCTCAACGGGTGTCGACGACCTGGAAGGACTCCGCCAGCCGGCCGTCCGGCAGCCCGGCCGTCGTTGCGGTGCGGCCGAGCATCCCGCGCAGCCGATCGGCCAGGCCGTTCATGTGGGAGGTCTGGCTGGCATGCGCCCGCAGGGCGGCGAGCTTGCGGTCGAAGGTGTCGGTCACGTCGACGTACGTCGTCACCTGCGGGCCGGCCATCAGCCAGGTCTCGGGCACCGTCCACGCCTCGAGGCCCTCCTCGAGCCTGAGCTCGGGATAGGCGAAAGGGTTGCGGGCGTCGGGGTAGACCGCGCACAGCGCCGCCTCGCCGGCGGCCAGGTGGTCGGGATGGCTGCGGCCGATGAATTCCCAAGCCCGCTCCGGCGACTGCGTGAGGACCCGGTGCGGCCGGACGCGGCGAATCTGCCTGGCGATGTCCCGGCGCAGGTCCTTGGTCACCGAGACCTCGCCGTCCGGATAGCCGAGGAACGTCACGTCGGTGACGCCGACCGCCGCGGCCGCGGCCCGCTGCTCGCCCTGCCGCAGCTCCGCCATCTTTTCGCGCGGGGTGTCGTCGAACCCGCCGGCGTCGCCGCTGGTGATGATGCAGTAGGAGACCGCGATGCCCGCCTGGGTCCACGACGCGATCGTGCCGGCGGCGCCGTAGTCGACGTCATCGGGGTGCGCCGTGACGACGAGCGCGCGCTCGATCGTCGCGTCGTCGTCCTTCGACAGGTCCGGGTGCGCGATGGTTGCCATTGAGTGGGGATGCTACGGAACGCTCAGCCGCGGCAGGCACGCAGGATCGCGTCCGCGATCGCCGTACCGCTCGGGCCGAGGTCGGCGCCGTACCGCGCCATGATCTCGCGTTCGCGGGACAGCTCGAGACGGACCCCACCGGCCGTCATGCGGCGGCGCTGCACCAGCGCGGACAGCGTCGCCCGCTCATTGACGAGCCGCACGATCTCGGCGTCGAGCCCGTCGATGCGCTCGCGCAGGTCGAGGATCGGGTCGTCCGATCTGCCCGTGGCGGTGTTCGTGCCGAGGTCACGCTTCGTGGCCGGATCGATGATGGTCATGTGCTGGTCCCTTCTGGTGGATGCCCGCGGGACCACCGAGACGGCAAAACGCCTCCGGGCCGGCGGGCTCGGAGGCGTCAGTGGTCTGCTTCAGGTCAGACGACGACGGGCACCGGGCGGCGGTACCCATAGAAAAATCGCGTGGCGTCGTACGTCGTCATCGGCACCAGTATGCACCACTGCGGCGCAGCGGAGCCCGGTCGGCGGTTGGAAGTAGGGTCGAGACTCGAGATGACCTCAGCCCCCGACGTGCCCGACCAGCTGAGCACCGATGCCGACGCCGACGACGAGCGGCCCCGCCGCCCTGCCCGCGCGATCGACACCGATAAGCTGCTCGGCGAGCTCAATCCCCAGCAGCGCAGGGCGGTCGAGCACGAGGGCGGGCCGCTGCTGATCGTCGCCGGCGCCGGGTCCGGCAAGACGCGGGTGCTGACCTACCGGGTCGCCTACCTCCTGGCCGCACGGCACGTCCCGCCCGGCGCGATCATGGCGATCACCTTCACCAACAAGGCCGCGGGGGAGATGAAGGAGCGGGTCGCCGCGCTGGTCGGCAACCGGGCCCGGGTCATGTGGGTCTCGACGTTCCACTCGATGTGCGTGCGGATCCTGCGCGCCGAGGCCAAGGCCCTCGGCCGGACCAGCTCGTTCTCCATCTACGACTCGGCCGACTCGATCCGGCTCATGACCCTGGTCGCCCGCGAGCTCGACCTCGATCAGAAGCGCACCCCACCCAAGGCGCTGCTCAACCAGATCAGCAACTGCAAGAACGAGCTGGTCGACGAGGAGACCTGGACGGCGCGGGCGACGACGGCGAGCGAGAAGCTGCTCGCCGAGGCCTACACGGCCTACCAGCGGCGGTTGCGGGAGGCCAACGCCTTCGACTTCGACGACCTGATCATGACTACGGTCAATATTTTCCAGGCCTTTCCGGCCGTCGCGGAGCATTACCGGCGCCGGTTCCGGCACGTTCTCGTTGATGAATACCAGGACACCAACCACGCGCAGTACGTTCTCATCCGCGAGCTCGTGGGACGGCCGGTACGCCGTGCCGCCGACGGTTCGCTCGTGGGCGCCGGGCCCGACGACTTCGAGCCGGGCAGCGCCGGGTCGGCCAGCGCCAGGTCGGCCAGCGCCGGGTCGGCCAGCGCCGGGTCGGGCAGCGCCGGGTCGGGCAGCGCCGGGTCGGGCAGCGCCGGCGAGACACCTGAGGTGCTGCCGGCCGAGCTCTGCGTCGTGGGCGACGCCGACCAGTCCATCTACGCCTTTCGCGGCGCGACGATTCGCAACATCATCGAGTTCGAGCGAGATTATCCCAACGCCACAACGGTTTTGCTGGAGCAGAACTATCGCTCGACCCAGACGATCCTGACCGCCGCCAATTCCGTCATCGCGCGCAATCCGAATCGCCGCCCGAAGAATCTGTGGTCCGAGGCCGGCAACGGCGAGCCGATTCGCGCCTACGTCGCAGACAACGAGCACGACGAGGCCGCGTGGGTGGCCGGCGAGATCGATCGGCTCGGCGACCACGAGGGAGTCAGACCGTCCGACGTCGCCGTCTTTTACCGCACCAATGCCCAGTCGCGGGTCTTCGAGGAAATCTTCATCCGGGTCGGCCTGCCGTATCGCGTCGTCGGCGGCGTGCGCTTTTACGAGCGCCGCGAGGTGCGGGACATCATCGCCTACTTGCGCTACATCGACAATCCGGCCGACCTCGTCAGCCTCCGGCGCATTCTCAACACCCCGCGCCGGGGGATCGGCGACCGCGCCCAGGCCTGTGTCGAAGCGCTGTCCGCACGCGATCGGATCCCCTTCGCCGAGGCCCTCGACAACGCGGCCGACGCACCCGGGATCAACCCGCGGTCGGTCAGGGCGATCGGCGATTTCGTCGCCCTGATCACCGAGCTGCGGGCCATGTCGGTCGGCGCGGGATACGTGGACGCCGCCGGTGTGGGCGGCACGCGGGCGGGGCCATCGGACATCGTCGAGGCCATTCTCGCCCGCACCGGATACTTCGCCGACCTGGAGGCCAGCGAGGATCCGCAGGATGAGAGCCGCATCGACAACCTCACCGAGCTGGTGTCCGTCGCTCGTGAATACGAGCAGGCGAATCCCGCCGGTTCCCTGGCGGGGTTCCTCGAGCAGGTCTCCCTCGTCGCCGACGCCGATTCGGTGCCCGACGCCGACACCGGCGTCGTGACGCTCATGACCCTGCACACCGCCAAGGGACTCGAATTCCCGGTCGTCTTCCTGGCCGGCATGGAGGACGGCGTCTTCCCCCACCTGCGCACGCTCGCCGACGAGCAGGAGCTGGAGGAGGAGCGCCGGCTGGCTTACGTCGGGATCACCCGCGCCCGGCAGCGGCTCTACCTCTCCCGCGCCATCACCCGCAGTGCGTGGGGGCAGCCGGCGTACAACCCGCCGAGCCGGTTCCTCGACGAGCTGCCGGCCGAGCTGCTGTCGTGGGAGCGCGAGGAGCCCAAGCGCTCGTCCGGCGGCGGTACGGCGTACGGCGGCGGCTACGTCGGCCGCCCATCGGCCCAGACCCGGCTGGCCGAGCGCAAGCTCGCCGCAGGCGGGCTGCGCGGCGGCGCCGGCAACCGGCCGATCGTCGCCCTCGAGGTCGGTGACAAGGTCAACCACGATGCGTTCGGCCTCGGCAGCGTGGTCGAGACGGTCGGTGCGGGGGAGAAGGCGCAGGCGACGATCGACTTCGGCGAAGGGGTCGGCCGCAAGCGGTTGCTGCTCCGCTACGCGCCGGTGGAGAAGCTCTGATCCCCGGCACTCGACGTCTCAGACTCGGCTGCGTGCTCCTCGGCGGACAACGAAGCTGAGTCGCGGCTGACTCAGCTTTCAGCTCGGGTGGCGGACTTCTCGTGCTGCCCGCACGGCGCTCGAGCAGGCCATTGTGTTGCTGGACATGCCGGGCGACGAGTAGAAACCCCACAATCACGACTTCCGCCCCTTGACAAGCGTGCGCTGCCCCTGCACTCTCCTTGAGAAATCGATCTCTCAAACTCTCTTGGCTAGCCGTCGCCCCCACGGATGTCCCCCCACCGCGACGCCGTCCCACGCGCGATACCTATATGAGGTAAACCGACACCGGCGTCGGGATCGTAAGACCAATCGAGGAAGGGTCCTTCCATGGATCAGCAGCACGGGCGCGCGCCGTCGTCGACCCGACGCCAATTCCTGGGCCGGTCGGCCGCGATAGGCGTGGCCGTCGCTGTGACCGGCTCTGCTTCGGCACTGGGGCCGCGCGGCGCCGTGGCCGAGGCCGCGCAGGGCGGCAAGGCGCAGGACGAGACAAACACGATGCGCGCGGTCGCGTCGTATGACGCGATGCAGAAGTACTTCTACCACCCCGACGTGAAGCTGTACCAGGAGCAGTACCCGTTCGCCGGGGGTAACGCCTACTCCTACGTGTGGCCGTTCTCGCAGGCCTTTGCGGCCACCACGTATATCGCCGGTCTGCGCGGCCTCGAGCATCGCTACCGCGACGACGTGCAGGACCGCATCACCGGCCTGGAACCGTATTACAGCGCCACCGGACGCAGCCCGAACGCGGCCATCACGCCCAACTACCCCAGTCCGCCGGGATACGACTCCTACCTGAATGCGCCCTACGGCAACGGCGGAGATAAGTACTACGACGACGATGGCTGGCTCGGTATCGACTTTCTCCAGTGGTATGCGATGTCCGGTGACCCTCGCTCGCTGCAGAAAGCGCAGGAGATCTTCCGGCTCGAGCAGGCGGGCTGGGACAACGACCGCACCCATCCTCGTCCCGGCGGCATCTTCTGGACGCAGGGCTCGTGGGCACCGTCGCGTAGCGTGATGGAAAATGCGACCACAGCCACGATGGGTGTGCATCTGTTCTGGGTGACCGGCGATCGAGATTACGTGCGGTGGGCTGAGCAAACCTACGACTGGGTCCGGCGATCGCTGCTGAGCTCGGAGGGCCTCTACTGGGACAGCGTTGCTCTCGACGGCTACCTCTATGAGAACTACTGGAGCTACAACCAGGGAACCATGGTGGGCGCCGCAGCGGCGCTCTACCGCGCGACCGGCCAACGGGCCTATCTAGGGCAGGCCGAGGCCGTCGCGAATGCTGCCCTGAGCTACTACGAATCGCAGAACCGGCTCTGGCAGCAGCCCTCGTATTTCAACGCGATTATGTTCAAGAACCTGCTGATAATGGAGAGCCTCAACCACGACCGCCGGTATCGCGAAGCCATGCAGTCTTACGCCGACACGGTATGGCAACAATACCGTGACCCGGCGACGGGCGTGTTCCGGTTCTCCGATCAGCCGGCGCCGCTGCTCGACCAGGCAGCCATGGTCCAGATCTACGCCCTGCTCGGCCGCCGCGACCGGAACGATCGGTTGGTGTGAGCAGCCGCACCCACACTTACCCCCAATCTTGCCGTTCGGAGTCGTGTAAGGCTGGTGTTGTGTAGCGTCGTGTCGGTGTCTGGGCGCCGACGCCGCGCAGGACCAAACCAGTGGCCTTCGCGGTGGTCGTGCTCAGCGGTGCGTACTGCTTTGAGTGAGTAACCAGCTGGCTCGCCCTTGCGGCGCAAGCTGCCGGCGCGCCGGCGTAGAGCTCGAGCTGGTGGCTCGATGCACCGACACGGCGCCGAATGGGGGCACTCAATCTATGCAGCAACCAAGGCTGCTCTGGCATCTCTTACGCGAGGCATCGTGGCCGACTATGGCCGAGATTCGATCCGATGCAACATCGTCCACCCCGGCGCAGTCGATCTTGCTCATAGCCTTCAAAAGCATCACCGACGAGGACAGAATCAACGCCCCGGATTCCCGGAAGAACAGCCGAGTCGCAGAATTCGTCCGCACCCGACAAATGCTCGTAGAACACCGCTGTGGTGATCAGGTAGAAAGTGGCGGCGACGCTCGCTCGGTTGCCCCGGGTCAGGTTTGCATTCCGTGTAGGTGCACGGGGTCGACTCCACGGGCTCTACGTCGACCTCACCACTGGCGTTCGGGCGTGGTTCGGCTGCTGATCGCCGACGCTCCCGAACGCCTTCGGCGGGCAGGCTTCCGAGAGGAGTTGCCGTAGGTCCTGGTCGGCAACAAGCGGACGGAACCCTTCTACCGGGCTGAGCGCCGGAGCCCTGACGCCGCTCGGCGAGAGGAGCGGGTCTGGGGCGTGACCGCTGACGAGATCCGCTACCTGCGAGCTCTATTCTGAGCCGTTCCGCTCGACGATCGGGTTGCGGTCACAGCAGGGAGACAATCACAGCGACGGCGAGGGGTACTCGTGTCCCGCAGGCACTGGTGCCGCGCGGCGGTCAGAGCGCCCTCGGGCCGGTTGCTAGCGTCGGAGCAATGACCGGGCGGAAAGGGAAGTCGGGCAAGCGCCGATCCAGCCGCAGCAGCCCACCGACGATCAAGCAGATCCCCGGCAGCATCCGGGCCGTCACCGGCGCGGCCGGATCCCGGCGCGACGGCAAGCCCACGGCCCGGCGACCGGAGCGGCCGAAGTCGCGCCGGCCGATCGGCCCGCCGCCACCAGTGGCGGCCGACGCCGAGCCGCCGGGCGGCCGGATGGCCGGCACCGCGGTCGCCGCCGCGGCCGTCGCGGCCGGTCCGGACCTGGCCGTGGCGACCGGCGACGCCGGATCCGGGCGCCGCGACTCGTTGGTGATCGGCCGTACGCCGGCCCTCGCCCGCACGGCGGGCGGGCTCGCCGCGATCGCCGGTCTCGCCCTCGCGATCCGCCCGTTGCTCCCGCTCGGCACCACCGGCGGGCATCGGATCGGCCGCGGGCTCGGCGCGCTCGGGTTCCTCGGCTGGCTGCCGGCCGCGATCGTGCTCGTGTTGCTCGGCGCCGCCACGATGGCCGGCCGGCTGCCGCGGCTCGGGCTGGCCGCCGTCGGCGCCGCGGGGGCGCTGGGCGTCGGGCAGCTGATCCACTGGCTCTGGCTCGCCGACACCGGAGCGCGGTCCGCGCTCGACCTGCCCGTGCCCGGTCAGGCCGTGCCGGCCACGAGCTACTCGGTCGGCCCTGGGCTCGTCGTGGCGATCGTCGCCGCGCTCGGGGCGGTGCTCGGCGCGCTCGCGGCCTATGCGTCGTGGGCCGACACCGTGATGGAGGACGACGGCCGGTTCGACCGGCGCCGGCCGGCCTTCGCGTCGGCCGGGCTCGTCGTCGGCGCCGGCACGGTGATCGCTTTCGGAGCCGGGCCCAGCAGCTCGGCCCTGGGCATCGCGGCGGCCGGGGTCACGCAGGCGTCGGGCTGGCAGCTGACCGGTGAGCTGGCCTTCGTCGCACTGATCGTCGTGGCCTGCGCGGTCGCGCCGACGCTGCGGCCGCGCCTCGCCGTCGTCACCGTGTGGCTGGTCCTGGGGTGCGTGCTGCTCGGCATCGCGGTCGAGAACGCCGTCGTCGTCGGCCGGTCCCCCGACCTCGGTACGACGTTCGGCACGGTCGCCGAACCGGTGGCCGCGGGCCTGGTGCTCGTGCTGGCCGCCGCCGCGGCCGCCGCGGGGGAGCGTCGTACCGGCGCCTGAGTAGTGGCACCTGAGGCCCGCTCACCTGCCGCCGGCCACCCGCAGGATCGCGCCGGTCGTGTACGACGAGTCCGGACCGAGCAGGAACGCGACGGCCGCCGCGATCTCCGCCACCTCGCCTGCCCGCCCGAGCGGCACCGCGGCGCCGGCACGGTCCACTCGGCCCGGATCCCCGGCGGCGGCGTGGATGCCGGTGCGGACAATGCCTGCGGCGACCGCGTTGACGCGTACGCCGTCGCCGGCCAGCTCCGCGGCCAGGCCGACCGTCAGGGCGTCGACTCCCGCCTTGGCCGCGGCGTAGTGGACGTACTCGTGCGCGGAACCGAGCGTCGCCGCGGCCGAGGAGATGTTGAGGATCGCGCCGCCGTTGCCGCCGAACCGAGGCGGCATGACCTGCGCCGCCCGCCGGCAGCACAGCACCACCGAGAGCAGGTTGAGGTCGAGGACGTGGCGTACGACGTCCACCGGGGTCTCGGCGAGGTCGCCGATGTGCAGCGTCGCGCCGGCATTGTTGACCAGCCCGGTCGGCGTACCGAACTGCTCGATCGTGGCGCCGAAGAGGGTGGCGACCCCGTCCTCGGTCGTCACGTCGGCCCGCAGTGCGAGCGCCGTCCCGCCGGCGGCTGTGATGGCCTCGCTCGTGCCGCGGGCACCGGCCTCGTCGCCGAAATAGCCGACCACGACGTCGTGCCCGTCCGCCGCGAGCCGTCGCGCGGTCGCGGCGCCGATGCCCTTGCTGGCGCCGGTGACGATGGTGACCGGCCTTTCCCGGGTGCGGGTGCTCTCTGCCACACCCTGATCCTGACAGGGTGCCGGCAGTAGGGTTCGCTCAGGAAGCGAAGGAGCAGCGGAGGGCCAATGACCCACAGTGGTGCCGCCCGGATCAGGGTCCCTATCAGGGTTGTCGTCGCCAAGCCCGGCCTCGACGGGCACGACCGCGGCGCCAAGATCGTCGCGCGGGCGCTGCGCGATGCCGGCATGGAGGTCATCTACACCGGCCTGCACCAGACCCCGGAGCAGATCGTCACGACCGCGGTTCAGGAAGATGCCGACTGCGTCGGGTTGTCTGTCCTCTCCGGTGCGCACATGACGCTCTTCCGCCGGGTGCTCGACCTGCTCCGGGAGCAGGATGCGACCGACATCGTGGTCTTCGGCGGCGGGATCATTCCCGACGAGGACATTCCCGAGCTCAAGGCCATTGGTGTGGCCGAGATCTTCACCCCTGGAGCCACGATGGAATCCATCGTGGGGTGGGTCCGCGCGCACGCCCGCACGTCCGTCTGACCCCGGCCCCGCTTCCTCATGTGTCTCCCGTCATCGTTCGTCCCCCTCGGTTCCGTTCCGCCCTCGTCCGCTCGTCGTACCGTACTTTTGGCTGCTTGTACCGCCGTCGTGTCGGCAGCCAAGAGTGGCCAGTCAACGGCGGGTAGGGGGAGCGGAGCGAGCGGGCTGGTTGCCGTAGCCGGGAGCGGGCTGACTAGGCTCGCCGGCAGGTATCAGCCCAGCCACCTCGACGCGGAGGACACGGCCCCGTGGATCTGTACGAGTACCAAGCCAAGGAGCTCTTCGCCAGGCACGGCCTGCCCGTGCAACGCGGCAGGGTCGCGACAACGCCGGCCGAGGCGCGCGCCATCGCCGAGGAGCTGGGCGGCCAGGTCGTCGTCAAGGCCCAGGTCAAGACCGGCGGGCGGGGCAAGGCCGGTGGCGTCAAGCTGGCCGGCGACCCGGCCGAGGCCGAGCAGAAGGCCGCCGCCATCCTCGGCCTCGACATCAAGGGCCACGTCGTACGCCGGGTGCTCGTCACCGAGGCCAAGGACATCGCGTCGGAGTTCTACTTCTCGTTCCTGCTCGACCGGTCCAACCGGTCCTACCTCTCCATCGCTTCGGTCGAGGGTGGCGTGGAGATCGAGGAGGTCGCGCGAACCAAGCCCGAGGCGCTGGCCCGGATCCCCATCGATGCCGGCACCGGCGTCGACAAGGCAACCGCGGCCCGGATCGTCGCCGCGGCACGGTTCCCGGCCGAGATCGCCGACGGCGTCGCGGAGGTGGTCGTCAAGCTCTGGGACGTCTTCATCGGGGAGGACGCGACGCTGGTCGAGGTCAACCCGCTGGTGCAGATGCCCGACGGCGGTGTCATGTGTCTCGACGGCAAGGTGAGCCTTGACGACAACGCGGAGTTCCGGCATCCCGACCATGCGGCGTACGCCGACAAGGAGGCCGCCGACCCGCTCGAGGCCAAGGCCAAGGAGCGGGACCTCAACTACGTCAAGCTCGACGGCGAGGTCGGCATCATCGGCAACGGCGCGGGACTGGTCATGTCGACACTCGACGTCGTCGCTTATGCAGGAGAGAAGCACGGCGGTGTGAAGCCGGCTAATTTCCTTGACATCGGTGGCGGTGCGAGTGCCGAGGTCATGGCCGCCGGCCTCGAGGTGATCCTTTCCGACCCGGCCGTCAAGAGCGTGTTCGTCAACGTCTTCGGCGGCATCACGTCGTGCGACGCGGTCGCCAACGGCATCGTGGCCGCGTTCGGCCTGCTGGGCCAGCGCGGGGAGGCGGTGACCCGACCACTCGTCGTGCGCCTCGACGGCAACAATGCCGAGGAGGGCCGCCGGATCCTGACCGGCGCCGCGCTCGACGGCGTCACGCAGGTCGACACCATGGACGGAGCGGCCGAGCGGGCCGCCGAGCTCGCGGCGCAGGGAGCGTAATCGCGATGGCCGTCTTCCTGACCGACAAGAGCAGGGTCATCGTCCAGGGTCTCACCGGCTCCGAGGGCATGAAGCACGGCGCCCGGATGCTGCGCGCCGGCACCAACCTCGTCGGCGGCGTCAACGCCCGCAAGGCCGGGCAGAAGGCCGAGCTGGACGGCAAGCGGCTGCCGGTCTTCGGCACCGTCGCCGAGGCGATGGCCGAGACCGGCGCCGACGTGAGCGTGCAGTTCGTGCCGCCACGCTTCAGCAAGGACGCCATGCTCGAGGCGATCGATGCCGAGATCGGCCTGTGCATCGTGATCACCGAGAACATCCCGGTGCATGACACGACCGCGGCCTGGGCCTACAACGTCGCCAGGGGCGAGAAGACCCGCATCGTCGGCCCCAACTGTCCCGGCGTCGCCAGCCCCGGCCAGTGCAATGCGGGCATCATTCCCGCGGACATCACCAAGGCCGGCCGGGTCGGGCTGGTCAGCAAGTCAGGCACATTGACCTACCAGATGATGTACGAGCTGCGGGACATCGGCTTCTCCACCTGCGTGGGCATCGGGGGCGATCCCGTCGTGGGTACGACGCACATCGATTGCCTGCGGGCGTTCCAGGACGACCCGGAGACCGAGGCCATCGTGATGATCGGTGAGATCGGCGGCGACGCGGAGGAGCGGGCGGCCGAATTCATCACGGCCAGCGTCACCAAGCCGGTCGCCGGCTACGTGGCCGGATTCACCGCACCGGAGGGCAAGACGATGGGCCACGCCGGCGCCATCGTGTCCGGCTCGGCCGGCACCGCCGCCGCCAAGCAGGAAGCGCTCGAGGCCGCCGGCGTCCGTGTCGGCAAGACGCCCAGCGCGACCGCGGCGCTGCTGCGGGAGATGGTCTCCTGACGCGGCGGTTGCCGCGGTCGCACCCGGGATCAGGAGTGCACGGGGTGCACCGGCTCGGTGCGCCGGGGTACGCCGCCCAGAGACGAGCGTAGAGGCCGTCGACCCGCAGGAGCGCCATCCGGAGCCGGATCCCGTGCCGCTCGCCGCCACCGCCACCTCCGTCCGCCACCGCGTCGAGAGAATGCCACGGCACGCAGGCAGCCGCCGCATCAGCGGGCCTGAACCGGCAGCTGCCGATCCCTTCGAACCGCGAGCCGGCGACCCGCCGTACCGCAGCGTGGCGAGCAGCGTCCCGACGATCGTGGCGAGACCCAGGCCTATCGTGGCGCAGCCGATTAGCCGCGCTTTGCGGCCGAGCCACGGTAGGGTGTGTGCCACCAACGCACGCCCGTCCCGACCGGCGACGAGGCCCCCGCCTCGCCTCGCCACACATACCGACCGACGCACAGGCGGCATCTGTGAACCGCCGGCAAGGAGACTCGACGATGTCTGGCTACAGCCCTCCGGACGCCCAGGGACAGCAGGGCGCGTATCAGGCCCCGCAGCAGGCGCCCGGGCGCTCGGCACCATCCGCAGGCGGTTCGGCGCTCCCCCTCTTCGAGATCATCGGCGCCGCGCTCGGTGTGCTGACCTGGATCTGGGGCTTCCTCAACTGGTTCGACGGCATCAAGGGCTTCAGTGGATTCGGGGCCGGCGTCATCGCGCTCGCCCTTGCCGCCAGCGTCGTCGGCGCCGCGGGTCTCCTCGTCAGGAGCGAGCACAAGGCTGCGGCCACCCTGCAGGCCTACATGGCCGCCGGACTGGCCGCCGGCGCGGTGCTGATCAGCTTCGGCATGATGGTCGGCCACGGCGATCAGGTGCCCGGCACCAAGATCGGCCTGATCCTCGCGCTGATCACGACGATTCTGCAGGCCGGCGCCTTTACGGCCGCGTTCCTGGAGAAGAAGGGCGTCATCCCTTCACTTGCCGGGATGGGGGGAGCCAAGCCCCAGCAGCAGTACCCCGGCTACCCGCAACAGGGCCACCAGCAGCCCGGCGGCTACCAGGCGCCGCAACAGCAGGGCGGCTACCAGGCGCCGCAGCCCGGCGGCCAGCAGCCTGGCGGATACCAGGCTCCGCAGCCGCCCGCGAGCGGCCAGCAGGGATACCAGGGCTACCAGCCGCCGCCGCAGAATCCATCGGGCGGCCCGCAGGGCGCCGAGGGCTACCAGCCTCCGGCCGGTGACCAGCAGGGCGGCCAAAACCAGTAGCACCAGCGAGCCATCGAGTGGCGGGTCTCCTTCGCGGAGGCCCGCCACTGGGCATCTCGCGGCGCGCCTCGCCGGGACCACCCGCCTCGGCTGACAGAGTTACCAGCTGTGAGCGACGTACTCAGCCGGCCGACGCTGCGCCGGTACGACGCCCGCCAGCCGTCGTCCGTCCCGCTGCGCCAGGCGCTGCTGCGCGCGCTGGTCGCGGCGCTGGTCGGCTACGTGGTCGTCGCGGCGATCGTCCTCGCCGCGTGGGGCACCGACTCGCGCAGCGCCGTCTCCACCCTCGCCGCGATGCGCTCGATCGGCAGCGTCTGGGCCTTCGCCCACCGCACCCCGTTGCACGTCGGCAGCGGCAGCACCGCCCTGCACCTCGGGCTCACCCCGCTCGGCCTGCTCGCCCTCCCGGTCGCCCTGCTGGCCCACGGCGGGGTCCGCCTCGGCCGCGCCGTTCGCGAGGTGGCCGGCGAGCGGGCTCGGCTGCGGGCCGCCGCCGAGCTGCTCGCCACCTTCGTCGCGACCTATGCCCTGCTGGCCGGCCTGATCGTCGCGAGCACGAGCACCAGCGCGCTGCACGTCGCGCGGTTCTCGGTCATCGGCTGGGCCGCGCTGGCGGCCCTCGTCGCCGGCGGTATCGGCCTGGGTACGGCGGCCCGGCTCTGGCCGGCACTGACTGGCTACCGGCTGCCGGCCCAGGTGCCGGTCGCGCTGCGCGGCGCCGGCGCGGCCCTGGCCGTCGTACTCTCCGCTGGTGCTCTCCTCGTCGCCGCCGCACTGGCGCTCGCCACCGGCCGCGCCGCGGACCTGGCGCACGGCCTCGGCACCGGCATCCCCGGCGGGTTCCTGCTCGCCGTGCTCTGCGTCCTCTACGCGCCGAGCGCCGCGGTCTACGCGTCGGCGTACGCCGTCGGCACCGGCTTCGTGATCGGCTCCGGCACCTCGGTGGCCGCGTCGGGAGCGCACGTCGGCGTCGTGCCGTCCTTCCCGCTGCTCGCCGCGCTGCCGCGGGGGGAGCACGCCAGCGCCGCGAGCACGCTCGTCTGGGCCGCACCGGTCGTCGGGGGCCTGCTGGCCGGCGTCATCATCGCCCGCGCGGGCGCGGCCGGGGTGCGGGGGGGGGGGGCGGGGGGCGGGGGCGGGCGGGGGGCCGGGCGGGCGCGCGCCGTCCGCCGG
>JBBSHJ010000084.1:0-14251 GCA_038253135.1 Mycobacteriales bacterium | reverse complement strand
GAGACGTTGCTGGACGTCTACCAGTCGATCTCGGCTTTGCGGGAACCCGCGGCGTATCGGGCGTGGCTGGGCCTGGTGGTCCGCAAGCACGCCGAGCGGCACCGGCGGCGGCTGCGGCCGACCATGCTGCTCGACCGGGTCCTCGAGACCGAGGTCGACGACAACGCCGATCCGGCGGTGGCGGCCGAACGCGACGAGCGCATTGAGCACATACGCCGAGCACTGCTCCTGAGCCGGGACGCGGACCGCACGCTGCTCGGGCTGCGGTACTACGCCGAGTGGACCGATGCCGAGTTGGCGAGCCTGCTCGACATCACTCCCGGCGCGGTCCGCAAGCGGCTGTACGACGCGCGGTGACGATTGCGGTCGACGCTCGTCGGCCCCACCAAGACCCCGACCCGAGCAAAGGAGCCGACCATGACCACCGTCGTCACGACGCTATTCGGAACGATCGTCGATCCCGCTACGGCACCCCGGCTGCCGGAGCCGGCTGAGGCACTGCGGGGTGCGCGCAGCCTCCGGGATGATCCTGCCTACCGGGATCAAGGCACTGGACACGCTGTGCCCTGGCCACTGGGCGGCACGGTCGACTTCCTCGGGCCCACCGGCACCGGCCACCTGGCGATCCTTCGCGAGGTCGTGCACAACCTGCTCGCGGCCGGACCGGCCGCACTCATCGGCATAGCCTGCACCGAAGCCGCGGCCGATGCCTCCTGGCCGGTCCTGCCCATCCTGGTCGAGCCCGAGACGTACCCCACAGCGACACTGGTCGTGCAGGCGTCCACAGATCGAGCCGGCGCCGCCGCGGATTATGCGGCCCGATGCGCCGCAATCCTCGCCGCCGAGGGCGCCCACGTCATTCTGGCCGCCGACCGCATGACCGCCGACACGCTCGGCGGCACGCTCGGCGACACGATGTTCAGCGGCCGAGCCGGCGTGGCCGCGTCGGGCGGATCGGTGACGTGCGTCCGAGTCGCCCCGCACCATCACGACGCCTCCCCGGTCGAGGCGTGGGACACCGCAGCCGCCGTGACGGTGACCAGCCTGGACGACGTCGCCGCCGTCCGCTATCCCGCCATCGACCTGCTGGCCTCGCATTCAACGGTGTTGCCGCATCTCGACGCCGCGCATCGGCAGGTCGCCACACACTGTCGGGAGCTGTTGAGCGAAGCGGCCGCGGTGCGGGCGTACCTGAGCCAACCCTTCTGGGTGGCCGAGGAGTACACCGGCGTGAGCGGTGAAGGCGTCACCCGACGGCAGGCGATCAACGGCCTCGCCGCTCACCTGCGATCGACTGACCGTCTCGGTCGCCATTCGACCTCCTCCCTGAGTGAGCGGGCCGCAAGACGTCGTACCCATCGACGATCGGTGTCGGCAGGATGCTCCGCGACAACGCGCCGTTCTGTCGGTACGCCGTCGGTGGACGGCGGCGTTGCTCTTCAGGCGGCCGAGATCGGGCTGCTCCGCAACACGCCCTGGGTGAGCGCGTCGTGCAGCGCGCTCGGACCCTCGCCCCGCCGGGACCGCCGTGGCCAGTCCTGGCAGACCGCGTGGCGGACACCGGGCGGGCCGACACAATTGTCCGGTGACCGATCAAATCAGCGAGCTCCCCCTGGGCGACGTCCGTCCGGCCGGCTGGCTGCTCGACCAGTTGCGGCTGCAGGCCGCGGGCCAGACCGGGCAGTTGGAGGACATCTGGCCCGACGTCGGACCGGAGAACGGCTGGCTCGGCGGTGCCGGTGATGACTGGGAGCGTGGGCCCTATTACGCGGACGGGTTGGTGCCGCTGGCACACCTGCTGCAGGACCTGACGCTGCTGGCCAAGGCGGATCGGTGGGTCGAGGCCATCCTCGCCTCGCAGCGGGAGGACGGGTGGTTCGGCCCGCCCGGCAACGACGACTGGTGGCCACGGATGGTCGCCCTCAAGGTGCTGACCCAGCACGCGGACGCCACGGGAGACGACCGGGTCGGCCCGTTCCTGGAGCGCTATTTCCGCTACCAGCTCGAGCACCTTGCCGAGCGTCCGTTATCCGGCTGGGGACGTGCCCGCGGCGCCGATAACGTCGGGTCGATCCTGTGGCTGCATCGTCGTACGCCGGCGCGATGGCTGCTCGACCTCGCCCGGCTGGTGCTCACACAGACCGACGACTGGGCGCATTTCCTGATCCACGACCTGCCGGCCGGGCCGGCGCCGGAGTTTCGCCACCTCGTCCACGGCGTGAACATCGCTATGGGCCTCAAACGGCCGGCGATGGAATTCCTCGTCGACGGCGATGAGTCACATCGTGCTGAACTCGTGGAAATGCTGGCCAATCTTGATCGGCGGCACGGGCTGGCGCACGGGACCTTCAGCGGCGACGAATGGCTCGGCGGCCGCGATCCACAGCACGGCGTGGAGACCTGCCTGGTCACCGAATACCTCTACACCCTCGAGCAGGCGGTCGCGGCCTTCGGTGATGGCCGGTACGCCGACCGGCTCGAGCTGGTGGCCTTCAACCTGCTGCCGGCGGCGTGCGATCCGCGGATGCTCGCGCATCAATATCACCAGCAGGCCAACCAGGTCCTGGTGTCCTTCGCGCCCCGGGACTGGAGTTTCAGCGGCCCCGATGCCAATGTCTTCGGGCTGGAGCCGCATTTCGGGTGCTGCACCGCCAACCTGCATCAGGGTTGGCCGAAATTCGCGCGATCGCTGTGGATGCGCTCAGGTGATCGCGGCCTGGCCGCCATTTCCTATGCCCCGTGCACGGTGCGAGCCAAGATTGACGGCGCGACAATCGCGTTTGAGGTGCGGACGTCGTACCCCTTTGATGAGCGGATCGAGATCGCGGTGACAGAGGCACCGGACGCACCGGTCGCGTGGCGGCTCCGCGTTCCCGAATGGGCGAGTGGCGCGCGGATCAGTCTGGTGACGGATGGCAGCACCTCTCCCGTCGCGATTGATCGAGACGCCGCAGGATTCGTCACCGTCGATCGGGTGTGGCACGTCGGCGACTCGGTCCTCCTCGAGCTGCCGATGTCGGTGCGCACCGTCGAGCGCGACCGTGCCGCCGTTGCCTACCGTCTCGGTCCGCTGGTGCTGGCGCACGGAATCGCCGAGATCTGGCGGCCGGTGCCCGATGCGAACGGCCTGGGGGAATGGGAGATCACCCCCCGCAAGGCGTGGAACCTGGGAATTCTGCCTGAGGACCCGGCGGCCTGGGCGGTGGTACGCCGTCCGGTCGCGCCGGTGCCGTTCACCAGCGCGGAGGCTCCGGTCGTCGTACACGCTCGCGGCGCGAAAATACTTGACTGGCAGCTGGAAGACAATTCGGCCGGCACACCGCCGCAGAGCCCGGTCGAGGCCGCGATGCCCATTGAGCGCATGCCGTTGGTGCCATACGGATGCGCGCGGCTGCGGATCACCGAATTTCCGACGATCCGCTCAACGACCGGAGGCTGAGCCCGGCTGCGGCCGGGACGGTCCGGGTCGAATCGACGTGGACCGGTTGCTCTGCGTGCCTGCGTCCTTGATCTGAGGCGGGTGATTGACGACGCCGGCCGTCGGCCTCGGCTCGTGCCTTTCAGTTGCTGACGTCGGCCAGCTTGACGGGGGCGCCGCTGCTGGCGGAGGCGTACATGCCGCGGATTACCCGGAGCGCCGTCGTACCCTCCTCGACGGTCACGAGCGGCTGGGAACCGTCGGCGATGGCGTCGAGGAAATTGCGGTACTGGGCGGCGTGCGAGCTGCCCACGGCGGTGGGATCGCTGGCCGCCCAGCCCGCCACTGCGGCACCCGCAACCGCCCCGTCGGAGCGGGCGTCTTCCTCGGCGTCGGCGGTGTTGACCGGGCGCTCGCCGGGTTCGGCGTCCACGGCGCTGACGAACCAGGTGAGCCGGTCGTTCTCGATCGTGGCCGTGCCGCCGTCACCGTGCACGCTCACGCGTACGCCGGCACCCGGGTTGGCGGCCGTGGTCGCGTGAATCGTGGCGAGGGCGCCGCTCGCAAATTTGACGGTGGCCACGATGACGTCCTCGACCTCGATCCGCTCATGGGCCAGGCACGCCGACCAGGCGAAGACTTCGACCGGCTCGCCGAGGAACCACGTCAGCAGGTCGACGGTGTGCACGCCCTGGTTCATCACCGCGCCGCCGCCGTCGAGATTCCAGGTGCCCCGCCACTCGCCTGAGTCGTAGTAGGTCTGGCTGCGCCACCACGGGACCGTGGCGGTTCCCGATGTGAGAGTGCCCAGCTTGCCGTCCTTGATGGCCGCGAAAAGGGCGGCACTGCCGCGGTCGAAGCGGTGCTGGCTGATCACCGTGACCAGCCTTCCGGCCTTGTCCGCCGCCACGCGCACCCGCTCGGCCGAGGACAGGTCGACGTCGATCGGCTTTTCGATCACCACGTGAGCGCCACTCTCGAGCGCCTCGACCGCGACGTCGGCGTGGTAACCACTCGGCGTACACACGGCGACCACATCGATGTTTCCGGCCGCGAGGGCGGGCGCGAGCGTGTCCCACTGGGGCACTCGCAGCTGCCATTTGTCGGCGAGCTTCTGGCGTTGTGATTCCTCCGGATCGACGAGGGCCACGACCTCGAGGTCGGTGAGCGAATCCGCGACCCCGGCGTGGAAGTCTCCGATGATGCCGCAACCGGCAATGGCCAACCGCATGTCTCTCCTATCCAGGGGTGTCCTGCTCGGCCACGCTAACGCCTGCCGGGCACGGCGTGGCTCCCGGCGCGTGGCCGATGAAGGGCGCGGGTTGCCGACCGGTCCCGTCTCCTACCGGAAGACGCGGACCCGGTCAGGGGTCCGCGGAGCTGACCAGGCGTGGCCAGCTGTTCGAGCCACGTGTACAGCCACGAGATACCGATCCCGAGGATCGCGCAGCGCAGCACGTACGGGACCTGGTACAAAATCCTCTGGTCGGCGATGAACCATGCCACGCTCCATGGCCAGGTCGGCTCGGCGCCATGGTAGCGCCGCCATGGAGCGCCTTTTCTCGCTGCTGCGACGCAACGTACTTGACCGCCGGCGCTGGGCCACCCGAGACGAGCCCGCATCGCCGTCGTCGCCTGGATCGACGCACCTACCACCGTCGTCTGAAGCTTGACCGGGCGGCTGCTATGAGGCGGACCGCGCCCGGACGCGGCGCAGGACTAGTGCAACTGCACCGGTTAGCGCTGTGGCGGCTATGAGGTAGACGATCCAGGTGCGACTGCTGCGGTGGACTGGTGCGGCCCGCGGTGCGCTTGCGGCATGGGTTGGTGGTGAACCTGTCGTGGTTCCCGCGCACGGTGCACCGTTACCAATGGCTCCTGGTGACGGTAGTCCCGTCAGGTTGGGAAAGGCCATGGTCTCCGTGAATTGGCGCCCGGCCTGCAGCGATGGGTTTGTCCACTGGCCGCCGTAGTGCCCGCGGTTAGACGCCCATGACCCGATCGTCGGCGTTCCCTGCACATAGACCGTTGTCTCGATCCCCTCAACGGCGGCGTCAGCGCCGCCGACGAGCCCGGTGTCAAAGCCTTGTAGGGTATCGCCGATGTGACCATGGAGCGCGTCGGCGTTATCGAGGTCAATGCGGATGCTCAGCGCGTAGAGGTCCTGACTCGGGATCAGCGGGATGATATCCACGCTGCTGGCGGTTAATGTGCCGGGCGGGAGAAGGTATGACAGCGTCGTGAAGTCGGAGCTGACCTGCTGCTTAGCGGTCTCTTGCGACACCTTGCCCATGCTGGGGGCGCCGGGCAGCGGCGTTCCTGGCGTGGTGGCAATGTAGCCATTGAAGTCGTCGGTGCCAGCGGCTGGCACGCTGCGGTCTGCGTAGGTCATGGAGTACTGGCTGAGCTGGTCATCGACGGTGGTGGCGGGCAACCGCGAGGCAGCACGATGCGGGCGGTTGTCCCAGCCGAGGTGTCCCTCGCTGGCTTTCCGGTTCGCGGATCGATCCCCGGCGTTGCGGCGCCCGCCGACACGGTGGCACCTGGCAGTGCGGCGGCAACGATTGATGCGACCGTCACGCTGCCGGTCGGCTCCGAACCGGCACCACGCGCAGGCAACAGGCAAGCGAGCGCGCCGAGGCTGCCGAGCGCGACAAAGGCGGCGAACCGAGTTTGAATATGAGCTCATAACGGCCTCATCCGGGATGCCTGGTCGTGAAAGGTGTCGGCGGCTGCGCGACTGTCCAGTCCGAGTCAGACGCCGGCAGTGCGGTGCTGGTGCCTGGCCGACAACGACTGGACTGCCGAGATTCGGTGCCCGGTAAAATCGTCCACGGCGATGCTCCTGCGGGTGCCGTACTCAACCATTACGAACCCGGCCCGCAGCGCATCAGCGTCGTGTATCCGCCACGCGCCATCGTCGTCCGGACGCCAGTATCCAGGAGCTGGTCCGCCGTGCGCTCGACCGTGATGTCCGTGCGCCCGCTGCGGTCGTCGTCGGCTACCTCGTACCCGCCGGACACCCGCGGTACCGCGATGTCGACGTGACCCGAGCCGGTGTCCGCGGCGACGCGCGCCGGCGCGAGCGCGACGTCGAGGTCGATCGCACCCGACCCGGTGTGTGCGTCGAGGCCGGCACTGCCAATCCGGGTGCCCCCGATCTGGCCACTGCCGGCAAAACCCCGCGCGAGGAGCTCAGGACTTGACCTTGGTCACCATGATCGGGGGGGTGGTGGGTTGGGGGCTCCCGCCCGGCGGCTCGACGCTGACCGCCAGCGTGGTGATCCGGGCGGCGAGCTTGGCCCGCTGCCGGACCGCTCCGTGATCGTCGGGCTGGAACGTACCGGCCGGCTGCATCCGCGTCGTACCAGCCGGCAACGACCACAGCTCGTAGACATGATTGCCGGGCGGCTGGGCCATCCCGGTCCCGACGATCCAGCCGTCGCGTAGTCCGGGGCGGTAGAGCACGTTCACCCGCTGCCCGTTGGTCGCCGGGAACTGGGCGATCCGCACGTTGGGCTGGGAGACGAAATCGGTGAGAGCTGACGTCGACGGGTTCGACCGTCCGGTTCCGTTGACGGCGTACCCGATCGCGCCGCCGCCGACGAGGAGTACGACGGCCGCGGCGACCGCGAGGGTGCGCCACAGGCCGTGTGGGCGCCGCGATTCGGAGGGTGCCGGCATCGTCGTGACCTGCGGTGTCGCGGCGGCCGCGGCCAGCAGGCGTTCGGTGGCGTGCGGGCTCGGCGCGACCGGTACGACGCTGTCGGCCAGCGCGGCGGCGGTCTCGAAGTGCCGGGTGCGGATCGACGCGCAGTCGGCGCAGGCCGGGCCGTGCGCGGCGAGGAGTGCGTCGAGGTCGCGGCGGTCCTCATCGTCGAGGGCATCCAACGCGTCAGCGATAGCGAGGTCCTCGAGCCGCTCGTGCTCGTCGTTTCGACGCATCATGCCCGATCACCTCCTCCCAACGCCTCGTGCAGCTTGCGCATGGCCAGCCGGGCGCGGCTCTTCACCGTGCCCAGCGGAACGCCGAGCTCGTCGGCGACCTTGCTCTGCGGCATGCCGCGGAAATACATCATCTCGATGATCCGCCGTTGCTCCTCCGGGATGCCGCCGAGCGCCGCCTGGATCTGCTCGTGCTGCTGGCGGCTGTCGAGGGCATCGGCGACCTCGTCCTCGACCCCTCGCGGTGCAGCGGTGTCGAGGGTCGCCTCCCGTTCGAGCCGCCGACGGTGCGCCGACTCGCGCCGCACCCGGTCCACAGCGCGGTGGTGTACGACGGAGAACAGGTAGGTGCGGACCGTCCCGAGGTCGGACCGGTAGGTGGCCGGCCGCTCCCAGACAGCAAGAAACGCCTCCTGCACGACGTCCTCCGCCAGTCCCGCATCGCCGGTGACCCGGCGGGCCAGCCCGAGAGCGATCGGCGCGTATCGCTCGAAGAGCTCAGCCAGCGCCGCGCGCTCGCCGGCGCGGATCCGCCGGATCAAGGCCTGATCGCGGGCCGAATCGAGCTCGATCACCACGTGGCGATCATTGTGACGATCATGGCGGGTCGTCCACGCGCGACGAGGTGCTCTGGCGTCGAGAACGGCGGCGGTCATCACCTCGTGGTTCGCCGCCGGCAGCCATCTGGATCGCCCGTTCAGTCGACACGATTCGTGCAGTCTTTCACCCGTGCCCGGCAGGACCAAAGCACCCCACGGCCGCACGCCGTTAGTGTCGATGATCCGGGAACGCCGGTTGCCGCGAACTCATCGTGCAGCGCCGCTCGGGTGCTCGCAGCGGATTGTTGCGCGCGGTGATCGCCAGCGTAGCCGACAGCCGTATCGGCACCGCCGGCACGGTCGGCACCCACCTGACACGAGAGGACGGGCGTGATGCCTGAGGGCCGCCGGCGCATCGCCGTGATCGGAGGGGGCGGTGCGGGACTGACCGCGGCCTACGTGTTGCAGCGGCGCGCCGATGTCACGTTGTTCGAGGGTGACGACCGGCTCGGTGGCCATGCCCAGACCCACGAGATCGCCGACCCGCGCTGCGGCACGGTGGGGATCGACAGCGGCTTCAGCGTGCACAATGAGCGCACCTATCCGACGCTGCTCCGGTTGTTCCGCGAGCTCGGCGTGGCGACCCAGGAATCCGACATGAGCATGTCCATCCGGTGCGGAGGATGCGGGTTGCAGTACGCCGGCGGCCGCGGGGTCTCCGGGTTGGTGCCATCACGCCGGAGCGCCAACCCGCGCTACGCCTGGATGCTCACCCAGGTTGTCCGCTTCCACCGGCAGGCGCGTCGCCTGCTGACGACCGACGGCCCGGAGCCGACACTCAAGGAATTCCTGACGGTTGGCCGCTTCAGTCGCTATTTTCGCTCGCACTTCATCGCGCCGCTGGTCTCCACCGTGTGGTCGTGCACGCCGACCAAGTCCGGGGACTACCCGGCCCGGTTTCTCTTCCGGTTCCTTGCCAACCACGGCGCCCTCTCCGTCACCGGGTCGCCGACCTGGTACACCGTCGTCGGCGGGTCCGCGCGCTATGTCGAGAAGCTCGCCAAGGGCCTGACGGCGATCGCCACAGCAACTCCGGTCCGGGCGCTGGTCCGCACCGCCGGCGGCGTCGAGATATGGGACGACACGGGCGTTGCGACCCCTTTCGACTCGGCGGTCGTGGCGACGCACCCCAATCAGGCCCTGGACCTGCTCGCCGCTCCGACGACCGCCGAATCGCGCATACTCGGCGCGATCGGCTACACCTCCAATCCGGCGGTCCTGCACACCGATGGCTCGGTCCTCCCGCAGGGCCGGCGCGTCCAGGCGTCGTGGAACTACCGGCTGCCGACCTGCGCCGCGGAGCCGACCGCCGTACACGTGAGCTACAACGTCAACCGGCTGCAGCGGCTGACGACCGACCGGCAGTACGTCGTCACCCTCAATGGCGGTGCCGACATCGACGAGCGGGACGTCCTCGCCCGGATGGTGTATGAGCACCCGGTTTACGACTCGGGGTCGGTGGCGGCCCGGGGGCGCCTGCCCCAGCTCAACGACGGCCGGGTCGCCTTTGCCGGTGCCTATCACGGCTGGGGTTTCCACGAGGACGCCTGCCGGTCCGGCGTCGCCGCAGCGGCGAGCCTGGGGGTCACCTGGTGAACTGGCTCTACGAGGTGCAGGTCACGCACATCCGCTCCGGGCCGGTGCGCCATACGCTGGCGCACCGCAGCTACCAGTGGTACGTCGACCTCGACGATCTGCCCCGGCTGCCGGCCGGCCTGCGCTGGCTGGCCCGGTTCGAGGCGGCCGATCACCTCGGTGACGCCGGAGTCAGCATCCGGGCGAATGTCGCCTCGTTCCTGGCCGAGCGCGGCGTCGTACAACCACTCGGGTCGATTACGATGCTGGCGCACGCCCGCAGCGCGGGCTACGTCTTCAATCCGCTGACGCTCTTCTGGTGTCATGACCCAGCGGGCCGGGTCATTGCCGTGGTGGCGGAGGTGCAAAACACCTATCGGGAGCGGCACCGATATCTGCTCCGGCCCGACGAGCACGGGCGAGCCGAAGTGGAAAAGACATTCCGGGTCTCGCCGTTCTATCCGGTCGACGGTTACTACCGGATGAGCGTGCCCGAGCCCGGTGAACGGCTCGCCGTCACGATCACGCTGCATCGCCCGCACGACAAGCCATTTGTCGCCTCCCTCCGAGGCACCCGAAAACCCGCGACGATCCGGAACGTCATCGCCGTGGCCGCCCGCGATCCGGCGTCCACCCTGCGGGTCCGGGCCGGAATCCTTCGCCACGGCGTCACCCTTTATCTCAAGGGGTTGTCCGTCGTCCGGCCGGAGCCGGACCCGCCGGTCGAGCGTCGCCAGGCCGACCGGCTCGCCGAGCTCGTGCGTGCGGTCGCCGGTGTGGACACACCACTTCGGATCCGTGCCGTCGACGGGAGCGAGGCCGGCCCTCCCGACGGTCCGGTGCTGGTGGTTCGCAGCCGCACTGCGTTACGGCGGCTGCTCTGGGATCCCACCGAGCTGGGGCTGGCCCGCGCCTACGTGACGGGCGAGCTCGACGTCGACGGTGATCTCGCCGACGGATTGCGACGGGTCGATGCACTGGTGCGCTCCCCGCGGCCGGACCGCAATCGGCTCACCCCTCGGAAGCGGGCCGCCGTTGCGGCCACCGCACTCAGGCTCGGCGTGGTCGGCCCGCGGCCGAGGCCTCCGCAGTCGGAGATCCGGCTGACCGGCCGGTCGCACACGAAGGCACGTGATCGCGGCGTCATCGCGCATCACTACGACCTGTCCAACGCGTTTTGTCAGCTGGTGCTGGACGAGACGATGTCCTACTCGTGCGCCTATTACGCGGACGACGGCCAATCCTTGGTGGATGCACAGCGGGCCAAGCTCGACCGCATCTGCCGCAAGCTTGACCTGCAGCCCGGCGGGCGGTTGCTCGACGTCGGCTGCGGTTGGGGGGCTCTGGTCCTGCACGCGGCCGAGCATTTCGGCGTAAATGCCACCGGGGTGACGTTGTCGGAGGCGCAGCACGATTTCGCGGCGAAACGCGTCGCCGACCGCGGGCTCGGCGATCGGGTCACCTTGCGGCTAGAGGATTACCGTGATATTCGCCTCGATGCGGCGTACGACGCGGTCAGCTCGATCGAGATGGGTGAGCACGTCGGCGCGGAGAGCTATCCGCGTTTTGCCGCGGCGCTGAACGGCCATCTTCGCCCTGGTGGCAGGCTGCTGCTGCAGCAAATGTCGCGCCGGGCCGGCACGTCCCCAGGGGGCGGACCGTATATCGAGACATATATCGCGCCGGACATGCACATGCGTCCGCTGCCCGAAACCCTCGGGCTGCTCGAGGCCGCCGGTCTCGAGATCATGGGCGTCGAGGGCCTGCGCCGGCATTACGTGCGTACCGCCCAGCACTGGCTCGAGCGACTCGAGTCGGGATGGACGGACGTCGTGCAGCTACTCGGCGAGGAGCGGGCCCGGGTATGGCGGCTTTATCTCGTCGGCGGTGCGCAGAGCTTCGCCTCGGGCCGCATGGGCGTCGATCAGGTTCTCGCCGGCAAGCCCGGCGACGGCGCCCCGACTGGGCGTTGAGGTGAGCGGTTTTCCGGTGTCCGCGTTCGCCGGATCGGTGCCCTACAGCGCCGGAGCCGTCGTCCTGTTGCTCGCCGCGACCTTCATCGGCTTTCTCATCGTCGGCAAGCACAGCCTGATCGACTCCACCTGGGGCCTGCTCTTTGCCGCTGTCGCGATTGCCGCATTCGCCTGCTCGTCCGGGCATGGCGATCCGGTCCGCCGCTGGCTCCTCCTCGCGCTGCCGGTGATCTGGGGACTGCGCCTGGCGATTCACACCGGTCGGCGCAGCATCGGCAAACCTGAGGACCCGCGCTACGGGAAACTCGTTTCCAAGGCCACCGGGCATCAGAACCTCTACGCGCTGCGGACCATCTACCTGCTGCAGGGATTGCTGGCCTTCCTCATCTCGACCCCCATCCAGGTCGGCGCCTTCGAGCGCGGTCCGGTGGGTCCGATCGGTTGGGTCGGCGCCGGAGTCTGGTGCCTCGGAGTGTTCTTCGAAACGGTCGGCGACCACCAGATGGAGGCGTTTCGCCGGAATCCCGCCAACAAGGGCGGCATCATCGAAACCGGCCTGTGGCGTTATACCCGCCACCCGAACTATTTCGGTGACGCCTGCGTGTGGTGGGGCATTTTCGCGATAGCCGCGGACCATTGGCCGGGCGTCATCACGATCTATGCCCCGATCCTGATGACCCTGCTGCTCACCAAGGGATCCGGAGTGCGGGTCCTGGAGGGCCATCTCCGCGACCGGCCGGGCTGGGCGTCGTACGCCGCCCGCACCAGCACCTTCGTCCCGCTCCCGCCGAGGCGCGGCCGGCCGCGCGACGGCTGAGCGGCCCGGCCCGGCACCCCAGCCACTCGGCCGAGGCGTCGCAACCTCGATCGGCCGACGCCAGCGCGTTGACCATGACCGCAGAATGTGATCTGGGTCACAAAAGTCGTGCGGGCCGATCGGTCCGTGTGCTGTGGTGGGTGAGCGCGCGAAAGTCCCAGTCCCGTAGGCGATTCCGGCCCGCATCGGCCGCCGGTTGCGCCTCCGAACGGCCTCCGGTGTCCGGTACGCCGTACCGCCGCACGCTGGCTCGTGTGCGCCGGCGAACCCGCTCGCAGAAAGGTGTCCTTCCGATGCCCTCCGCAAGGCTCTCGCTCGCCGCGTGGCGAGGCGTGCTCGGCGATGATCCGACCGTCGGGCCGTCCCCCCATCGCGACACCCTCCATCTCGTCACGGCCAGGACCGGGCGGCGCTATTACCTCAAGCGCATCGGCCAGTGGCGCAAGGGTGCCTCGCTGGCCGACGAGTTCCGGGTGCTGTGTCACCTGCGCGCCGCGGGCCTCCCGGTCGCGGTGCCCGAGATCGCCGACGACGGCCGGCTCTGGACCGGTGCGGCCGACGACTCCACCATCCTGCTGCCCGAGCGGCCGGGCGCTCAGATCGCTCACGAGACCGATCCCGACGCGGAGCGCATCTGCACCAGGATCGGCGCGACGATCGCCCGGCTGCATCGCGGGCTCGCGAGCTACCCCCACGCGCTCACGACGTCGTACCACCACGACATGGACCTCGGCGAGGCTGCGAAATGCAGCCCGCCCGGCCTCTGGGACGAGACCGCCGGCCCGCTGCGAAATCGCATCGAGCCGCTGCTGGCCGGCCTGCCGGAGCAGCTGGTCAGCGGTGATCTCAACTCCGGAAACCTGCTGCTCGCACGCGGGTCGGATGGGTGGGAAGTCACCGGCCTCATCGACATCGACCACCTGCCGACCGGACCGAGGCTCTACGACCTCGCCTATTACCTTTCGCGGCAGGCGCGATTCGCATCGGGAAGTGCCGAGCACGGCGAGCGATTCCTCGAGCTCGTCCCTCGGTACGTCGCGGGCTACCGGGACGTGTATCCGTTGACCGATCGCGAGCTGGCGGCATTGCCGGCCGCGATGGTCACCGCCGAGCTCGGTTGCACCGGCTGGAGCCAGCGGCTGCTCGACGGAGTGTACGGCCACGACAACGACGGGCAGAACGCGGCCGATGTCGAGGTTGGCAGCGCGGGCGTCCGGTGGCTGTGCGCGAGCTACGACCAGCTCGTCGCGGCCGTCAGATCGGTGGCCTGATGTGATCTGGGTCCCAACCGGTGGGCAGGGAATGGGGTGGATGTGGTGATGTGGGAAGGGCGCGCGAAAACTCTTGTCCCGCAATGGTTTCCGGCCCGACGCGGCCGGGAGTCACGAGCAGATGCTCGTCCCACTCGATGCAGCCGAGCCCTTGTGCCGGTGCGTTCCGGCCGGCCCCGATCAGCGGCGGAAAGGCGATCCCGTCATGTCCTCACGTCGTACCGTCCGCGCCCGAAAAGTACAGCGGGCGACACGGGCGCCGCGTGATAACGTGCGGTGCGTAGGCAGAACCGCTTACGCCGCCCCGTGTGTTTTTGGCGGCCTGTTCGGAGTCACGTCCATCCGAGAGGTCGTCTGATCATGTCCGCACCGCGGCATTTCCTGCCCCAGCGCCTGCCCCTGCACGTCCGCCTGCTCTGGCGGGCGGCGCCCGTCCTGTCGGTGTTTTGCCTGATCCTGTCGGTGATCTCGGCGGGCGCCCTCACGGTCGCGATGATCGCCTCGGGCCGGCTGATCGGCTCGCTTCCGGCCGCCATCCGCGATGGCTCCGGGTCGGCGGCAGCCGGTACGACGTGGCGCTGGCTGGCCGTCACCGCCGGCCTGCTGGTGGCGGGTCCACTGGCCGCTGCCGTCGCGCGAGGCGTCGAGGAGCT
>JBBSHJ010000083.1:0-14547 GCA_038253135.1 Mycobacteriales bacterium | reverse complement strand
GGGAGATGCGCGACGGGCTCATGAAAGGGTGCTCCTTCTCGTTCGGGTGGCAGCGCACCGTCAGTCTTACCCCCTGTGACCAGGGTGCGGGGCCACCTTGCGATCGGTTCATCCGCTCGCGCGGATAAAGTGGGATCGGCGGCTCCGAACCGCCATCCCTGACCGTGTGCGAGCGCGACCTCGTGGAGAACGATGAGAAGTACCGAATTCGAATCCCGTGCCACCGAGACCGCTGACCCGAAATCCCGGACCGATCCAGCCGCTGTCGGGCCCGCCGGCGCGCGGTGGACGCCGGCTGACGGCATAGCGACCGAGGCCGCCGACACGGCCCTGCGGGCGGACATCCGCCGGCTCGGCAACGCCCTCGGCCAGTCGCTGGTGCGCCAAGAGGGGCAGGACCTGCTCGATCTCGTCGAGCGGGTGCGGGCCCTGACCCGGGACGACGGCCCGGCCGCGGTCGCGCTGCTCCGCGACGTCGACTTCGAGTCGGCCACAAATCTCGTTCGCGCGTTCTCGGCGTACTTCCACCTGGCGAACGTCGCCGAGCAGACCCACCGGGCCCGCGACCTGCGCCGCCAGCGGGCCGACCGGGGCGGCTGGCTGGAGAATTCGATCGGTCGCGTGCTCGCGGCCGCGGTGCCGGCCGAGGACGTGAGCCGCGTCGTCGCCGACCTGGGCATCCGGCCGGTCTTCACCGCGCACCCGACCGAGGCGTCCCGGCGGTCGGTGCTGACCAAGCTGCGCCGGGTTGCCGACCTCCTCGACTCGGACCACGCCGGAGACGACAGCCGCAAGGCCGACCGGCAGCTGGCCGCGCTGGTGGACCTGATCTGGCAGACCGACGAGCTCCGGCTGGAGCGGCCCGAGCCGCTGGACGAGGCGCGCAACGCCGTCTACTACCTGGACCAGCTGCTCGAGGGCGCCGTACCCGACGTGCTCGACGAGCTGGCGCAGGAGCTGCACCGCCTCGGCGTGCACCTGCCCGACGACGCGCGGCCGCTGACCTTCGGCACCTGGATCGGCGGCGACCGCGACGGCAACCCGAACGTGTCCGCCGAGGTGACCGAGCAGGTCCTGCTGCTGCAGCACGGCCGCACCATCGCGGCGCTGATCCGGCTGTGCGACCGGCTGATCCAGGACCTCTCGACATCCAGCCGGATCGCCGGCGCCTCGCCCGAGCTCGAGGCGAGCGTCGCGGCCGACCTCGCCGAGCTGCCGGAGGTCGAGCCGCGCTATCGGCGGATGAATGCCGAGGAGCCCTACCGCCTCAAGTTGTCCTGCATCCGGGTCAAGCTGAGCAACACCCGCACCCGGCTGGCCGGCAACGCGCCGCATGTGCCGGGCCGCGAATACGTCGACGCCGTCGGGCTGCTGGCCGACCTCACGCTGATGCGCGACTCGCTGCGGACCCACCGCGGCAACCTGGTCGCCGAGTCGATGCTCACCGGGATCATCCGGACCGTGGCGGCGTTCGGGCTGCACCTGGCCACGATGGACGTCCGCGAGCACGCCGAGGCGCACCACCACGTGCTCGCGCAGCTCTTCGACCGCACCGGCGAGCTCGACCGGCCGTACGCCGCGCTGGCACCGGCCGAGCGTACCGCTCTGCTGGCGCGCGAGCTCGACAGCCGGCGGCCGCTGTCCTCGGGACAGCCTCGGCTCGACGCGGACGGCTCGCGCACCTACGCGGTCTTCGGCGTGATCCGCGACTCGCTGGACCGCTTCGGCGACGGGGTGATCGAGAGCTACATCGTGTCGATGACCAAGGACGTCGGCGACCTGCTCGCGCCGGTGGTGCTGGCCCGCGAGGCCGGACTGGTCGACCTGTCCAGCGACACCGCGCGGGTCGGCTTCGTCCCCTTGCTGGAAACCGCCGACGAGCTCCGCGCTGCCGGCGAGCTGCTGGACGAATTGCTGTCGATCCCGTCGTACCGGAGGATCGTCACCCTGCGCGGCGAGACGCAGGAAATCATGCTCGGCTATTCCGACTCCAACAAGGATGCCGGCATCACGACGTCGCTGTGGGAAATCCACAAGGCGCAGCGGGCCCTGCGCGACGCGGCCTCCCGACACGGCGTCCGGCTGCGGCTCTTCCACGGCCGTGGCGGGACCGTGGGCCGGGGCGGGGGCCCGACCCATGACGCGATCCTGGCCCAGCCGTTCGGCACCCTCGACGGCGAGATGAAAATGACTGAGCAGGGCGAGGTCATCGCGGATAAATACGCATTGCCCGCGCTGGCCAAGGAAAACCTGGAACTGATGGTCGCAGCCGTGCTCGAGGCGTCATTGTTGCATCGCACCTCGCGGCACACGTCGGAACAGCTTCCCCGCTGGGACAACGCGATGCAGACGATTTCTGATGCCGCGCAGACGGCGTACCGTCAATTTGCCTTGGATCCCGACCTGCCGGCCTATTTCTCGGCCTGCACGCCGGTCGATCACCTCGGCGATCTCAATATCGGTTCACGCCCGTCGAAACGCCCCGATTCCGGCGCCGGTCTCGAGGGTCTGCGCGCAATTCCCTGGGTTTTCGGGTGGACGCAGACCCGGCAGATCGTGCCGGGATGGTACGGCGTCGGCGCGGGACTGGCGGCGGCCCGAGCGGCCGGGCTGGGTGATCAACTGGCCGAGATGTACCGCGAGTGGCACTTCTTCTCGACCTTCGTCTCCAATGTCGAGATGACGCTGGCCAAGACCGACCTGACAATCGCGGACCGGTATGTCGAGGGGCTGGTGGCCGAGTCGCAGCGACACCTGTTCGAGCAGATCAAGGCCGAGCACGAGCGCACCCGCGCCGAGATCCTCAGGATCACCGGTGAGGCCGGAGTGCTCGACGCCCAGCCGGTGCTCAACCGAACCCTCGCCGTGCGCGACACCTACCTCGAACCCCTGCACCACGTGCAGATCTCGCTGCTGCAGCGACAGCGGACCGGGGATGACTCGCCGCAACTGCGCCGGGCGCTGCTGCTCACTGTCAACGGCATTGCTGCCGGCCTGCGCAACACCGGGTAGGGGACGACCGGATCACCTGGCGGGCAGGGTCTGGAGCCCGCATCGCAGCAGCACCCGGAAATCAGCCGCGGATTCGGCGCCGGTCACTGTCAGATGGTATTTCGTCTTGACCGCGATCTGCCGCGCGACATAGGCGCACCGGTAGCCCTGGGCAGGGGGCAGCCAGTCGGTCGAGCTGCGCCCGGCCCTGGACGTCTCGGTGCCGCTGCTCACCGCCAGCAGGTTCAGACTGTCCCGGGCGAAGGCCGCGCGCTCGGCCGCGGTCCACCGGCTGGCCCCGGATTCCCACGCGTCGCGCAGCGAGACGACGTGATCGAGCGCGATACCGCTCCCCGCGCCCGGGCGGAAGGTCACGCTCGTCCCGGTGTAGGGATCGGTCAACACACCGGCCCGGACGACGCAACCACCCGGATCGATGATCGCTCGGGAGAGGTCCCGCCGCAGCACGGCGTTGGCGCTCCCGCAGGTCGTGAGTTCCGGTACGACGGCCGGCCCGAAGGCTCCCGGGTCGAATCCGCCGGCGTCGTACGTCGCCTGCACGTCGAGGGCGGCCAAGGAATTGAGTGCGTCGGCTCCGCCCGCGATCGGCGCTCCGCCGCTCCCCATGCTCCTGCTGGTCGGGGGAGCACTCCGTCCGCTCGCCGACGTCGGCGGGCGCGGGCTCGACGCCGTCGGGCTTGACGCGGGGCTACTGGCCGCTCGGGTTGTCGTGGGTGCCGGGCGCCGCTCCGCAGACCGGGCCGGCACGGCGGACGGGTGGGACGCCGTGGTCGTCCGGGCCACGACCCGCTTCGCCGTCACGTCGCCGGCCGGTGCACCGTCACGCTTGAGCATGAACACGCTGAGGATCACGTCGGCCACGAGCAGCAGGACGACGCTCAGCACTCCCGCCGGGCGGGCCCAGCGCCGATATGTCATGACGCGGGGCTCACCGGGGTCTGTCGCGCGAGTCGGACCGCCACGACACCTCACCGACCCTCGTGGTTACTCAGCGTGACCAGCGACGGTGACTTTACCGAATTCGGTCCCGATCCGGGCCAATTCCGGCGGTCCGAGGCGTCCGGCTCCCGGCATCGGCGGGGCTGAGAGACTTGATGCGTCAGCCGAGCCGGACGGAGCCGCCGTGACCGACATCCCCGACGCCCTCGCACCCGAGCTGGCGCACCTCCCCCAGCACCGGCCCACCCAGGCCGAGGTGGACCGGCTGGAGCTGCTGCTGGGTGGAGCGTTCGCGCCCGTGACCGCGCTCATGACACGGGCCGAGGTCACCTCCGTGCGGGCCAGGGGACGGCTGCCGGACGGTACGCCGTGGCCGGTCCCCGTGAGCCTCGTCCTGCCCGGGGCGCCCGTCGCCGAGCGGATCGTCCTCATCGACGACGAGTCGTCCCCGCTGGCGCTGCTCGAGATCACCGAGCACTGGAGCGACGGCGAGGCGACGCGAGCGGCGGGGACGGTACGGCGGCTGCGGCGCCCTGAGCACGGTACGTTCCGCGACCTGCGCCGTGACCCGGCCGAGGTCAAGGCCACCCTCGGCGGGCCCGCGCTCGGCTATATCGCCGCCCGCCCGCCAGCCGCCTTCGAGCTGGCCGACCTCGCGCGGGCCGCCGACCGCGCCGGCCGCCCGCTCCTGGTTTTGCCCCTGCTGCGGGGCGGGCGGACCTGGGCCGGCCCGGTCGTGGTCTCCGCCTGGCTCGCCGCCGCCCGAGACCTGCCCGCCAATACGGCGATCGTCCCCCTGGCCGAGCGGGAGCTCGCCGCCTACGCCGCCCGCGGCTTCGGTGCCGATCGGCTGGCCGTGCCCGTCGCCGACCCCCGCCACGTGCCGCGCACGGTCGGTCCGCTGGACGTCGTACCGGTGCCCGATCGGGCAGACCGGCGCCGCCAACTGCTCGCCGCCCTCGAAAACGGCGACGCGATCGGCCCCGAGCTCGCGCCGGCGGCGGTCGCGCGGGTGCTCCTGCTGCACCGCCCGCCGCGGCGCGAGCGCGGCGTCACGGTGCTCTTCACCGGCCTGTCCGGGTCGGGCAAGTCCACGGTGGCGCGCGCCCTGGCCGACGCGCTGACCGAGCGGGCGGACCGGCGGTTCACGCTGCTCGACGGCGACGTCGTACGCACGATGCTCTCGGCCGGGCTCGGCTTCTCCCGCGCGGACCGCGACCGCAACATCCTGCGGATCGGCTACGTCGCCGCCGAGGTCACGCGGCACGGCGGGATCGCGATCTGCGCGCCGATCGCGCCCTACGCCGAGACGCGGGCCGCGGTACGCCGCATGGTCACTGCGGCCGGCGACTTCGTGCTGATCCACGTGTCCACGCCGCTCGAGGTGTGCGAGGCGCGCGACCGAAAGGGCCTCTACGCCAAGGCGCGGGCCGGCCTCATTCCCGAATTCACCGGCATCTCCGACCCCTACGAGTCCCCGACCGATGCCGACCTGACCCTCGACACGTCGCAGGTCTCGACGACCGATGCGGTACGCCGCGTGCTCGACTTCCTGACGGACGGCGGCTGGCTCGCCGCTCCGGAACACTCGACCGGATAGCCGGTCGGCCCGACGAGCGGCTACCGGACCGGCCGGACGCCGCCATTCCCGCCGCTCGGCCGGGTACGGCTGCAACGCGCCGTCACTCGCCGTCGCCTGCTCGGCAATTGGCTTGCGCGGAAACTTCATCCGGCGCAATTGCTGGTGTCGTAGGGAGCAACGAGAGGGATTTGGCCGTCAACGTCCCGATCGCGATGGCACGCTCGACCTCGCAGGCCCGACGGGCCGGCGCGGTCAGGTCCTCTTGGACCGACCGAATTGCACGGCCCCGCGCACGAAGGATGGCACGTCCGATGGGCACCCAACAACGCATCGCGAAGCTTGGTGCTGCGCTTCTGACCGCGCTGTTCGCTTCCTCGTGGTCACGACGACCGCGACAGCCGCGCCCGCCTATCCGCCGCCGGGCCCGCCCGGGCACACCGTGAGCCCGTCGAGCGGCGTCGGCTCGGGCGCCCTGGACGATTCGGCCTACGGCAACCAGGCCGTGGTCGGCGCCTGCCTGCGTGATGCACCCAAGAACGCCACGGTCCCGCCGTTGCGCGGTGGACTGGCCCTCACCGGCTCCGATGCCACGCTCGTGGCCGGAGTAGGCGTCGTGCTCCTCGCCGGCGGCACCTTCCTGATCGTCGCCTGTCCTCGCGGCAACTGACGCGCGTGAGGCGGTTGACGACACCATGACGGGGAGACACGAGGCGGCGGCAGGCCCGCCTGACGAAAGGGCGGCAGGTCCTTTATCGGGCGGTCCCCGGCGCAGGCGTAGCGAGCGTACGGCGGCCACGCGGCGTACCCGCTCGCGGCCGGTGTGGCTGCGGATCGTCCTGCGCATGGTCGCGGCGGGCGGCGTGCTCGGCGCCGTCGCGGTGGTGTGGGTCGTGGTGACCGCCCTGATGGCCCGGTCCCAGCTGCAGAACGTGCAGGGCGAGATCGGGCAGCTGCGCTCGGCCATCGCCGATGGGCGCATGGGCGACGCGCGATCGCTCGCCGCGCAGGTGCGCGGGCACGCGCACCGCGCCGACCAGCTCACGTCGGGTCCGGCCTGGTGGGCCGGCGCATCGGTGCCCGGTGCCGGCGATCCGCTCGAGAGCATCCGCGCCCTGACCTCCGCCGGCGACCGGCTCGGCCGGCACGCCGTACCCGCGCTGATGACGGTCGCCACCAACCTCGATCCGGCCACCCTGCGCCGCTCCGGCAACGAGATCAACATCGCCGCGATCGCCGCCTCCCGGCCGGCACTCAAGCTCGCGACCGAGCAGCTGGCCGCCGCCGCGGCGCAGGTGCACGCCTCACCGGCCAGCACCTGGATCTCCACGGTCGACCGCGGCCGGAGCCAGCTGCTGACGAAGCTGACCAACCTCTCCGGAACGCTGAATTCCGCCGATCGCGCCGCCACCCTGATGCCGGCAATGCTCGGCGTCAATAAGCCGATGCGGTATTTCGTCGGGGTGCAGAATGAGGCCGAGGCCCGCGGCACCGGCGGGATTCCCGGCACCTACGCCATCGTCGTGGCCTACCATGGCAAGGTCCGGATCACCCAGATCGGATCCGACACCGAGATGGAGAAGCTCGATGTCACCACCGATCTCGGTCCCGATTTCCAGTCGCTTTACGGCTCAGCCCTGCCGATGCGCCATTTCGCCAACAGCAACGTAAGTCCGCATTTCCCGTACGCCGCCCGCATCTGGGCCGCGATGTGGCGGCAGAAATCGGGGCAACGGATCGACGGCGCGATCGCTCTCGACCCCACCGCGCTCGGCTATTTCCTCAAGATGACCGGTCCGGCCCATCTGGCCGACGGCACAGTGGTGAGCGCCAGCAATCTCAGCTCGCTCACCCAGCAGCAGGCCTACGTCAGATACCACGACACAACCAGGCGCAAGGCTTACCTGGTCGGGCTGGCCAAGGCGGTCGAGACGAAGATCCTGGGCGGTGAGGGCAATCCGCTCGCACTCATGCAAGCGGCATCGCTCGCCGCGAACCAGCGCCGGATCCTCGTGTGGGCAGCCGATCCGAGGCTCGAAGCCGAACTGCAGAAAACGCCGATGTCCGGCATCATCCCGCAGACCAAGACGGCGTACGCCGGCCTCGCCGTCATCAATGCGGCCGGCAGCAAGCTCGATTACTACCTCAACCGCAGGGTCACCTGGCAGCGGTCCTGCAACCCGCACGACGTCACCGCGAGGATCACCCTGCGCAATGGCGCGCCCGCATCGGGGCTGCCGGCGTACGTGACATTCCGCAGCGACAGCCGCGCGAAAAGCGCCAAACCGGGCGACAACCGGCTGCACGTGCAGTGGTATGCGAGCGCCGGATCGAAGCTTCTCGGGCTGACCGTCGAGGGCAAACCCGGACTCGTCAGCACGCACCAGGAGCGTGGGCACCCCGTCTATCTGGTCGACCTCGAGCTGCCGCAGGGCGTGACCCGCACTATCGTCTTGCACCTGCACGACCCGACGACCGGTACGCCGCAGATCCTGCGGCAGCCGCTGGTGCACCCGCTGGCGATGACGACGTCGCAAGCGCGATGCACCCCGTGACACACCCATAGGCGGGCCAAGGGGCCGGGCACTACGCCGGCACGGCATTTCCGGGGGAGGTCGGCAATTTCGCCGTGGCCGGTCACCGGGTGACCGAGGGGCGCCCTTCACGCAGCTCGGCACGATCCGGCCCGCGTGATGCGGTCGTCCTCGAGACCGGGAGTTACCTGCTCACCTACGGCGACAAGCAGACCGGACCTTCGCCGATCCGACCGTCGGCGTGCCGGGACGGAGATCGTCGAGGTGTCCGCCGCCGAGTCCATCGTTCCGGTGCCGACCCGGGCCCGGCACGACACCGACGGGCCCGCTGATCAGACTGACGACCAGTGATCAGGAGTATTCGGCCCGTGAGCGGATGCTCGTTCACGGGATCCTCGTCGGCCCGCCGGTGCGCGGGTCCGCGCGGGCAGCCGACCGGGCCGGCTCAGGGAGACCGATGTTGTACCGACGGTTGTGGCGCAAGCTGCCGGACGGCCTGGCCGGCGAGCTCACCAGCTGCGCGGTCCTCGCCCTGGCCGCGGTGGCGCTGCTGTACCGCCTCATCTCCCCGTGGATGCAAGCGTGGGCACACCATCGGATATCTGCTTTGCGCCTCGATTGGCGTTCTTGTGAGGTAATGTTGCCCCTCAATGGGTCGGCAAAGCTGTGGCAATTCGGGATCGACGTGATGGGCTGACGTTGGTAAAGGCCCCGCAGACGAGGAGTTTGGCGTGGAACCGGAGGGCAGAGCGGTGCGTGGACTCGCGTACGTAATTCTGGCCGCCGGAATGGGGCGTCGCCTCTCGCAGTCCGGTCACGTCGGCCCGAAATGGCTACTCCCGGTAGCAGGTCGGCGAATCGCTGATTACCAACTGGACGGCATTGCTGCCGCCGCCTGCCCCGAGGATCTGTGCGTTGTCGTGACCGGCTTCGGCGCCCAGGACATCTCTGACCTACTGGCCGGCCGCAGCGCGCCGGCGCGGGTTGAGCACGTGCACAACGGGGCGTGGGCCGCGAACAATAATTGGCTCTCACTGTTATTAGCGCTCAGGCGTCTTGACAGCATCGGGTGGACCGGAGGTGTCGTGATCATCAACAGTGACCTCTGCGCGCCGTCCGCTCTGTTCACCGATTTCATGGCCGCCGCACGCGCGTTGCCAATCGGCCGGCCTATGCTCGCCGTCGACTTCGAGCGGCCACTATCAGATGAAGCGATGAAGGTTGCCGGGACTCGGGAAAAGGACGGAAGCTTCCGCTGCGCTCGCATCGGAAAGGTCGACGTGACACACCCAGCGGGCGAATACATCGGCCTATCCGCATTCGCGCCTGACGATTGGCGCAAGATGATACCAGCCCTGCACCCCTTTGAGGTCCCAGAGCGTCGTGACGAATGGTACGAAGCAGCATTTCAGCACATCATGGATAGGGTCGGCGCTTTCTCGGCGTGGGCGACTCCCTCCAGCAATTGGGTGGAGGTCGACAACGGGCAAGACTGGCTGCGAGCGGTCGAGACGATGGCGCCACGATGATCGGCGCGGGCAGCGCCACGAACGTGCGGGTTATCAGCGTCCCCAAGGTGCTCAACGTGGGTCGGCGCAACCTAGGGCAGGTCGCGTCGATCCTGCGTCGGGCGGATTTCCCGCTCGGTCGAGTGCTCGTTCTCAGCGGAAACGGTCCCACCCTCGCATTGTCCGAGACGGTAACGGCCGGTCTCAGCGAGGCCGGAGCACAGACGAGGCATTGCTTCGCGGGCCTGCCTGCTCGTCAGACGGTCAACCAGTTGGCCCGCGAGGCGGAGATGTTCGCGGCCGACCTCATCGTCGGAGTGGGCGGGGGCCGGGTCCTTGACGTTGCCAAGTCCGTTGCCCAGGCTTGTGGCATCGATTTCGTCTCGGTACCCACGTCAATCAGCCATGATGGCATCAGCTCGCCAGTGTCCAGCCTCGTCGACGCGGGCGGCATCCGCGGGAGCGTTTCCGCGACGACGCCGGCGGCGGTCATCATCGACATCGACGTCATCGAAGGCGCCCCCCTCACCACCCTGCGCTCGGGTGTCGGCGATCTCCTGAGCAATCTCTCGGCGATCGAGGACTGGCAGCTGGCGGACGCTCGGGGCAAGGAAGACTACGACGCCTACTCGGCACTGATCGCCGACGGGGCGGCCCGACCGCTGCTGTCCCTGGAGGGCCTGGCTCGACGCGGTGCGGCCGAGACGCTGGCCAGGGGACTCATCCTCAGCGGGCTGGCAATGGCCACAGCCGGCACCAGCCGCCCCTGCTCCGGCGCCGAGCATCTCATCAGCCACGCGCTGGACCACCTGCTCGGTCCGGATGCTCGGTCCCATGGGGCGCAGGTCGCGCTGGGCACGTTGATCGCGACGACCGCCCGAGGCTTCTCACCTCCCGGCCTGCATGCGGCCTACTACCGTTTCGGTCTGCCCCTGCGTCCCGCGGATCTCGGCCTTTCGATGCAACTGATGACCGACGCGGTGCTGCTTGCCCGCCAGACCAGACCCAATCGGTACACGATTCTTGACGAGATGGATTTGGACAAGTCGACCGCCGCCGATCTCGTCCGGCGTGCTTTTCCTTCATGACTCGCGCGGAGTCCCGAGCGGAGTTTCGTCGCCGGGCGGTCAAGCCGCGAGACGCGTGGTGGACCGTGCTGGTCATCGATCCGTTGGCGCTCCCGGTGCTCTCACTGCTCGTCCGGACGCGGCGGGTCACCCCGCTCAAGATTACGATTGTCGCAGCCGTTTTCGGGTTGGGTTCGGTCGTCGCGTTCTTCTCCGGACATCTCGTCGTCGGTGCAATCCTTTTCGAGATCCGCTTTTTCCTCGATTGTCTGGACGGCAAGCTTGCGCGCATTCGAGGCTTGGCCTCCTCGCGCGGGGCGTTCGTGGACCTGACCTCCGATGTCGTGCTGATCAGCGCGTCCATAGCCGGCCTCGGCTGGCATCTCGCGCACGCCGCACCGCACGTGCCCCTGGCGTTGTCAGGTTCGGCCACCTTCGCGTGCCTCGTCCTTTTCTGGTTGATCCTGTATGACCTCGACCATCCTCGGGCTGCCGTCCGCACCGATGTGACGGCACCATCCCGGATCGACCGGTGGCTCAGGCACCATCGCCTCGTCCGGCTGCCCCGCACCGTCGAGATCGAGACGCTCCTGCTCTTCGTGGCCCCGCTTACGGGCAGCGGCCTTGTCCTCCGCGTAAGCTTCGTCATCGCCTTGGCTTATTACGTCGTGGCCGCGCCGCGACTGTTCGCGCGGCTCTGGGGACAGACCGATCCCCCGGGACCAGGACGAGACTCGGCGACGCAGGAGCCCGGATGACGCTGCGGGCCGGGGATCTCCGCTTTGTTTCCTCGCGTCTGGTGCGGACGGCTGTTGTCGACGTCGGTAGTGACCCGAGACTCACCGAGGTCGCGCAGGGACTGCGGGAGAGCGGGGTCGTCGTCACCGACACCGCGACGTCCCCGGTCGACCTGCTGATCGCGACCGCGGCCGGTCCGCACCGTACGCCGCGGCCACTCGCGCGCACGTGCGTGCTGCTCGGTCGCGGCGGTCTCCGCGATCGGCGAATGACCGGACGCGCGGCTCTGCCGCTGACGGTTCGGGGCGACGTGACGAGACCGACCGCCCTGGTCCCGTTGCGGCCGCCGGATGCGCTGCGCCACTATCTCTCGGTCGTGGCGGCTCCGCGCGCGCCTCGGGAGCGAGCGCGCAATCGCGCCGTGACCGCCGCGTTGCGGCTCCGCCTTCCGGTGCAGCGCATCTCGCCGGCTACGACCCTGACCGTTGTCGGCGAGCACTCCGCTGAACAAGGCGCGCCCGCGATGGTGGCCGCGGCCGCACACCTCGGAGTTCCTGTCGACGTGTGCTGGATGCTTGCGCTCGGCTCGGGTGACGACCTCCAGCGCGCGGTGTTCCACCTTCTGGACCGCGGCAGCCCGCGGTGGGTCCTGAAGTTCTGCCGCGTGCCGGGGGTCGACGCCCCCTTCGTGCGCGATCAGAAGGGTTTGCAGCTGGCGCACGCCGCCGGGCCGGCGGTCACCGCCCATTCGCCGACGCACCTAGGACGGTTCGAGCTCGGCGGCTCGGCTGCGTCGCTGGAGACAGCGGCGCCGGGCCGTCCGTTGCTCGAACTGCTGAACGGACGGCCTCTGAGTCTCGTCGACGACATCGCGGACTGGGTCATCCGCATGGGTACGGCGACCGCGGACTCGTCGGCGGCACTCGGTCCGGAGCGGGACCGGCTCATCCGTTTCGTGCTGCCTCGGTGGACTCGAGCTGGCGGGCCTGGTGATATCGTCGAGCGCCTGCCGCCCTTGCCCGCCGTACTGCAACACAACGACCTCGGCAGCTGGAACATCATCAGCGACGGACACTCGTTCGCGGCAGTCGACTGGGAGTCCGCGCGGGCAGCCGGACTGCCGTTGTGGGATCTGCTGTATCTGCTCGCCGACGTCTTGGCGCGCATGGATGGCCCGGCCGCGCCGGAGATCCTGCTCGAGCGGGCGATTGCGCTCTTCGCCGGCCGGTCGCGGCATTCGCAGCGGCTGTTCCGCTGGGTACGCGCCGCGGTTGCCGCGCTGGCGTTGCCGCACCAGTCGGTCGGTCCGCTCGCTGCTCTGTGCTGGATGCATCACGGGTTGTCTCCGTTGGGACGCTCGGTCGCGCTCGCCGGGGCTCCCGCGGCGCCGACCGGGCACCTGGCTCGGATGGGCGACGCGTGGCTCGCCCATCCCGAGCTCGGCGTGAGATGGTCGGCATGGTCGGCGTGACCTCGTCAGCGCCGGCCCGCCGCCTCCTGCACGATGGCGTTGACGTCCGGCGCGAGCGTCTGCCAGCGGTACCGGTGACGCCACAGCCGGTACGCCGCGTCGACGATGCGCTCTCTGAGTCCGGGCTCGCGGAGCAACCGGATGCAGGCCGCGGCAAACTCCGCTGCGCCGTCGGCCACAAGGAGGTGCTCGCCGTCGACGACGTCCAGCCCCTCGCTGCCGACCGACGTCGTCACGACGGGCACCCGGTGCGCGAACGCCTCCAGGATCTTTATGCGGGTGCCGCCGCCGAATCGGATCGGCACCACGGCAATGTCCGCGGCGGCCAGCTCGGCACCGATATCAGCCACCTCCCCGGTGACGACGACGCCGGGCAGGGCCCACAGCCCGGCGACCTGCTCGGGCCGGTCGTAACGCCCGACCACCCGGAACTGCGCCCCGGCCAGTTCCCGGCGGACCCTCGGCAGGATGTGCTCGCCGAAGTGTGCGGCCGCGTCGCGGTTCGCCTCGTACGTCAACAACCCGACCATCAGGATGACCGAGCCCCCGCCGGCCCGCCGCCCGACGCCCGTCGACGTCACCGGTTCGTAGCCGTTGCGCACGATCCGCGCATTCGCTCCGCCCAACCGGTCGCGGTCGAGTGCGCTGCATACGACGACGGCGGCGGCCGACCTGGCGACCTGGTGTTCGATGCGCCGCCAACGACGGGCGTCGAGCCCGTCCGCGATCGCCAGTCCCCGCCGTACCAGGGCACCCCTGCCCCGCTGGGACGCGAGTGCCGCGCGTCGATGGGCCAGCACGAACGATTCCAGGTTGTCGAGATCCACGACGTGCGGCACTGCGACAAGGTCCCGCAAAGCCAGGTAGACGGGGACGTGGCTGAACCAGACCACGTCGTAGCCGCTGTCCGCCCACCCGCGCAGGACTTGACGCGGCGCACTCCAGTCACGCCAGAGAAGCGTCCGCGGCGAGCGGCCGAGGACCCACCGCGCCAATCGACGCGGCCGACTTTCGCGCCGCCGGCCGGCCACCACGACGCAATGCCGAGCCAAGAGCGTCGACGGCGGCGGCAACCCGGCGTCGTCGAGCACGACGGCGAGCAGGTCGACCTCCGCGTTGCGGGCAAGGATCCGGAGCACGGCGTCGATGCGCTGCCGATATCCCGAGCGGGGCGGCCACGGGTATTCGTCGGTGATGAAGAGAATTCTCATTCGCAGACCGCTACGAGGTGCGCCCGATGAGCGCGCCGACGCGGCTGCTGCTGTTCTGCGGGGCGACGCGTTGGGGCGGCGCCGAGATCGTCCTCGGCCATCTGCTCGAGGCGCTCGATGCGTCAATATCGCCGTCGTTGCTCGGGGTCGACGACGGCGTGCTGTCTCGCATTGCGGACCGCCGCCCCGGCACGCCGTGGACCGTTGTGCCGCCAATTACCGGCAAGCGTGATGTCTCGGCGATCAGGGCCCACCGAAGGGCGATGATCGCGGCCCGGCCGGACATCGTGCAGCTCAACCTCCCCGTACCGTTCGCCGACGCCTACAGCGTGCTGGCCGCGGTCACGGTACCGCGCGCGCGGGCCATCGTCGTCGAGCATCTGCCGATGTCGATCACGTCGCGCGGTGTCCGTCAGCTGCGATGCGTCACCGCGCGCCGATTGTCGGCGCATTTGGCCGTGGGTACGTCGACCGCGCGGCAGATCGAG
>JBBSHJ010000082.1:0-14795 GCA_038253135.1 Mycobacteriales bacterium | reverse complement strand
CGCCTCCGACGACCCCGCCTCCGACGACCCCGCCTCCGACGACCCCGGGCGCGCCGAGTGCGGCGTACACGGACACGGCGAGCGCGACCAGCGCGCTGCGGGCGCTCACCACCGGGCACGTGACGGTCGCCGCCGTCGCGGGCGGCTACGACGCCGTTGCCACGGATGTCGACGGCTCCGTGCAGCTGTGGTCCGAGCGCGCCGGCGCGGAGTGGGGCAAGGACCTGACGTCGTCGTATTACTTCGATCCGGGCAACCGGCAGCAGGCCGCGCCACCGTCGGCCGACCTGCTCGTGCCGGACGGGACGTCGTACCCGATCTTCGGGATCCCCCAGACCCTCGGCTCCGGGCACCAGGCCGGCTACGCGATGTTCGCCGACATCTCCGGGAGCTGGCAAATGCTCGTGCGCAACGAGCACGGCGACATTGTCACCGTCGACGCCTCGGTCGGGGTCGCGGGCCTGAACGGGCAATACCCTTACCTCTTCGACGAGGCACGGGTCGAGTCCGGACAGCTGATCACGGAGGTCTATCCCAAGATCCTCCCCACCTACATTCAGGGATCATTTCCGGTCATCCAGTATTGGAAGGCGAGCGGCGACCGCTTCGAGGTCACCGACGACAACATTCTTATCGCAAAGACAGTCAGCACCGACATCGGCCGGACCGGCCTGGGCGACCTGCTGCCCGCCTCGGGTTTGCCCGACGGCACGTGGGGAGTGTGGTTTACCGGGCTATCGGAGAATTCCGCCGACCAGGTGACGATCCAGTCGATCGTCCCAGGAACCACGGAGCAATACACGACGGTCGGATCGCCCAAGAGCGTTGGCGTGGCGAAGGACCTCGAATTCGTGATCCCGGCCTATAGCGGAGGGGGCGCCTCCTATATGACGGCGCCGATCTGGCTGAGCCTCCTGGCCGGCAGCTCGGACAGGATCTCGCCGGCGAGTTTCGGGAAGACCTATCAGTCGCCCTACTACGTGCCGAGCGACCTCGGCGTGACCGACATGAGCCAGGTCACGGGGTATGCCCGCGTCACCATCTCGAACGCGGCGATCACCAAGATCGTCATTGCCGCGGGAGGATGAGGGTGGACAATGGCCGCGCCGGAGGGGTCCGGCGCGGCCAAGTCGCTCAGGCCAGTGTAGTTATCGCTCGATTTCTCCGCGGATGAACTGCTCGACCGCGTCGCGGGCCTCGGAATCGCTGTACTGGACCGGAGGCGATTTCATGAAATAGCTCGACGCTGACAGGATCGGGCCACCGATTCCTCGATCCTGAGCGATCTTCGCGGCCCGGACGGCGTCGATGATGATGCCGGCGGAGTTGGGGGAGTCCCAGACCTCGAGCTTGTATTCGAGATTCAACGGCACGTCGCCGAACGCGCGACCCTCGAGGCGGACATATGCCCATTTGCGGTCGTCGAGCCACGCCACGTAATCGGACGGGCCGATGTGCACATTGTCCTTGCCGATGTCATGCGAGAGTTGCGATGTCACGGACTGCGTCTTGGAGATCTTCTTGGACTCGAGCCGGTCACGCTCGAGCATGTTCTTGAAGTCCATGTTTCCGCCGACGTTGAGCTGCATCGTGCGGTCAAGGACGACGCCGCGGTCCTCGAAGAGCTTGGCCAGCACGCGGTGCGTGATCGTGGCGCCGACCTGGCTCTTGACGTCGTCGCCGATGATCGGCACCCCGGCCGCGGTGAATTTGTCCGCCCATTCCGGTGTGCCGGCGATGAAGACCGGCAGTGCGTTGACAAAGGCGACCTTTGCGTCGATGGCGCACTGTGCGTAGAAGCGGTCGGCATCCTCCGATCCCACCGGCAGGTAGGAGACTAGCACGTCGGCCTGCGCATCCTTGAGCGCCGTGACGACGTCAACCGGCTGCTCGTCGGATTCCTGGACCGTCTCGCGGTAGTAGCGGCCGAAGCCGTCGTAGGTATGACCTCGCTGGACCGTGATTCCGGTCGGCGGTACTTCGGCGATCCGGATGGTGTTGTTCTCGCTCCCGCTGATGGCCTCGGCGAGGTCCCGGCCGACCTTCTTGGCGTCGATGTCGAACGCGGCGACGAAGTCCAGGTCGTTGACGTGGTAATCGCCGAAGTTCACGTGCATCAGGCCGGGCACCCGCGCCGCCGGGTTGGCGTCCCAGTAGTAGTGCACGCCCTGAACGAGCGATGAGGCGCAGTTGCCGACGCCGACGATGGCGACACGGATCTTTCCCATGCAGAGCTCCTTCTACTTCTCCGGCGTCGTTGGCCGGGTGGTGGGTGTTTTCGGCGAGCCATCGTGCGGACGTGAGCTGGACGGCGAGCCGGAGGTTTGCGGGTGGGTGGATTGCTCGTGCGCGCGGGTTTCGTTGTCGATGAGCTCGCTCAGCCAGCGCACCTCACGGTCGGCGGCGTCGAGGCCGTGTTCGTGCAGCTGGCGGGTGTAGTGGTCGAACCGTTCTGCGGTGCGATGGAACGCATTGCTCATGCCCTCGCGCCGCTCCTCCACCCGCCGGCGGCGTCCCTGCAGGATCCGCAGCCGGTCCGGGGCGCTGGTCTGGGAGAAGAAGGCCAGGTGCACGCCGAACTGCTCGTCGTCGTACGCCGATGGGCTCACGTCGGCGAGCAGCTCGCCGAACCGTTCCTTGCCCTCGGGGGTGAGCTGGTAGACGATCCGGGCCCGCCGACCGGAGAGGGCGGGCGCATCGACGCCGTCGACGGGAGCCGCGGGCGTGATGAGTCCCTTGGCCTCGAGCCGGCGCAGGGTCGGGTAGAGCGAGCCGAAGGAGAAGACCCGCAACCCGCCGAGCAGCTCCCCGAGCCGCTTGCGCAGCTCGTAGCCGTGCCGCGGAGCATCGGCGAGCAGCCCTAGGATCGCGAACTCGAGCATAGGACCTCCCTCACCTCGCGGTCGCACCCATAGCTGACAACTCCGCACTGCTGTTATATCGGCTGAGTATATCTTGCGGGCGTGAGCGCACGGGCGCCGGATTCCGGCGCGTCGAACACCGGTCGCTTCTTGAGGGTGGCGCGGGCGCAGCACGAGATGAAGGCGGGCCCGCTGAATGACCGTTATGTATCGATCGCTTAAGTGTGGACCAAATTGTCCGATTCTCTGGTCCTTGGCGCCCTGGGCTGCCACCGTCAATCCCGGGATCACACCGGTCCGGGCCGGCGCCACCCGCGGTATGGGGTCGCCGTGCTTGGGATGACGAATCGGCGCGCGGGCGTACGCTCATGCGGTGTCTTCCCGCACCGCGATCGTCGACTACGCCTTGCAGCGCCGCGCGTTGCTGGCCGGTGTGCGCGCCGGGCGGGTCAGCCCGGACGAGGTCTGCGACGCGCATCCCTACCTGCAGCGGGCGGCGACCTATCACGGCGAGGCCAGCGCCACGACCTGCCCGATGTGCCGGCGCGAGCAGCTCACCACGGTGCGCTACATCTACGGCGACGAGCTGCGGCACGTCTCCGGGCAGGCCAAGACAGCCCGCGAGATCGACGCGATAGCCGACGCGCACCCGGGATTCACGGTCTACGTCGTCGAGGTCTGCCGCGGCTGCTCGTGGAACCACCTGCTGCTGTCCTACATCGCGACCGCCGATCCGGTGCCCGAGGCCGGCCGGTCGGAGCGCCGGGACCGCCGGCGCCGCGTCCAGTCGCCCTGATCCGCTCGGGCCGAGCCTGAGGCCGTACGGCCGCGCGAGCGCCGGACACGTCGGTACGGCACGATGGCCGGGTGAGCGAGCACGACGGGTCCTTCTTCGGCGTCCGCGGTCATCCCTCGCGGCCCGAGCGCGGGCTCGGTGAGGCCGAGGGCCGGGTCGATTCCCGCCAGTCCGATCGCCTGCCGCCGTCATGGACCGACCCGACCGTCCGCAGGGCGAGCGCCCTCATCGGCGGCCCGTGGGGCCGGCACGGTCAGATCGGTCGGCGCTGGTTCTGGACGCCGCTGCGCGTCGTACTGCTGCTCGCCACGCTGACCCTGGCCCTGGCGTGGTGGCAGAAATCGCCGTGCCAGGACGGCAACTGGAACCTCAGCAAGCCGGTCCTGCACCACCTGCCCGATCGCAGCACCGAGCAGGCCTACGTCTCGGGCAAGCAGTACGTCCAGCTGTGCTACTCCGACATCATCCCGCTGTACGGCGCCGAGGGGATCGCCGACCATAAGGTTCCCTACGCGCAGCACGTCAACGAGTACCCCGTGCTCACAGGCTGGTTCATGTACGGCGCCGGCGGGCTGGGACGGGGCTATGACTGGCTGGCCCGGCAGGCCACGTTCCTGCCCAACGTCCCTGCGGTCGAGAGCTACTACCAGGCGACGGTGCTGCTGCTGGTCATCTCGGCGCTGATCATTGTCGGCTCGGTCGCCCGGATGCACCGCCGAAGACCGTGGGACGCGGCGATGGTCGCGGTCGCGCCGGTCATCTTCGCGCAGGCCTTCACCAACTGGGACCTTTTCGCGGGCGCCTTCGCGATCGGCGGGATCTTCGCCTGGTCGCGCCGCAAGCACGCACTCGGTGGCGTGCTCATCGGCCTGGGTACGGCGGCCAAGCTGTATCCGCTGTTCCTCCTCGGCCCGCTGCTGGTGCTGTGCTTCCGGGCCCGCAAGCTGCGGGAATTCTCGATCACGCTCGTGACCGCGGTGATCTCGTGGGCCGCCGTCAACGTGCCGGTAGCGCTGCTCTACCGGAAGAACTGGGAGCAGTTCTTCACGCTCAACAACACCCGCCCGGCCGACCCGGACACGCTCTGGAATGTCGCGCAGGACATGTTCGACGTCCAGATCCCGGTGCACCCGCTCAACCTCGTGACGGCGCTGCTGTTCGGGGCGATCTGCGTGGGCCTCGCGGCGCTGGCACTGCTGGCGCCCCGCCGGCCGCGGCTGGCGCAGCTCGCCTTCCTGGTCGTGGCCGGATTCCTGCTCACCAACAAGGTGTGGAGCCCGCAGTACTCGATCTGGCTGGTCCCCCTCGCCGTCCTCGCCCGGCCCCGCTGGCGGCTGTTCCTGGCGTGGCAGTTCGTCGACGCGTTCTTGTGGTTCCCGCGGATGTACTGGTTCTTGCAGGGCATGCAGAGCCAGCAGAAGGCCGACGGCTTCGACGTGCTGCAGCGGGCATTGGACCTGAAGTGGTTCCTGATCGTCGTGGTCGTGCGTGACCTGCTCGTGCTCGCGTACGCCGTGATGGTCGTCAGGGACGTCCTGCGGACGGCGGGGGACGTCGTACGCGCTGACGGCGTCGACGACGACCCGTGCGGCGGCGTCCTGGATCACGCGCCCGACCACGGCGCGGTGTCGGCGCGGCGCGGTGCGCGCGTCGATCGTGAACCGGACACCGGGGACGACGGGTGGCGCCGAGGCGATGAATGGGCACCCGCCCGCGGCTAGATTCTGGCCCGCCGACCGCCCGATCACGCCGCGGCTCCCGATCGATCACAGTCCGGAAACACAGCTGCCGCCGAGCGTCGGACGATGTCACGATTGCTCTATGCGGCCCACACCTTGCTACCCCGTTCGGCGCCTTGCCGCCGCGTCCCAGTGAGGCGGTGGAAGAGGCCCACGATGGGGCTGGCCGGCAGCATTACGGCCGCCGCGGCCCTCGCCGTCGGCGGAACCGCCCTCGTCGTGCACGCGGTCGGGAGCTGCCCGGCGACGACCGCGAGCTTCGCCCCGTCCACGAATGCGCCGGGCGCGGCGACGGCGAGCGCCGCGGTCGCGTCGTACGTGAGCCGCACCGCCCTGCCCCGTAGCGGATGGCGGCCCGACTCCACGACCGCAGGCACCTATCACAGCGGCGAGGCAACGGTCACCGTCACCGAGATGCGGAACAACCGGTGGCAGGTCATCGGCGTGAAGTACCCGTCCTGCAAATACCGCTGACAGACATGAGCGGCCGTCGCACGGGTGAGGGGCCCGTCGCACGGGTGACCGCCGTCGACTTGCTACTTATGGCGACCGTGAAACGGGCGGATTCACCGCGGCCAAATCTGGCAACTCGGCGGCGCGGACACGTCGGCGAGGAAGAAGTCTGCGCGTTCGGACCGGATCGGCCATTTCACGACGATCAGCACCATGTTCGACTGCCCTCCGGGTGGCTGCATCTCGACCGCAATTGGTCTCGGTCCGGCCTTTAGGCGATGTCGGTCGCCGCGGGTCGCCGGCCTTCCCAGCCCAGGTCGGCGAGGATCTGAGCGACCGTCTCGTCGAGGGAGCTCGCCGCGTCGATGACGTGCTCGCCGGACCAACCAAGCACGTCATGGGGTTGGTACCAGCGTCGGAGGTCGCCCGGCGCCACCGTCGCCGACAGCGGGTCTCGTTGCGTGGCGTTGCAACGTGGTGGCCAGCGTCAGGTCGAAGTAGTACGCAGTCGTCGTACCGGCGTGATCGGCGGCAAGCCTGCGCAGCATGGCTCCGTAGTGGTCGGCGTAGAGAATCCCGTCGAGGACGGCGTCGTACCCGTGGTCGAGGGCGTAGCGCACGGTCTGGTCGATCAGCCCGATGTTGACGCCGCCAGGGACATCGTGCTCGCGCAGCAGGGTGCGGCGCAGATGGTCCTGCTCGACCCAGGCGAGGCCACGGCCGACCCGCTCGCGCAGGGCCCGGGCGGTGGAGCTCTTGCCGGAGCCGGAGTTGCCGCGCAAGATCACCAGACTGGTCGCCGAGGTGCCGGTGGCGCTCATGTCGCGGCGGCTTCGAGCGCCGCGCGGAGGGCCGACCAACGCGCCCCGAACGGACGGAATCCATGCGGGTCCAGAAACTGTCGGCAGCGGTCCTCGCCGCGGCGGTAGATCGCGTCGTAAAGCCAGGTGCCGCGCGCCTCGCCGAGCGCATAGTCGGCCGCGGCGGCATCGAGTGTCTCGAGGCTCATCTCGCCGTCGCGCTGATACCCGGCGAGGAAGGCCGCAGTGAGCGCGGGGTCGAGCACGAAGGACAGCGCGATGGTGCGGATCAGCTCACCGGCGCGATCGGCGACCTCGGCCTTGTCCCAGTCGATGACGGCAGTGACGGTGCTCTCGCGACCGGTCGCCGGTGCGCCCGGGTCGGCGAAGAACAGGTTGGTGTGCTGGTAGTCGCCGTGGATCAATTGCCGGGGACGGGGCCGCGCGGCAGCGGTGGCGTCGAGCTCGTCGCGATGGTGCTCGACCCAGGACAGCTGACCGCGCAACGCGGAGGCGGCCCGTGCCTCCTGCTCACCGGCGGCGGGCCACGCCTCGACGGTATGCAGCAGGTCGCCCAGCGCGGCGAGCGTCCGGTCGACCGACGGCGGTGCGGCGGCACGGTCCGGCCGAGACGGCCCGTCAGTCGGAAAGCCGGCGAGTACGCCGTGCAGCCGGGCCAGCGTCGTACCCATGGCTCGGGCGTGCTCCGGCAGGAGGGCCGCCTGCCGAAGCTGTGTGCCGTCTGCGTGGGCGAAGAGCGAGTAGAGCCGCCCACCGCTGTCCACCACGACGTCGCCGCGCACAGTGGCGATCGCGGGTGGGGTCGGGATGCCGCCCGCCACGGCGAAGGCGATGATCTCGTGCTCCCGCTCGACGGTGCTCCGGGCGAGGTGGCGATGCCGGCGCAGCACCCGAGTGGCGCCGTCCAGGCGGACGAAGAAGGTCTCGTTCATCGTGCCGTGTGGCGAGGCGACGACAGCGTCGGGTGTGATGTGCCAGTGCGTGAGCGCGGCGCGCAGGTCGTCCGGCACAGCGGACGGCTCAGGCGAGGGCTTCACGCAGGAACGCAAGATCGTCGGGGTAGCCGTCGTCGGGTGTCTCGATGATGACCGGTGCCTGCGCCTCGCGTACGACGTGCGCGATCAGCTGGGCGTCGAGCTTGCTGGTCGTGTAGTTGTCGTGCCGGTCGCGGCTGGAGCCGAACTCGTCGCGGGATCCGTTGGCGTGCACCAGGTCGATCCGGCCGGTGATCGCCTTGACGCGATCGACGATGCCGTCGAGCTCCTCACCGGCGGCCCAGGCGTGGCAGGTGTCGAGGCAGAATCCGGCCCCGAATTCACCGACCGCGTCCCAGAGCATCGCCAGCCGGTCAAAGGTCCGCGCCATCGCATTGTCGCCGCCGGCGGTGTTCTCGATCAGGATCGGCAGCGGGAACTGGGCCCGCTCGAAGAACTTGCGCCAGTTGGCAAAGCCGATCGCGGCGTCCTCGCCGGTGCCGACGTGCCCGCCGTGCACGACAATGCCCCTGGCGCCGATCGCGGCGGCTCCGGCCGCGTGGGTGGCGAGCAGCTTGCGGCTCGGGATCCGGATCCGGTTGTTGGTCGTCGCGATGTTGATCCGGTAGGGCGCGTGGATGAGGACCGCCAGCCCCGAGCTGGTGATCGCTTCGGCGTCGGCGCGCGGCTTGGGGTCTTCCCAGGCCTGCGGCGCGGTGAGGAAGAACTGCACCGCGTCGGCGTCGAGCGCCATGGTGGCGGCGACGGGGTCGGCGTGGTCGAGATGAGCTCCGATCGGGACCATGGGCAAAGGCTACCGACGGCGTACGACGAAGCGGCGAGGTGCAGCGGGCGCCGGGACCGCAGGGCGTGGTTTCGTCGTGAGGAGTGCGCCCAAGGGGACGGCGTACGACGCCCCGCGGCTCCGCATCGACGAGCTTTACGGCGGCGGGAGTGGGGTAGTTCGCGCACCGAAATCGGTACCCGAACTACCCCACTCGACGGCGATGCCCGTGTCGACGAGACGGCACTCCCGAACGTGGTCGAGCGTGACCGGGAGGACGACAGCGGGCACAGATCAGCCGAGGTGGCCGCGGATCGAGTAGAGGCCGGGAAGCTCGGGCACGCCGGGCTGCTCGTCGGTCGCTGAGAGCTTCGTGGGGGCAAGAGCGTCGGTCGGGTGCTCGTGCAGAAACTCCACGACGATGCCCGCGGCGATCAGGGCGCTGACCACGGCGCCGACGGGATGGATCCATTCGTGCGTCTCGCCGTGGCGCAGGCCGACGTCGCGGACAGCGTACGACGCGTCGGCGACGGTGACCGTAGGCGTCATACCGCCGAAGTAGCTTGAGGACAACCGCAGCCCGTCCCCCGACTGCTCGAGGGCCAGGGCGAGCGGGTGGATGTCAAGGAGGTAGAAGACACCGCCGGGCCGGAGCAGCTGCGCGCAGTTCGCCGCCCACGCGTCGAGGTCGCCGAGCCACATCAGCACGCCGCGGGTGGTGAAGACGACGTCGTACGTCGTCTCGAGCGTCGCGGCGGCGGTCAGGACGTCGCACTCGACGAATCGGCCCGCGATGCCGGTGCGCTCGGCGAGCTCCCGCGCGATCCGGATCGATTCGGCCGAGAAATCGACACCGGTGACATCGGCGCCGAGCCGGGCCAGCGACAGCGTGTCGAGCCCGATGTGGCACTGCAGATGACAGATGGTTCTGCCGGCAATGTCGCCGAGCTCGCGCCGCTCGATCTCGCCGAGGCTGTCGGGGTTGGCGCGGAACTCCTCGACCGCGTAGTGGTCCGAGCCGGCGTGGTTCGGCGCGATCTCGTCCCAGAACGCGCGGTTGACCGATGCATGCTCGTCCATGTCCGGACCGTCGCACGCGCCGAGAGTCAGGGCGAACGGATTCCCCACCAGATGGTCGATGTGCGACGGGAGATCTGCGGCCTCGTCGCAACGGCGGGGGGCGTCCCTGTCCCACCAACGAAAGGGGGCGAGCGGCGCAGCCGGCGAGCGGTCAGGCCGTGTCCCGGCGTGCGATACCCTCGGTCGGTCCTGCGCGCGCCGTCCGGCCCACGCAGGGACGCACACCCTCCTGTCACGGACCGTCCGTGGCCGCCCAGCCCATAGGAGGTGAGTGGTTGATGCGTCAGTACGAACTCATGGTGATCCTCGACCCTGATCTTGAGGAGCGCACCGTCTCCCCGTCGCTCGAGCAGTTCCTGACCGTGGTCAAGAACGACGGCGGCACCGTGGAGAACATCGACATCTGGGGCCGGCGCCGGCTGTCCTACGAGATCGAAAAGCACGTCGAGGGCATCTACGCGGTCCTCACCGTGCAGGCCGAGCCGGCCACCGTCGCCGAGCTGGACCGTCAGCTCAACCTGACCGACGCCGTACTGCGGACGAAGGTCGTGCGACCGGGCAAGAAGTAGCAGACCTGGTACGACGCCCGCGCGGCCCGTCCACAAGGTGCCCGTCCACAAGGTGCCCGTCCACAGGCGCCTATCCACAGGCGCCTATCCACAGGGGCGAATTCACCCGGCGACTGTCCGAGCGGGCCACTAGCGTCGGACTCAAACCCGGGACCAGAGGAGTCATCGCATGGCAGGCGAAACCGTCATCACCGTCGTCGGCAATCTCACCGCCGACCCGGAGCTCCGGTTCACCCCCAACGGAGCGGCCGTCGCCAACTTCACGGTGGCGTCGACCCCCCGCACCTTCGACCGGCAGAGCAACGAGTGGAAGGACGGAGACGCGCTGTTCCTGCGCTGCTCGGTCTGGCGGCAGGCTGCGGAGAATGTCGCCGAGTCGCTCACCCGGGGCGCCCGGGTCGTCGTGACCGGCCGGCTCAAGCAGCGCTCCTTCGAGACGCGCGAGGGTGAGAAGCGCACCGTCGTCGAGCTCGATGTCGACGAGGTCGGCCCCTCCCTGCGATACGCCACGGCCAAGGTCAACAAGACCTCGCGGGGCAGCAGCAGCGGCGGGTTCGGCGGTGGTCAGGGCGGTAGTGGCACCGCCCCCAGTGGCGGCGGGAACGCCGCCGGCGGCACTGGTGGCGGCGGTAACGCCAGCGGTGGCAGCAACGAGGACCCCTGGGCGTCGGCCCCCCCGGCGTCCGACGGCGGCTTCTCCGACGAGCCGCCCTTCTAGATCACGAATGCACGTTCGCCGGCACAGCTCGCGCGGCGTACCACTGGAGACAGGAGCACGATCACTATGGCCAAGGCGCCAGTGCGCAAGCCTCGCAAGAAGGTCTGTGCCTTCTGCAAGGACAAGGGCACCTACATCGACTACAAGGACACCACGCTGCTGCGGAAGTTCATCTCCGACCGCGGCAAGATCCGTGCCCGCCGCGTGACGGGCAACTGCAGCCAGCACCAGCGCGACGTCGCGACGGCGATCAAGAACAGCCGCGAGATGGCGCTGCTGCCCTACACGAGCACCGCGCGCTGAGGCAGGAGACGTCCCGATGAAACTTATCCTGACGCAGGAGGTCACCGGCCTCGGCGGCCCCGGCGACATCGTCGAGGTCAAGGACGGCTATGGCCGCAACTACCTCGTCCCGCGCGGCGCCGCGATCGCCTGGACCAAGGGCGGCGAGAAGCAGGTCGGCACGATCACGCGGGCCCGCGAGGTGCGCGAGGTCCGCGACCTGGGCCACGCCAAGGAGATCAAGTCCCAGCTCGAGGCACTCTCGGTCACGCTCGCGGCCAAGGCCGGCGAGGGCGGCCGGCTTTTTGGCTCGGTGACGGCCAGCGACGTCGCCAACGCCGTCAGGGCCGCGGGCGGGCCGACCCTCGATCGGCGCCGCATCGAGTTGCCGGGTCACATCAAGAGCACCGGGTCGCACACCGTCACGGTGCGCATCCACCCCGAGGTGAGCGCCGAATTCGCCGTCTCGGTCGTCGCCAACTGAGGTTCCGCACGCGGGCTCCGTAGGTCGCCCGCTTCGGCCGCCGGTCCGGCACGCGTCGTACCACGGGCATGGCACGGTCCGGCGCGAGCGGCCGGCAGATTTCGGCTGCGGCGAGGAAAGCCGCGGCCTCGCGGGGTGTACGGCGAGCATCGACTACGCCGGTGAGGGCTATCACCCGATGTTCGGCTGGGTGCTGCTCGTGCGCTCGACCGACAACGCGTCCGGCGGCCGCGATTTCGAGATGTCAGCCGGTTTCCCGACGTCGACTCGCCGTACTGCTGCTGCGGCCATGCGCCCACCCTCGGCCGACTCGATCAGTGCGGAGGAGGTGATGGTCCGGGCCGTGCCGATCCTTCGCGATGATGCAGGCAGGAACGATACGAGGTGAGCCGTCGCGCCGGCTACTCGAACGGGGACGGATCGCCGGCGCCGTACCGATCGATCACGGCCGCACCGCTGGAGAAGTCGACGACGGTGGTCGGCTCCGAGCCGCAGTCGCCGGCATCGATCACCGTGTCAATGAACGGATCGAGCTCTTCCTTGATCTGCCAGCCGGTGGTGGGCGGGTCCTCCTCGCCCGGCATCAGCAGCGTGCTCGACAGCAGCGGTTCGCCGAGCTCGGAAAGCAATGCGTGCGTCACCCTGTGATCGGGCAGGCGTACGCCGACGGTGTGCTTTTTGGGGTGCAGCAGCCGTCGCGGCACCTCACGGGTGGCCGGCAGGATGAAGGTGTACTTCCCCGGAGTCGCTGCTTTCACCGCCCGGAAGACATTGTTGTCGAGCTTCACCAACTGACCGAGCTGCGCGAAGGAGCTGCACACGAGGGTGAAATGGTGCCGGCTGTCGAGGCGGCGGATTTGGATGATCCGGTCCTTCGCGTTCTGATCGCCGATGTGCGCGCCGAGCGCGTAGCAGCAGTCGGTCGGGTAGGCGATGAGGCCGCCTGCGCGGATCGCGTCGACGGCCTGACGGATCAGGCGGGGCTGCGGATCGACCGGATGGATGTCCAGGTACTTCGCCATGGCACGACCTTAGACAACCGGCCGGCCCGGAAGGAGCGCCGAGTGACCGACCCCAGTCGGTCTACGGCTTGGTCGCCGGCGGGTCGTAGCGCGGCGCGAAGAGCAGCAGCGTTCCCGTCGTACCGGGGACCTTGAGGTCGATCGTGGTGCCGAAGCCGTCCTCGCGCGGCTCGCGGGTGAAGTCCGCCCCGCGGGAGCGAAGCTCGGCCACCGTGGCGTCGAGGTCGTCGCACATGAGCGAGATCTCGTGGTGCTCGCCAGCCGAGAGTCCGGCGGTCGGATGCACGCCGAGCTCGGACGGGCCGGTCTTGAAGATCAGCCAGCCGCCGCCGGTGTCGATGTGCGGCCACTGCAGCACGTCGCGGAAGAAGGCGCGCGCGGCGCCGGGATCCTCGGCATAGACCAGCGTGTGTACGGCGGTGATCATGGCCGCACGCTAGCGTGTCGGCGACGCGCCCGAAAGAATCTGCCGTCCACAGCCTGTCCACGGCGAAGCGGCCGGTCCGAAGCCTCGGAGCCGCGCCCACGTCGACGGGTGTGCACACGTTGTACACAGGCCCCGCACACCTCGCCCTGGCGTGGCGCACAGGTTATCCACACCTTGATTCACAGTCTGTGTTGTGGCGCGATCACCCTCGTCCTTAGGCTGCACGAGCCGCCCGAAGCGGGGCATCGACCGGCCGTGGATCGGACCTTGTGTCGGTACCGGCGGTTATACCAAGTGCATGTCCGAATCGACCGTGAACGCGGATCGCCGCTCTGCGGCAGCCGCGCTCGGCCCACAACGGTCCCTGCAGGAGGCGCGCCCTCGGCGCGGGGGAGGAGATTCGGTCGTGTCGGTTGCGGACGAACGCCAGCTCACCGCCGCTCCGTCCAACTCGGGCTACGACCGCCAACCTCCGCAGGACGTGCAGGCCGAGCAGTCGGTGCTCGGGGGCATGCTGCTGTCCAAGGACGCGATCGCCGACGTGGTCGAGGTGCTGCGGTCCGAGGACTTCTACCGCCCGGCGCACCAGGCGATCTACGACGTCGTCATCGACCTTTACGGCCGCGGCGAGCCGGCCGATCCGGTCACCGTGTCGGCCGAGCTGCACCGCACCGGCGCATTGCTGCGCATCGGCGGTACGCCGTACCTGCACACCTTGGTCTCCTCGGTGCCGACCGCCGCCAATGCCGGCTACTACGCCGAGATCGTTGCCGAGGCTGCGATCCTGCGCCGGCTCGTCGAGGCCGGCACCCGGATCGTGCAGCTCGGCTATGGTTCGGCGTCGGGGCAGGGCGGCGCGGTCGACCAGGTCGTCGACCGGGCGCAGAAGGAAATCTTCGACGTCACCGAGCGACGCTCCAGCGAGGATTACGTCCGGCTCGAGCAGTTGCTGCAGGGTGCGATGGACGAGATCGATGCGATCGCGTCGCACGGTGGCACCGCGATGGGCATCGCGACCGGGTTCGCCGAGCTGGACGAGGTGACGCAGGGTCTGCAGCGCGGGCAGATGGTGACCGTCGCGGCGCGGCCCGGCACCGGCAAGTCCGTGCTCGGGATGGACCTGGCCCGGTCCTGCTCGATCAAGGGCGGCAAGACCTCCGTGATCTTCTCACTCGAGATGAGCAAGTCCGAGATCACGATGCGGCTGCTGGCCGCCGAGGCCGGCGTACCGCTGTCGCGGATGCGATCGGGCAACATGGGCGATGAGGACTGGGCGCGCCTCGCCCGCCGGATGGGGGAGGTCGCCGACGCGCCGCTGTATATCGACGACTCTCCCAACCTGACGATGATGGAGATCCGCGCCAAGGCCCGCCGGCTCAAGCAGCGGCACGACCTGCAGCTGGTCATCATCGACTACCTGCAGCTGATGACCTCGGGCAAGCGGGTCGAGTCGCGGCAGGTCGAGGTCTCCGAATTTTCTCGGTCGCTCAAGCTGCTGGCCAAGGAGCTCGACGTGCCGGTCGTCGCGATCAGCCAGCTCAACCGCGGCCCCGAGCAACGCAACGACAAGAAACCGATGCTCGCCGACCTGCGCGAATCCGGCTCGATCGAGCAGGACTCCGACATGGTGCTGCTGCTGCACCGCGAGGACATGTACGAGCGCGAATCTCCCCGAGCCGGCGAGGCCGACATCATCCTCGCCAAGAACCGCAACGGCCCGACCAAGACGATCACGGTCGCGTTCCAGGGCCACTACATGCGGTTCATGGACATGGACCGCGGCTG
>JBBSHJ010000081.1:0-14845 GCA_038253135.1 Mycobacteriales bacterium | reverse complement strand
GTCATGGCGGCTGTGGCGGACTGACCGCATGGCTTGGACGTCAACGTCGGCGGCTGCGCCTGAGGCTCCCGCCGACCCGGCTGCACGGCTGGCTGATCGACGTGGGCGCGCTGATTCCTGGTCCCGATCCGTGCACGGCTCACGCCGACCTGCCCGGCTGAGCCGCCGGCGACCGCGCTGGGGGACACGCACTGAGATGCGGCCCGGCCCGGCGCGGCTGCACTAGCGTGGGTCGAACGCTTGTTCGGACGGCGGACGGAGGCAGTCCAGGTGCGGGTGCTGGGAGTCGATCCCGGGCTGACCCGGTGCGGGTACGGCGTCGTGGACGGAGCAGCGGGCCGGCCGCTGATCGCCGTCGACTTCGGCGTCGTACGCACCGTCGCCGGATCGGATGTCGCGCACCGCCTGCTCGCCGTCGCCGAGGCGATCGAGGAGCGGATCGTCACGCACCGGCCGGACCTGGTCGCGGTGGAGCGGGTCTTCAGCCAGCACAACCTGCGGACCGTGATGGGCACCGCGCAGGCGTCCGGCGTCGTCATCGTCGCCGCCGCGCGGCACGGCATCCCCGTCGTCCTGCACACGCCGAGCGAGGTCAAGGCCGCGGTCACCGGCTCGGGCCGGGCGGACAAGTCGCAGGTCACGCATATGGTGACCCGTGTGCTGCGCCTGCCCGAGCCGCCCACACCGGCTGACACCGCCGACGCGCTGGCCCTGGCGATCTGTCAGATCTGGCGCGGACCCACGCAGGCCCGGCTCGAGGCCGCGGCCGCCCCGCACCGGGCCCCAGCCGGGGGCAGCCGGTGATCGCGAGCGTCCGCGGCAAGGTCACCGCCGTGGCACGCGACGCGGCCGTCATCGAGGTCGGCGGCGTCGGGCTGACCGTGCAGTGCGCTCCCGCCACGCTGGCCCGCCTCCGGGTCGGCGAAGGCGCCCGGCTGGCCACCAGCCTAGTCGTGCGCGAGGATTCGCTGACCCTCTTCGGGTTCAGCGACGACGACGAGCGATCGCTGTTCGAGCTGCTGCAGACGGCGAGCGGCGTCGGTCCACGGGTGGCCCAGGCCATGCTCGCGACGCTCTCCCCGGCCACGATCCGCCAGGCGATCGCGACGCACGACATCGCCCTGCTGGTTAGGGTTCCGGGGATCGGCAAGAAGGGCGCGGAGCGGATCGTGCTCGAGCTCAAGGACAAGGTCGGCGACCTCGGCGACCGCGCCGCGGTCGCGGCCGAACCGGGCACCGTCGCCCCCGTCGCCCCGTGGCGCGACCAGGTCGGGCAGGCCCTCGTCGGGCTCGGCTGGAGCGGCAAGGAAGCCGCCGACGCGGTCGCCGCCGTCGACGCCGAGGCGCCGGCAGAGGGTGCCCAGCCCGACGTACCAGCGCTGCTGCGCGCCGCTCTCCGCCGGTCGAGCCCGCGATGAGCGAGCCGGCGGAGGAGATCGTGTCGCCGTACGCCGCCAGCGACGAGCGGGAGGTCGAGTCGTCGCTGCGGCCGCGGAACCTGACCGAATTCGTCGGCCAGCACCGGGTGCGCGAGCAGCTCGAGCTGGTGCTTGAATCGGCCCGTCGCCGTGGCCGGCCGCCGGATCACGTCCTGCTCTCAGGGCCGCCCGGGCTGGGCAAGACCAGCCTGGCGATGATCATCGCCGCGGAGCTGGGCGCGGCGATCCGGGTGACGAGCGGGCCGGCGATCGAGCGTGCGGGCGATCTCGCGGCGCTGCTGTCCAATCTCAGCGAGGGGGACGTCCTCTTCATCGACGAGATCCACCGGATCGCCCGGCCGGCGGAGGAGTTGCTCTACGTGGCGATGGAGGACTTCCGCGTCGACGTCGTCGTGGGCAAGGGCCCGGGCGCGACCGCGATCCCGCTCGATGTCGCCCCGTTCACGCTCGTCGGCGCCACGACCCGGGCCGGCCTGCTGACCGGTCCTTTGCGGGACCGGTTCGGCTTCGTCGGGTACATGGATTTCTACGATCCGGCCGAGCTGGCCCAGGTGCTACGGCGCAGCGCCGTGGTGCTCGGCATCGCGTTGGAGGCGGCCGGCGGCGCCGAGATCGCTTCGCGGTCGCGGGGGACCGCCCGGATCGCCAACCGGCTGCTGAGCCGGGTCCGCGACTACGCCGAGGTCCGCGCCGACGGCGTGATCACCCAGGAGGTCGCGCACGCCGCGTTGGCGATCTACGACGTCGACCATCTCGGTCTCGACCGTCTCGACCGCTCCGTGCTCGATGTGCTGGTGCGCAAGTTCGGCGGCGGACCGGTCGGGATCTCGACGATCGCGGTCGCCGTCGGCGAGGAGGGCCAGACGGTCGAGGAGGTGGCCGAGCCGTTCCTCGTCCGGGCCGGCCTGCTGGCGCGTACGCCGCGGGGCCGGGTGGCGACTCCGGCGGCGTGGCGGCACCTCGGGCTCACTCCACCGCCCCCCGCCGGGCCCGGGATCGGCGCGGCCCCCACGCTGTTCGACGGTGCCGCGTAACGCGCGCGTTTTGGCGGGCATCTCGCCCGCCACCTACACTGCGGCGTACACCGACGGGTGTCCCACACCGGCCCACTCACGGCGTCGACCCCGCCCGTCGTACCGGAGGACCAGCTCGCGTGCGAAGTCTGCTGCCGCTCATTGTCATCCTCGCGCTGTTCGCATTGCTCTTCATGGGCCCGATGCGCCGGCAGAAGCGACTCGCCGCCCAAGCGCGCGAGCTCCGCAACCAACTCGAGCCCGGGGATCAGGTCCTGACGACCTCGGGCATGTACGGCACCATCACCGCGATGGACGACGAGTCGGTCACCCTCGAAATCGCACCCGGCATGCCGGTGCGGTTCGCCAAGGCCGCGATCGGGCAGAAGGTCCCCGATCAGGACGGCTACGCCAGCGGCGGCGGCTACGCCGGTTCCGAGCACGGGGCCGACGAGCACGGGGCCGACGAGCACGGGGCCGGCGGCGATTACCAGGATGAGAACGAGGCGTCGGCGAGCCCGCCGGTTGCCGACGATCTCGCAGCCGGCGAGGTGGCGTCCGGCCGCGTGCGGACGATCCGCGGCGCCCGCCCGGACGGGGAGTCGAGTCCCGAGTCGCGATGACGCGGGGCGCGGTGTCCGGCGTGGCGCACCCATCGGCGTGAGTCATACTGTGCGACCGGGCGCGCCATTACGGCGCCGGCGCGCCTGAGCGTCCGGGCGGAGCCGGGTCGATCGGGGAAACGGCTGATCGGGGATCCGGCCGATCGGGAGCTGCGCCGCGCCGCCGGCGCCGACCGGGACGAAGGAGAGCTACGCCGCCGTGCCACCACGTACCTCGAGCCAGCTGCGCGCTGGTCCTTATTTCCTGTCGCTGCTGGCAGTCCTGGTCATCCTGTACCTGCTGGTCTTCTTCACCGGCAACTCGACCGCACCCAAGCTCGGCCTCGACCTGCGCGGCGGCACCCAGGTCACCCTGGAGGCGCAGACCCCCAACGGCAAGGCTCCGAGTCGGGACGCGCTGAACACCGCGAAGAACATCATCAACCAGCGGGTGAACGGGCTCGGCGTGGCCGGATCGCAGGTGGTGACCGAGGGCAACAACCGGATCGTGATCTCGGTGCCCGGCGACAACGGGCAGCAGGCCAAGTCCCTGGGTACGACGGCCAAGCTCTATTTCCGGCCCGCGCTCACGGCCAACGCCCTCGCGCCGTACAACCCGTCCGGAAGCACCAAGCCGCCCGGAAGCACCAAGCCGCCCGGAAGCACCAAGCCGCCCGGAGGCACCAAGCCGTCCGGAAGCACCAAGCCGACCATCAGCACGTCGCCCGGCTCGACCAAGTCGTCGGGCGCCAAGTCGTCGAGCACCCCGGCGAAGCAGCACTTCGCACCCGAGGCCGCGCCGCCGGCCTCGTCCAAGACGAGCGCGAAGCCGGCAAATAGCGCAGCGTCCACGCGCAGTAAGCCGTCTGCGGCACCGAAATCCGTGGCACCGAAATCCGTGGCACCGAAATCCGTGGCACCGAAATCCGTGGCACCGAAATCCGCGGCACCGGCCCCGGTCGACACGACCGGCATTCCGGCGTCCCTGCAGAAGTACGCCGGCAAGACCTGCGAGCAGTTGCAGAAGATCAATGCGAAGCTCCCGCCGACCCAGCCGATCCTCGCGTGCACCCAGGACGGCAGCCAGCGCTGGCCGCTCGCCCCGTCGATCATTCCCGGCACCGAGGTCAAGACCGCATCCGCGCAGTTCGGCAACGGCGGGCAGAGCCTGTCCGGCTGGGTCGTGCTCGTCGACCTCAAGGGCAGCGGTCAGACCACCTGGGCGAAATACACCTCCAAGCACAACGCGGCCTCGACGCCGGGCCAGCCGGCCAACTTCGTCGGCTACGCGATCGACGGCGAGCTGATCGGGCCGCCGTCCCAGATCCAGGAGACGATCAACGGCACCACGCAGATCAGCGGCAGCTTCACCCAGTCCGAGGCCAAGAACCTCGCCAACAACCTCAAGTACGGCGCCCTTCCGCTGTCCTTCGACGTTCCTGACGCCCAGACGGTCTCGCCGACGCTCGGCTCGAACTACCTGCGCGGCGGCCTGATCGCGGGTGGCATCGGTCTGGCCCTGGTCGTCGTCTATTCGCTGCTGTATTACCGCGCCCTGGGCCTGGTGACCATCGCGAGCCTGCTCGTCTCCGGCGCCCTGGTCTACGCCTGCATCGTGCTGCTCGGCCAGCACCTGTCCTTCAGCCTCAGCCTCGCCGGCATCGCCGGCTTCATCGTCGCGGTCGGCATCACCGGCGACTCCTTCGTCGTGCTCTTCGAACGACTCAAGGAAGAGGTACACCAGGGCCGATCCATGCGCAGCGGCGTACCCCGGGCATGGGTGCGCGCCCGGCGCACGATCCTGTCGGCCGACGCGGTGTCCTTCATGGCCGCGGCGATCCTCTATTACCTCGCCGCCGGCGACGTCCGTGGGTTCGCCTTCACGCTCGGGCTCTCGACGATCCTCGATCTGGTCGTCGTCTTCCTCTTCACCCACCCGCTGCTCTCGGTGCTCTCGCGTAATCGCGCCTTCGCCTCGCCGCGGATGTCGGGCCTGCGACCGTCGCTGCGGCATCAAAGCGCCGCCCAGGCCACCGGTGCGCCGCCGCCTTTGTCCGCCGCCGAGCGGGCTGCGCGACGGCGGGTCGCGCGCAAAGCCGACGGGGAGGTCTGATCATGCGGGAAGCGTTGCGCCGGCTCTACAACTCCGAGACCGACTTCGGCTTCGTCCGGCACCGCAAGTGGTGGTACACCATGTCCGCCGTCGCGATGATCGTCTGCGCCCTGTCGGTCGGCCTGCGCGGATTCAACCTGGGCGTCGACTTCAAGGGCGGCAACCTGCTCACGATGCCCACCGGCAACGCGTCCCTGTCGCACGTCCAGGACGCCGTCAGCAAGTCCGGTGTATCGGTCGAGCAGGTGCAGAAGGTCGGCTCCGGGTCGACCGGCCAGTTCAAGGTCACCACGCGGGTCCTGCCTGAGAACGAGGTCTCGACGCTGAAGTCGGTGCTGGTCAAGAACCTTTCCGGCGAGATCACGGTCAAGGGGCATCCGGTCAGCGCCAAGGACATCAGCCAGAACCAGGTCAGCGCCTCATGGGGCAGGGACGTCACCAAGAAGGCGATAGTCGCGCTGATCGTCTTCATCATCGCGGTGAGCGCCTTCATCTCGGTGTTGTTCGAGTGGCGGCTCGCGCTCGGCGCGATCATCGGTGTGCTGCACGACCTCGTGCTGGCGGCCGGCATCTACTCGATCGTCGGCTTCGAGGTGACGCCGTCGACCGTTGTCGGACTGCTCACGATCCTGGGTTACTCGCTCTATGACAACATCGTCGTCTACGACAAGATCCGGGAGAACGTGCGCGGCCTGCTCGGCGTCGCGCGGGAGACCTATTCCGAGGCGGCGAACCGCGCCGTCAACGAGACGCTGGCACGGTCCATCAACACCTCGCTCATCTCCGTCCTCCCGGTCGCCGGGCTGCTCTTCGTCGGCGTCGGCCTGCTCGGCATCGGCACCATCAAGGACCTCGCGCTGGTGCTCTTCGTCGGCCTGATCTCCGGCGCCTACTCATCGCTGTTCCTCGCCGTGCCGATCGGGTGCGAGCTCAAGGAGCGCCAACCCGAATACACCGCGCTCCGCCAGAAGCTCGCACAGCGCCGCAAGGCGCGGGCCGCATCGGCCGAACGCCAGGTCGAGACCAGCCGGGCCGTCCCGGCCGGCGCCGACGGTCCGGACGACGGCGGCCGCATCGGCGTCGAGCCCGCTGCCGCGGTCGACGCGCCCGTCGTACCACGTCCCGGCGCGCGGCCGCAGCGACCCAACCAGCGTCGCCGCAAACCGCAACCGCGGCGCCGCCGGTGACCGTCCGTCGCGAGTCGACCGCCATCGCCGAGGTGGTGGCGGCGCGCACCCGCGACGTGCGCGATTTCCCGCAGCCGGGCGTGCTCTTCCGCGACCTGACGCCGCTGTTCGCCGACGCCACGGCGTTCCGGACGGTGATCGACGCGCTGGCCGCCACAGCGCAGGACTACGACGTCGTGGCGGGCGTCGAGGCCCGCGGGTTCCTGCTCGCGGCCGCGATCGGCTACGCCGCCCGCGCCGGCGTCGTACCGGTGCGCAAGGCCGGGAAGCTGCCCGGACCGGTGATCAGCGAGACCTACGCGCTGGAATACGGCGAGGCCACGATCGAGATGCGGGCCGACGCATTGCGCCCCGGCGCCCGAGTGCTGGTCGTCGATGATGTCCTGGCCACCGGGGGAACGCTGGCCGCGACGCTGCGGCTGCTGCGGCGAGTGGGCGCCGAAATCACCGGCAGTGCGGTGATCCTCGAGCTCATCGGGCTCGGCGGCCGGGCAGCAGTCGCGCCGGACGACGTCATCGCCCTGCGCTCCTTGTAGCCGCACCGGCCCACCGGACCACGCGCAGGCCGCCGTACCCGCCGGCGATCAATCGCGCCGCGGCTGCCTGTCGGTGGCCGGTGCTAGCGTCCGGCCGCCCGGTTCGACGGGTCGGGCGGCCGCCGGAGGAGGCGTGGCTCGTGCTCAGTGTGCTGCGGTACGCCGACCGGCTGGGTCGAGTCCCCGGTTCTCCACCGTCCGGATGGCCGATCTCATCGTGGTGATCGAGGCCGGGCGGGTCAGCGAGGTCGGCACGCCGACCTGCTCCGTGCCGGCGGCCGGTATGCCGAGCTCTTCCGCCTGCAGGCACGGACCTATCGCTGAGACGGCGTTGCCCGCTTCGCACCCGCGGAGTCCTAAAGGCCCGCGTGGACTCGGGGTGAGCTGGAACACGCGACGACGCCCTCGCCGTACACTGGGCACCCAGAGCGAGTTAAGGAGCGTCCCACGCCCGAGCAGGCCACCTCCACCGGTCCATCCGCCCCGGCCGAATCCCCGGCGGGAGACGGTGCTGCCCCGCCGGAGCGACAGGGCGAAGTCACCGCGGCGGATGACGACGGCGTCTCGCGCCACGATCGGGACGAGGTCGGCAGCTCGGCCGCGAACCGCTCGCGGAGCCGGACCTCGACCGCCGTGGGGACCGCCGGGTCGGGTCCGACGAGCACCGGGCACCGCCGCATCCGCGAACGCATCGCGCGCCGGATCGCGACCGGTCAGTCACACTCGAGCGTGGGCGCCGTACTCGAACCCCTCGCCGCCACGCACCGGGCCGCGCACCCGAAGGCCGATCTGCGGATGCTGCAACACGCCTACGGCATCGCCGAGCACTACCACCGCGGTCAGCTCCGCAAGAGCGGCGATCCGTACATCACCCACCCGCTCGCGGTCGCCACGATCCTCGCCGAGCTGGGCATGGACACCATCACCCTCGTCGCCGCCTTGCTGCACGACACCGTCGAGGACACGCCGTACACCATGGCGCCGCTCACCAGCGATTTCGGCGCCGAGGTGGCGCACCTTGTCGACGGCGTCACCAAGCTGGACAAGGTGCAGTACGGCGACGCGGCGCAGGCCGAGACGATCCGCAAGATGATCGTCGCCATGGCCCGCGACCCGCGGGTGCTGGTCATCAAGCTGGCCGACCGGCTGCACAACATGCGCACGCTTCGCTACCTGTCCCGGCCGAAGCAGGAGCGCATCTCGCGCGAGACGCTCGAGGTCATGGCCCCGCTGGCCCATCGCCTCGGCATGAACACCGTGAAGTGGGAGCTGGAGGATCTCGCTTTCGGGACGCTCTACCCCAAGCGGTACGACGAGATCGTGCGGCTCGTGGCCGAGGCGGCGCCCTCGCGCGACACCCACCTGACCGCGGTGTCCGACCAGATCAACGCCGATCTGCGCGAGTCCAAGATCAAGGCGAGCGTCAACGGCCGGCCGAAGCACTATTACTCGATCTACCAGAAGATGATCGTGCGAGGTCGCGAATTCGCCGACATCTACGACCTTGTCGGTCTGCGCGTCCTGGTCGATTCGGTCCGTGATTGTTACGCCACCCTCGGTGTCATTCACGCGACCTGGCAGCCGGTCCCCGGCCGGTTCAAGGACTACATCGCGATGCCGAAATTCAACATGTACCAGTCGCTGCACACCACGGTGATCGGGCCCGAGGGCCGGCCGATCGAATTCCAGATCCGCACCTACGCCATGCACCGCACCGCCGAGTTCGGCATCGCCGCGCACTGGAAGTACAAGGAAACCAAGGGCATCGACATCGCCGTGCCGGGCAGCGGTGACGACATGGCGTGGCTGCGCCAGATGATCGACTGGCAGCGCGAGACCAAGGAGCCCGGGGAGTTCCTGGATTCGCTGCGCTTCGACCTGGCCAGCAACGAGGTCTATGTTTTCACCCCGAAGGGCGACGTCTTCGCGCTGCAGGCGAACGCGACCCCGGTTGATTTCGCCTATTCCGTGCATACCGAGGTCGGTCACCGCTGCATCGGTGCCCGGGTCAATGGCAAGCTCGTCTCCTTGGAGAGCACGCTCGCCAACGGTGACGTCGTCGAGATCTTCACGTCGAAATCGGAGACGGCCGGTCCGTCGCGTGACTGGCTCGGTTATGTCGCCAGCCCCCGCGCGAAGACAAAGATCCGGCAGTGGTTCGCGAAGGAACGCCGCGACGACTCGATCGAGCACGGCAAGCAGGCGCTGACCCGGGAGATGCAGAAGGCCAACCTGCCGCTGCAGCGGCTGCTCGGCGGCGACGCACTCGTCACGCTGTCCAAGGACCTCAATTACGCCGACATCTCGGCCCTGTACGCCGCGGTCGGCGCCGGCCACGTCTCGGCGCAGTCGATCATCCAGCGGCTCTACACAGCAATGGGCGGTCCCGAGGGGACGGCGGAGGACTTCGCCGAGATCGCCTCGCCGATCCGCAGCCGCCAGCGACGGCGTGGCGTCGGGGACACCGGCGTGGTCGTGTCCGGCATGGACGGCGGCTCCGACTCCAGCGAGATGTGGATCAAGCTGGCCAAGTGCTGCACGCCGGTGCCGCGCGATGAGATCCTCGGCTTCGTCACCCGGGGCGGCTCGGTCTCCGTGCACCGCAAGAACTGCACCAACGCGGCCTCCCTGACGGCCCAGTCCGAGCGGCTGGTCGACGTCGAGTGGACCGCGCCGTCGTCGGAGTCGGTCTTCCTCGTGTCCATCCAGGTGGAGGCGCTCGACCGGCACCGGTTGCTCTCCGACGTGACCAAGGCGCTGTCCGACGAGAGCGTCAACATCCTCTCGGCGTCGGTCACCACGACCCGCGATCGGGTCGCGGTGAGCCGGTTCACCTTCGAGCTCGGCGACCCGAAGCACCTGGGCCACCTGCTCCGGACGGTGCGCGGGGTGGCCGGTGTCTACGACGTCTACCGGGTGACCTCGGGCGCGTAGACGCGCCGCCCGCGATGGCCTGAGCCGCCACGGTTTCCGATCGCCGCGGGCCTGATCAGGACAACGTCGCCGGTCCGGTGTTGCGACCGGGCGGAATCGTGCGGCCGGGGGCGTGGCAGGTCGCGCGCCACTCGGTCGGTTGGGAGTGCCCTGGCCGGCGCCCGATGCCCGTGGTCGGGTGCGCGTGGCCGTGGCGGGCTACGCCGTGACCGTGACCGTGTCGATGGTCAGGCCGGCGATCGGCTTGCCGTCGGTCGGCGCGGCGGTGCTGGTTGCGGTCGCGGTCGGGCTGGGGTTGGCGGCGGCGCCGGCCCTGGCGATTTTCTGTACGACGTCCAGTCCCTTGGTGATCGTACCGATGAGCGAGAAGTTACGGCCCAGACCGCTGCCGGTCTTCGGGTTCTGATTGCTGTTCTGGTAGACCATGAAGAACTGGCTACCGGTGGTACTCGCCCTACCGGTGTTGGCCATCGCCACGGCACCGGCGCCGTACGTGGTGTGCTGGTTGATCTCCTCGCTGTAGCCGTACGTCGGCCCGCCGCCCTGCGAGTTGGACGGATCGCCGCACTGCAGGACGAAGATGCCGGACGTGACGACTCGTGGGCAGGCCGTGTCGTTGTAGAACCCCTTCTGTGCAAGGAAGATCGTGCTCTGCACGGCGCAGGGCGCGTCGGCGCGGTCAAGCGTGATCTCGATCGGTCCCTGCGAGGTCGCCAGCTCGAGCTTGGCGGTGCCCGTCGAGGGCGTCGGGCTGGGATCCGGCGGCAGCCCGACGTCCTTTGCGCTCGGACTGGCGAGCAGCTCCGTGGTTTCGGCGTATTTGCACGGGCCCGACGACACCAGCGGCTTGTGGGTGCGCTTGGCGAAGGTGTGGGTCGGGTACGGCGACGCCGTCGGTTTCGGGCTGGTCGACTTCTTCGGCTTCGAGCTCGGCTTGGCGCTCAGCTTCGCCGTCGCAGTGCCCGACCCGGTCGGCGTGGCCGTGGTCTTCTTGTCGCTGCCGCCGGTGCCCACCACGATGCCGATGATGATGCCGGCGACCACGATGATCGTGCCGGCGACGCCCAGGATCTGGTTGCGCCGGCGACGCTTGGCCGCGTCCTGCTGCCGGCGAGCGAGCTGGCGCTGGGCCTTGCGGATCGCGGCCTGCCTGCGCTGCCTGTCGGTCGGCACGATGGCGCCTCCTTGCTGGTCTGCCGGTTACGGGCCGGAGCGAGTCTACGGCCCGCCGCTGTGCCGCCCGGATACGCCGTGCGCGTGGCGGCGCCCCGGCCGCCGGCTCGGCGGCGTACGTCGCAGACTCGTCGCGCGCGCCGGCGTAAAACGTGATCGCCGGCGCGAAGGCGATCGCCGACCGGAGCCAGGCTCCGCACCGATACCGTGCTGCCCGACCGCGCCGAGAGCCGGTCCGCCGACGCCCTGACCGGGGCGACGGCATCAGATGTTCGCAGCGGCGCATCGATTGCAAACCCTGTCCCACAAAGGCTCCCCATGCGGGCTGGTGCCGGGCCTCATGGCTATGCCTTCGTTGTGGAAGCGCCGTTCGTTCTAGTGTTGCCGGGCCGATCGTCGGCATTTTGATGTTGCGCGAATGTGGTGGCGCAGCCCGGACAGGCTCGGAGGGTGAGTAGACACGATGGACAGCGATCCGGAAGTGCGGACTACTGCCGGGTATGTGCGTGGCAGGCGGGCCGGGGATGTGGCGATCTGTCGGGGCATCCCGTACGCCATGCCGCCGGTCGGTGAGCGACGGTTCAAGGCGCCGCGTCCGTCGCCGCGGTGGGACGGGGTGCGCGACGCGCTGGAGTTTGGACCCCCCGCACCTCAGGTGATGAGGGACGGGGACACCCCGGCCTGGGCAGCCCGTGCATTTGCCGCCGACGATTGGTTGACGCTCAACGTCTGGACACCTGATCTCGGCGGCGCCCGACTGCCGGTCATGGCGTGGATCCACGGTGGCGGTTACCAGCGCGATACCTCGCTCAACCCGCACTGGGACGGCGCCACGCTCGCTCGAGCGGGCGCGGTGGTGGTGAGCATGAACTATCGCCTCGGCGTCGAAGGCTTCGCCCATGTCGCTGGTGCGCCGGACAATCGCGGCATCCTCGACCAGATCGCGGCGCTGCAATGGATCCAGGAAAACATCGCCGCGTTCGGTGGTGATCCGGGCACGGTGACGGTGTTCGGCGAGTCCGCCGGCGCGGGATCGGTTGCGGCTCTCCTGGTCATGCCCCGGGCGGCGGGGCTGTTTCGCCGGGCGATCGCACAGAGCGTGCCAGGCACGTACTTCTCGATCAGGCTGGCCGCCGCGATCTCGGCACAGATCGCCGCTGAGCTCGGCGCGCGGGCCACCGTAGAGGAACTGGCTGACATGCCCCCGCGGGCTCTGCTCGATGCCACCCGCGCGGTCGTCACCAAAATGCCGGCGTTCGTCGACTCATGGGGCCCGATGACCTTCACCCCAACCCCGTTCTCGCCGGTCGTCGATGGGGACGTGCTCCCGCAGTCACCATGGCCGGCGCTCATGCATGGCGAGGCTCGAGGCATCGAACTGCTGGTCGGACACACCCGTGACGAATGGCGTCCCTTCGGCGCCAACCGCCTCGGCCAGGTGAGTGAGCAGCAAGCAGCGGTCGCTCTCAAATGGCTGGCACCGGCCCCAGACGGCGAACGCGCCTACCGCGCCGCCTACCCCGATGCCACTCCCGCACAGATACACGAGCTCGTCCACGCCGACTGGCTCATGCGCATGCCGAGCCTGCACCTCGCCGAGGCCCAACATGCCGGCGGCGGCAGCGCCTGGCTCTACGAGCTCTGCTGGGCGTTCAATGCCGAGGACGGAGCCTCGCACGCCCTCGACGTGCTTCTCGTTCTCGGCACGCTCGATCCCGACCTGGTGCGCCGGCACCCCGCCGTCCTACCGAACGCCCCAGGGCAAGTCGGCCGCGTCTCCGAGCAGATGCGCACCGAGTGGCTCGACTTCGCGACAGGGCACCCAGGCTGGCCACCCTACGACCAGGCCACTCGAAGCACTCGTGTTTACAACGCCGAACCAGCCACCGGGCCGTACCCAGAAGAGACCTCACGCCAAATCTGGCGCTACCACCACTTCGACACCCTCGAATTACCAGCCCGGAGGACAGGTGCGGGCATGGCCGACTCGGTGCAACCTGGAAACCGGGACGCGGACCGGCTCGGCGGACTCGGGACTCGCGGGTGAGCAGCCTCGCCGGGCCACCGCGGATTCGCCGAACGCGGACGAATGCGTGAGCATGTTCGGCTATCGGCCGGGTAGGGGTGAGTCCTCGTCGATGTGGACGAATGCGGTGAGTTGGTTGGCGAGCCAGATCGGTCGTTCCTCGGGTATCCAATGACCGCAGCGATTGACGACGGCCCCGGTGACGTCGGCGGCGAAGTGCTGCGCGGCGTCAGCGACTCTCGACGCGAAGCTCTGCACGGCGCCGATAGCGAGCACGGGCATCGTCAGCGGGTGTTCGGCAAGCTCACGGTTACGGGTGATGTTCTGGGGTCTGGCCCGATGATGGGCCAGAGCGCCACGGAGAGCGCCCAGGGAGGCCAAAGCACGGGCATAGGCGTGGATGTCCTCGGCGGCGAACGCCGTTTGGTCGTAGGCCGCCTGTCGGAAGAAGTAGCTGAGCAGCTGTTCTCCCCGACCGGGGATCAGCGCCTCGGGCAGATCCGGTGTGCCAAAGAATCCAGGGTGCCACATCGCCGCGCCGTGGAGAGTAGGCCCACCCGACGGCGTGGGTGATTCGAGGCCGGCGGGTATCGCCTCCATGATCGTCAGACGCCGTACCTGCTCGGGGTGTCGCGCGGCCCAGGCGTAGGCGACCGACGCGCCCGCGTCGTGGCCGACAAGTCCGACCGATTCGAGCCCGAGTTGGGCGACCAGGTCGCTGAGGTCGTCTGACACGGTGACCACGTCGTACCCGTCGAGGGGCTTGTCGGAGTCGCCGAAGCCGCGCAGATCGGGAGCGATGACGGTGTAACCCGCGTCGACGAGAAGCGGCATGACGTATCGCCATTCACGCCAGTTCTGAGGAAATCCGTGCAGTGCCACCAGTGACGGCCCATCGCCGCCGATGACGAAGTGCGTTCGGATCCCTCCGTTGACAGTGGCGATCTCATGGCGAAACGTGCTCTCGCAACCCATGTCCTCCCAGGACAGCGCACGCTGGGCGCGATCGCGCACATAGAGGGCATCGTCGGTTACCGAGTCTCCGACAGTGAGGGTCACGGGGTGTCCTTTCGCTCTGACATCGGTACGGCTGACTCACGACGCGGCCGCTCCAGCGAAGTTGCGCACCGGCGCAGCAACTGCTTCAGCTGGCGATGCTCCTGGTCCTCGAGATCGGCGGTCATCCGGGTCTCGACCTCCAACGCCCTGCACTTTGCCGTTGCCAGCACGGCGAGACCGTCGTCAGTCAGCCAGGCTGCCAGGACGCGCCCGACGTGCTCTGCCTGGCGTACCAGAAGCCTTCGTCGCTCCAGACTGGCCACGATGGCCTGCATCGTTTGAGCACTGACGAAGGCCAAACGTGCCAGTGCGGCCGAGGAGATGCCGGGAGTGTCCTCAAGCAGCTTCAGGGCGGCGTACTGCGGCGGCGTCAGACCGACTGCGGCGAGTGCGCCGTACAGTGCCGAACGGTGTGCCTGCTGCGCGCGCCATAGCTCGGCGCCAAGACCTCGGTCCACCGACCCATCGTATCAGGACCCGTATATAGGATGGGGTCCTCCGCTGGTCCTTGCTCGCCCACGTCGGCCGCGGCGCTTCAAACGGTGGTGGCGTACGGCGGTGCCGGTGTCGGTCGGTGCAGCCGTGGACAATCGATGCGTGGCCACCGTCGAGGACATCCGCCGGATAGCGGACACATTGCCCGCAGCGAGGAGGCGGTGGTGCGCGACCGCGTCAAGTTCCGGGTCGGCCGGATCGTCTACCTCGCGCTCTCGCGGGACGAGACGATCCTGGGATTCGGCTTTCCCAAGGAGGAGCGCGACGC
>JBBSHJ010000080.1:0-14854 GCA_038253135.1 Mycobacteriales bacterium | reverse complement strand
TCCCAGGCCAGGCAGGCGTCGGTGATGCTCTGCCCGTAGGTGAGCCGGCCCGGGTCGGCCGGATCGAGATCCTGACGGCCCGCGACGAGGAAGCTCTCCAGCATCATCCCGGCGAGGGTGTGATCGCCGGCGGCGACCCGGGACGCGACGTCGCGAACGACGGCCGGCTGGCGCCGATGGTCCTTGCCACTGTTGCCGTGGCTCGCATCGACGATGAGGCGGCGCGGCAGCCGGGCAGCGTCCAGCCGGCCGACCGCGTCGGCGACCGAGGCCTCGTCGTAGTTGGACCCGCTCGCGCTGCCGCGCAACACGATGTGACAGTCGGAATTGCCGGTGGTAGAGAGGATCGCGGCCACACCATCCTCCGTGATGCCGGTGAAGACGTGCGTTCCCGCCGCTGCGCGCACGGCGTCGACGGCCACCTGCACGTCGCCCTCGGTGGAGTTCTTGATTCCCACCGGCATGGACAGGCCGGAGACCAGCTCGCGGTGGATCTGGCTGGCCGCGGTCCGCGCGCCGATCGAGCCCCAGCTCACCGTGTCGGCGATGTACTGCGGCGTGATCGGGTCGAGGAACTCACACCCGACCGACAGGCCGCCGTCGAGGATCTGCAGCAGCAGCCGGCGCGCGGTGCGCAGACCGGTGTTGACGTCGAAGCTCCCGTCCAGCGCCGGATCGTTGATCAGACCCTTCCAGCCCAGCGTGCTGCGCGGCTTCTCGAAATAGACCCGCATCACGACGGCCAGCCGGTCGGCGTACGCCGCCGCCGCTTCGGCCAGCCGCCCGGCGTACTCCAGCGCCGCGTCCGGGTCGTGCACCGAGCACGGGCCGACGAGAACGAGGAGGCGGTCGTCGGTGCCGGAAAGGACACCGGCCACCGCCTCCCGGCCGGCCAGGACCCGCGCCGCCGCGTCCGGCCGCAGCGGCAGCTCGTCCCGCAACAGGGCGGGCGAGAGCAGCGGGCGTACGCCGGCGATGCGCCGGTTGCTGGTGGACGAAGCGGAGAGCGGGACGTCGGTGGGGGCGGTTCTCAGCGCACTCATCAGGGTCCGATCCTGTCCTTGCGGACCCGCGAAGACTCGGGTGGCGGCTCCGCATCTCGGGTGGGTCTCACGGGAGATCAAGCGGCGGGGCGCAATGGCCCCGGCGGGAAGCCGGCCAGGCAGAGCGTCAGCGCGTGGTGCAGCTGCCGTGCCCCTGCCGGGCCGGCTGGCTAAACCACGGATAGCACTGCAACACGTCGTACATACTAGCCGCTGCGCGAGCAGCTGGGTCGCCGACCCAACGTCACTGCGACTTCGGCCGGACGGTCGTCATCTCGGACCGGCTCTGGTCATAGGCCTTGACCAGGCGCTTGGGCGCGACGGTGCGCCAGGCGTCGACGAGCAGCTCGGCAAGCTGGTCGGCATCGACCGTCGAGAGTCGCACGATGACGCCAGGGGCGCCGGCGTAGTGCGCGGTCACGAAGAACCTCACGGGATCCTCATGCAGCAACGCTTCGCGCTCGGCGGGCGGTGCCTCTATGAAGACAAACTCCTCGCCAGGCTTCGCATCGGGCGGGCTGCCACGGTCGCCGCCAGCCGGGTAGGCGATCACCTTGCCGCGCACGCGGACCACGCCCGTGGGAAAGACCGGCCGACCCGGGTCAAACTCGGTCTCCGGCAGTCGCACGCGAAACGGCGGCGACGCGATATCGACCGTCGCATCGGCGGTGCAAGCGCTGCGGCGGTCTGCAGGTTATGCAGTCTCGCTCGACGTTATCCACATATTTAGCCGACTACTAACCAGTGAGAATATACCTGTGGATAACCACAATCGATCTCGCGATTGTCAGCGAAGCAAGCTATTATAGAACGCATGGACGACCTGGTGGATGGCGGGGACGCCGGTGCCGCGCGGGTCAATGCCGGGGTGAGCAGGCCGACCGATCCCGACCGCGAACAGGGTGACGGCGCGGATGACCACATCGCGGTCGAGCCGGTCGCTGACACGCTCGCCGTCGCAGTCGCTGAGATGCTGGCTCCGCTGACCAGCGCGGTCGATGATCTGGTGGCGGGGGATCCGATCACATTGTCCGACACCGACCTGTTGAGGTGTCTGGACGCGATGGAGGGACGGCGGTTGCGGTTGCAGGCCGCGGTGACCGGGCTGGTCGGTGAGGTGCATACCCGGGAGTTGGCGGGGCGGGCCGGGTTTCGCTCGACCGGAGGGTTGCTGCGGTCGCGGCTGCGGTGGCCGGCCCGGGTCGGCAACCGGCGGGCCGCACCGCTGGAGCAACAGCGTCGGCGCTGTCTCCGACCGGCGCCGTCCAGCCGGCCGACTACCCGCACCTCGGCGAGCTGATGGCGACCGGAGGGCTCGGCGCCGAGGAGGCTGACGTCATCGTCGCCGCGCTCGACCGCATCCCGGCCGGCGAGGATCGCAGCATCGGCGAAGACATCTTCACCGACGCGCTCGCCGAAACCGATCAGGCCGGTGTCGCGCAGCTGGCCCGCCGCCTAGCCCAGGTCCTCGACCCCGACGGCGCCGAACCCGCCGATCCGGCCAAGCCCGAGCGGTCCTTTGACTACCGCCTCGGCCAGGACGGCTCCCTGACCGGGCGGCTACGCCTGGATCCCGAGCGCGCCGAGTTGCTGCGCACCGCCCTCGACCCCTTGGCGAAACCCCGCCCCGCCACCGGCGACGGTGACCCCGACTCGCGGAGCACCGCAGAGCGCGCCGCCGACGCCCTCACCGAGCTCGCCCGCACCGCGATCCGCGGCGGCGAGCTCCCCGACCACGGCGGCGAACCACCCAACCTCCTCATCACCATCGGCTGGGAACAACTCCGCGCCGGGCTCGGCGCCGTCACCCTGGGCGACGGCACCGTCCTGCCGGTCGAAACCGTCCGCCGCCTCGGCTGCGAATCCCGAGTCATCCCGATGGTGCTCGGCTCGCACTCCGAACCCCTCGACATCGGCCGCGCATCGCGGACCGTGACCAAGACTCAACGCCGCGCCGTGACCGCCCGAGACCGACACTGTGCGTTTCCGGGCTGCGAGCAGCGTGCGCCGCGCTGCGACGTGCACCACGTCATTCACTGGGCCGACGGCGGGTTAACCGACCTCGACAATCTCGTCCTATTGTGCGGCTGGCACCACACAGTCATTCACCACACGGATTGGTCCTGCCGCATCACCAACGGCCACCACCCGATCTTTACCCCGCCCGAATGGTATCCACCCCGACACAACGCCCGCAGCCGACCACGCTACAAAACCCTGACCCGCTGCCAATGCGGCGGCCTCAAGATCCGACGCCACGTGCGCACCTGAACCAAGTTTCCGGCGTGAAGAACACTTTTGTCTTACCCGGCGCCACGGTCACAAGTCGGGTCGGCGCGGCCATCTCCTCAGATGTGGCGGCGGTACGACGCCGACGCAGATGGCGCAACGCGGCGCCTCGGAGATTGTCGCAGCTATTCGGTGGCCGTCGGCGCCGGCAGCCGGATGAAGCGCGGGATAAATCGCACCAGACCCACGGCGCCGAGGACTCCGGCGACGCCGATCGCGGCGGACGCGGCGGCGAGCGGCGCGACCGCGCTCACCGCCGACACCATCGACGGCCCACCGGAGGCGCCGGTGTCGCTGACGAGCCGCCAGATGCCGAGGAATTCCGGCCGCGCGTCGTCCGGCGACACGTCCGCCCCGAGGGTCATGTTGATGCCGGTGCCGAGCCCGTTCCCGATGCCGAGCGGGACGATCACCGCGACCAGCACGCCGATGCTGTGGCTCAGCGGGAGCAGCAGGTGCGAGAGCGCCATCAGCGTCATGCACGGGACGGCGACGTACGAGCGGCCTCGCCGGTCCATCAGCAACCCGGCCGGGTAGAAGACCATCAGCTCGAGGCCCGACAGCAGCCCCGAGATCAGGCTGATCTGCGCCGAGCCGATCCCGATGTGATGGCACCACAGCGGGAGCAACGCGTTACGCGACGAGCGCATCGCGCTCAGGACCAGCATGCACACGCCGAGGGTGCCGAGCAGCTGCTTGTATTCGCCGAGCAGTGCGCGGGTGGAGCGCGGGCTGCGGACCCGACGCTCGGCCTTCTGCCGCTCCTGATCGGGATCGGGCACGGCCAGCAGGGCGGCAACGGTCAGGGCCGACAGGACGACGTAGAAGACGAACGTGGCGCGGGTGCCCGCCACCGTGATGACCGCGGCGCCGAGGAACGGGCCGATGAGCGTGCCGACGCGGTGGGTCGCACCGAGCAGCGCGAGCGCCCGGGCCCGCAGGTGGATCGGCGTCGCCTCGGTGATGAACGTCTGCCGCGAGAGACCCCAGATCGACAGCGCGGCGCCGCACACCAGCATCGCGGCCGCCAAGAGCGCCAGCGACGGGAACAGCACGAAGGCGCCGACGGAAACGATCGTGACCACGGCGGAGCCGATCATCGCGTGCCGCTCGCCGAATCGCCCGGCGAGGCGTCCGGCCGGCAGGTCCGTCACCAAGGTGCCGATGCCGATCAGGGCGACGATCAGCGCGGCGATCGGGACGGAGCCGCCGAGCTGACGAGCGGTAACGGCGACGACGGGGAGCACGGCGCCCTCGCCGATCGAATACAGCAGGCTCGGCAGCAGCACCGGCAGCCCGAGCGCCCGGATCAGGGCGGTTCGGCTGCCGGCCGCGGCCATCACGGGGAGCGCCGGTCGAGCGGCCGGTCGACCCGCTGCGCGCGGGCCGAGGCGTAGAGGCACACCGCCGCGGCGGTGGCGAGATTGAGGCTCTCGGCGCGGCCGTGGATCGGCACGCGCACCGCGTGGTCGGCGACCGCGCTGACGTCGCCGGCGAGGCCCGCGGCCTCGTTCCCGAAGAGCCAGACCGTCGGCGCGGCCAGAGTTCCGGCGTCGGCGAGGTCGTCCAGATCCTCGAGCTCGAAGCGGTGCGCGGCATCGGGGGTGCCGGTCGCCGCGAGGATCTGTGCCCCGGTGGAGCGGGCCGCGGCGACGGTCGCCTCGATCGTCGCGCCGCGCACGACAGGGAGGTGGAAGAGCGAACCGGCCGACGCGCGGACCGCCTTGCCGTTGTAAGGGTCCACCGCGGCTCCGGCGAAGACGACCGCGGCGGCTCCGGCAGCGTCGGCGACCCGCAGGACCGTGCCGGCGTTGCCCGGGTCGCGGCCCTCGACGAGGACGGCGGCGAGCCGCGGTTGTCGGTGGAGGGCCTGCGCGAGCGGTACGTCGATGAATCGGCAGCGGGCCACCAGGCCCTGCGGGTGCGACGTCTCCGACAGTCCCGCGAGCGCCCGGTCGGTGCCGGTCGACACCGGTACGCCGGCCGCGCGAGCGGCGGCCGCGAGGCCGGCGTACCGGCTCCATGCGGCCGCGGTGCCGTAGAGCTCGGTGACGACGTCACGGCCGGCCAGCGCTTCGCGGACGGCCTGGGGTCCCTCGGCGAGAAACGCCTGCGCGTCGTCGCGGCGCGAGCGACGGGTCAGCTTCGCGGCCGCGACGACGCGGGGGGTTCGCTCGGTGACGGTGTGCAGTTGACTCAGGCCTGCCTCGCCCGTCAGGCGGCCGACTCGTCCGCGGGCAGCTGCTGGGCCGTGTCGGGCAGGGCTGCCCTGGCCGTCTCGACCAGCGCGGCGAATGCCGCCGCATCGGTCACCGCGATGTCGGCGAGGCTCTTGCGATCGAGCTCGATGCCGGCCGCCGTCAGGCCCTGCATGAAGCGGTTGTAGGTCATGCCGTTGGCGCGGCTGGCCGCGTTGATCCTGGTGATCCACAGCTTGCGGAAATCGCCCTTGCGCGCCTTGCGGTCACGGTAGTTGTAGGTCGCGGAGTGAAGCAGCTGCTCCTTGGCCTTGCGGTAGAGCCGCGAGCGTTGGCCGCGGTAACCGCTGGCGGCGTCGAGGGTGCTGCGGCGCTTCTTCTGGGCGTTGATCGCCCGCTTTACGCGTGCCACGGGAAGTCCTTACCTGTTGCGGCCTAAGCCGTGTCGATGGGAGCCGTCTGGATGGGGCGTTGACGAGAGGAACGGGATCAGCGACCGAGCAGGCGTCGTACCCGCTTGCGGTCGTTCTTGGCGACCTCGACGTTGCCCGCAAGGCGACGGGTGCGCGAGCTGGGCTTGTGCTCGAGGTAGTGCTTGCGGTTGGCCCGCTCCCGCAGCAACTTGCCGCCGCCGCTGACCTTGATCTTGCGCTTGGTACCGCTGTGCGTCTTGTTCTTCGGCATGGCCTGTCCTTGTCGGTTCCTGCGGTGGTCGGTGGGTGGCTCGGTCGACGCCCGTGGTGCCGGGCGCACCGGAATACGGCCGCGGGACGACTCCCGCGGCCGGTCGATGCGGTGGGGCTCAGCCCGCGGCGGCCTGCTCCTGCACCGGCGCTTCGTCCCGCCGCGGTCGCGGCGCACCGGACCTGCCGCCTTCGCGGTGGGGGGCGAGCACCATGATCATGTTGCGGCCATCAACCTTCGGCGCCGATTCCACGACGCCGAGATCGGCGACGTCCTCGGCGAGGCGCTGCAGCAGCCGGTAGCCGAGCTCGGGTCGCGATTGCTCCCGACCGCGGAACATGATGGTGATCTTGACCTTGTCCCCGGCCTTGAGGAACCGCACGACGTGACCCTTCTTGGTGTCGTAGTCGTGGGTGTCGATCTTCGGCCGGAGCTTCATCTCCTTGATGACGGTCATGCTCTGGTGACGGCGAGTCTCGCGCGCCTTCTGCGCGTTCTCGTACTTGAACTTGCCGTAATCCATGAGCTTGCAAACCGGGGGGCGGGCCATCGGGGCAACCTCGACGAGGTCGAGATCGGCCTCCCTGGCCAGGCGCAGCGCGTCCTCGATGCGGACGATGCCTACCTGCTCACCCGCCGGACCCACGAGGCGAACCTCGGGAACCCGGATCCGGTCGTTAATGCGTTGTTCGACAGTAATGAGGCCTCCTAGACGCAGGGTGATATCTGACGAGGCCGTCCATCCCGAATCGCTCTCCCGGAATGACAAAAGGCCCCGCGGCCGACTGCCGCGGAGCCCGCCCGACCGGTACGGCGTCCGGCCCGTCGGCCTGGCGTCGCTGCGGCCCTGGCGGTTGCCAGGGCCGACCGGAACCCGATCATCTGAGGCGATGGGCGGGTGGGAGTGGACTCCACTTGCGGCTGCCGGCACGTCCATGAGAACGCATCGACAGCTCGGTCGCCTCGCCAGTCTAACGGAGCGCCGCGCGGGACGCGACCTAACCTTGGGCTCATGCCATCGCCAGCCGCCGCACATTTCCACACGGCCCCCTCCTCGCTGCGCGCCTCTCGCGGGCGCTCGCTCGGGTGCTCGCTCGATCGTCAGCCGGCGTACCGCTCGTGCATCTCCCGCAGCGCATGCAGGTCGCGCACCGCCCGTTTTCCGTCCACCGCCTGCAGCGCGACGATCGAGAGCAGGTCACCCCCGGTGAGCACGAGTGCGGCCCACGGCGCCTTCGGCGGGTAGCGAACGGCTTCGATGAGATCCCAGGGGATCTCCCGGGTGCCGAAGTAGTTGCGGACCCAGACACCCCCGGGGTGGGCGACCGCGTGCGGGCGGGCCAAGACGACCATGCCGGCCGTGATCGCGACACCGAGCAGGCCGAGCGCGATCTGGTCGGACACGCGATAGGTGTGGGCGCCCGAGCCGTCGCGAAGCACGACCGCGCCGGCGGTGCACGCCAGCACGGCAACGACGGCGACCGTGAGGCAGAACCGGCGCAGCAACACGGGCCGGATGTCGAGGACGCTCGCCCCGGACGGGCGGTGCCCGGTCAGGGCCGCACGAAACTCCCTCGCCCGCCGTCGCGCGGCCGCGGCGTCGGCCGGGTGGCCGGCGACGTCGGCCTGCCTCGCGACACCCGGCTGGCCGGTGCTGGTGCTCATGTCGCCGATTCTGCACCGCCGCGGCCACGGCGTACCAGCGGCGTCCGAAGGCCGGCTACGCCGACGGCGATGAAGGTGAGGGCGACGCCGAGCGCGGTGCCGACCGAGATGCCGCCGGCGTGCGCGGGCGTGACCTGATCGAGGATCACGGCGGTGAGCAGCTGGCCGGCGATCGTCGTAAGCGCGAGGCGCAGGACGCCCAGGGCGCGGATCGTGAAGACCGAAGCGAAGACGATGCACACGCCCATCGGCCCGCCGAGGTACTCCCACGGCCGGGCCGGCCAGTGGTGGATCGGCAGCCCGGTGCTCGCCGCAAGGATTGCGAGGACGACGAGGAGGCCGGCCGTGCCGACCGCGCCGTTGACCGTGACCGTCGCGAGCGGATCGACGGTGACCTGGCGCATCCGACCGTTGAGAGCGCCCTGCACGGCACTGGCGACGCCGATGGCCGCGGCGAGCAGCAGGAACGGCACGCTCACCTGGGCGTCGCCACCGAGCAGGTCGGACAGCGCGACGGCGGCGATCGCCAGCAGCGCTCCGGCGATCCTTGGCGCGGTGATCGCGCGCCGGCCGCCGGGAGCCAGGCCGAGTTTGTCGCAGGCGAGTCCTCCGGTCGTCTGTCCGGCGACCAGGCCGACCGTGAACAGCGCGACGCCGAGGTGGGGTACGACGAAGGTCGCGCCGGCAACGATGCACGCGCCGCACAGGCCGCCGCCGCACTCCCACCACCGCAGGCCGGAACCACGCAGCCGCTTGACTCCGGCGCGCACCCGGGACGAGCAGATCGTGGCGATCAGCCCGATGGTCAGCCCGATCGAATTGGAGATGACGGCGGCGAGCAACGGCTGGCCGAGATCGTGCCCGAGCGCGGCGTTCAGCCGCGACTGGCCCGCGAGCAGTCCCCCGCCGCCAGCCGCGATCGCCAGCGCTGGCGCGGCTGGAAGCGTCGTACCCGCCTCGGCCGCTGCGGGCGGCGTACCCGCGGCCGAAGAACCGGCCGGCGGCACCGCCCTCGATTCGGTTGTCACGCTGATTCGGGAGTCAATTGTCCTGCTTCTGTTCGGTCACCAATGGACGATATTTCTGGTCGTCTCCTGAGTGCTGCGCCCTCGCTCGTTCCTCGCTTGGATGCTCGCTCCCTCGTGGACCTCCGAAATCAATCGACTATCTTGCCGATGGGCAGCTCGAGCATGTCCCTCGCCCCCGCGGCCTTGAGCGCCGGGATGAGCTCGTTGATCCCGGCCTTGGGTACGACCGCCTCCACGGCGGACTGGGTGCCCGACGCCAGGTGCATCAGGGTCGGCGAGGCCGCGGCCGGCATGATCGCAAGGACCCGCTGCAGGTCATCGGCGGCGACGTTGAGCTTGAGCAGCACCATGCTGCGGGCCCGGACCGCCCCTTGCAGCAGCAGCGCGACGTCCTCCATCGCGGCCCGCTTCGCCGGATCGGCGTACGCCGCCTGGTTGGCGACGAGCTCGGTGCGGCTGGTCAGGACCGTGTCTATGACCTTGAGCCCGGCCTTGCGCAGGGACGAGCCGGTCTCGGTGAGGTCGATGATCGCGTCCACGATGTCCGGCACCTTGGCCTCGGTGGCCCCGGCCGACGGTACGACGACGGCGCGCACGCCGATCTCGGCGAAGTACTTCTCGGCCAGCCGCGGGTATTCGGTCGAGACCCGCACGCCGTCGGGCAGGTCACCGGCCGTCTGCGCGGGATGTGCCTCGGGCACGGCGACGACGATCCGCACCGGCCGGCTGGTGGCGCGGCTGTAGGACAGCTCGCCGACGACCTCGATCTGGGCACCGGTCTCGACGATCCAGTCGCGGCCGGTGATGCCCAGGTCGAAGAGGCCCTGCTCGAGGTAGATCGGGATCTCCTGCGGGCGCAGGAACCGGACCCGGTCGATCCGCGGGTCCTCGATCTGGGCGTGATAGTCGCGCTCACCCCCACGGCGCACGGGCAGATCCGCCGCCGCGAAGAGCTCGAGCGTCGGGCGCTCGAGCGAACCCTTGGGGAGCACGAGAGAGAGCACGACGTCGATTCTGACGCATCGCGGATCACTACCACGCACGGACCGCCTCGGTGGCCGCCTCCGTGCACTCGCGTCGGGCGTCCTGGATGCCGTCCAGGCCGGCACTGAGCATCTTCTCGTCCGAGGTGAAGAGGTCAAGGTGCTCGGAGCGCGCCTGAGCGACGAGCACCCGATCGAAGGGGTCCCGACGCGGTAGGACGGCTGTCGGCACGGCGAGGGTGTGCTTGATCAGCACCGGCAACTGGACAGATCGGACTCATGCCCTTGAGGACGCCGAATTTGACGGTGCGGGTCCGATGCGGAACGAGGTCCGCGATCGGTTTGCCCGACTGTCGATCCGATCGTGCGGCAACCCGGTTGCGGTCGGGATATCGACACGGGATCGTCTTCCGCATGCCGACAACCGGCCCTCTTGACGCCGGGCACGTCGTGTTTCTCAACGGCGCGCCCAGCGTCGGCAAGTCGAGTACGGCGTTCGCCCTGCGGGATCTGCTCGAGACGCCGCACTTCTATCTCGGCCTCGACGACTACCGCCGCGGATACCTGGACCGGGCATGGCTGGCCGATGACGGGTCGCTGTTTCAGCAGATCGTCGAGCCGTACCTGCGAAATGTCGCCGGGTTGGCCCGAGCCGGGCACCACGTGATCTCCGAATCGGTGCTCACGCCCGACAACGAGGCGCTCTATTTGGCGCTCTTCCGAGGAATTCCGGTGCTCTTCGTCGGTCTGCAGTGCCCGCTCGAGGTGGCCGTCGCCCGAGAGTCGGTGCGCGGCGACCGGCGCCGGGGGCCGATGAGCCTCGACCACCCGCTCTTTCACCACCTGCACGACCACGACTGCTACGACCTGCGGGTCGACACATCGACGGTCACACCGGAGCAGGCCGCGGCCCGGGTCGCCGTCGTACTCACCGATCCGCCGCAACCGTCGGCGTTCGACCGCCTCCGGACGCGTCGCCGGCATCAACGTGCCGGTTCATCGTCGCGATAGCTGCGACGATCCGCCACCTTGATGCCGCGACCCACCGCAGCTCAGCCGAGCGTCTGCTCGCGCGGGCACCACCAGGTCGTTCGGCCGCCGACGGTGCCCTGCCGCATCGGCGCGCCGTCCCGTGGACACATCGCACCGCCGAGCCGGAACGGCACCAGCGTCAGGGTGTGCACGCCGCCCGATCGGAGGGCCGACCTGATCGCGCCGCGGGTCGCCCGCAGGAGGCGATCGACCTCCGGCCGGGACAGATCCGTGACCGGGCGGGCCGGGTGGATGCGGGCCCGCCACAGGATCTCGTCCGCCAGCAGGTTGCCGATCCCGGCGATGACGTGCTGGTCGAGCAGCCGGGCCTTGATCGGCGCCGAGCCGGACGCGACCGCGGCCCGGAATTCCCGTGGCGTCACCTCTCCCGCATCCGGACCGAGATCGTCGACCGGCGGGTCGAGACGGACCCGGCCGAGCCGCCGCGGGTCGATGAGCAGCAGCCGCCCGCCGTCGGCGAAGGTCAGCGCAAACCGGGAGAACCGGTAGTCGCCCGTGGGCCGCCCGCGTTCCCAGTAGTCACCGCCGTCGGTCTCCGACCCGTCGCTGTCGGCGATGACGACCTTGCCCGACATGCCGAGGTGGACGCCCAGGTCCGGCCCCGGCCGCCGACCGCGCCCGGCGCCCGACGTCTCGCACCACATGCTCTTGCCCCGCCGGTGCACCGATGTCAGGGTCCGGCCGATGAGCGCCGCGCGGATCTCACCCGGCGCGTGCGGTCGGCACTCGTAGGTGTCGGAGTCGTCGACGTCGACGATCCGGCGATGCAGGCCGGACCGCTCGATGACCGTTCTCGCCGACTCGACCTCGGGAAGCTCGGGCATGACCATCCGCTCCTGGATGCGGGCCACGGGCGCCACGGCGGCCCGACTCGGCGATGCTGCCACGTCGCGCGGCCGCACGATCACCGCGGCGTGTGAGGATCGGTCGATGGCAGCAGATGAACCCACGGCAGCGGATAAACCCACGGCAGCGGAGGAGATCGTCGGCGTCTACGGCCCGGTCGGCGATCTGAGTGCGGTCGAGATCGGTACGGCGCCCCGGTCGCGGGTGCGCGCGGAGAACCTGCCGCACGCCGGCACCGGCATCCTGGTCCGCGACCCCGCCGGGCGGATCTACGTGCACCGGCGTGCCGACACCAAGGACATCAACCCCGGCGGCTACGACTGCTTCGCCGGCGGCGTCGTCGGCGCGGACGAAGCACCGCAGGACTGCGCCGGTCGCGAGCTGGCCGAGGAGCTCGGCATCCGCGGACCGCGCATCGTGCCGCTGTTCCGGCAGTGGTACGTCGATCGGTCGACGTGCTATCTCGCCTGCATCTTCGCCGTGACCTGGGACGGCGCGCTCACGCATCAGCCGGAGGAGGTGGCCTGGGGCGATTGGATGACGCCGGGCGAGCTGGCCCAGCGGCTGGCCGACCCGGACTGGCGGTTCGTCCCCGATGCCCTGTCGGCGTACGACGAGTGCCGCCGGCGCGGCATCATCGGCTGACGGCGGCGCGGATCCGCTCGACGGCTGCGGCGGGATCGTCGGCTCCGAAGACCGCCGTGCCGGCGACGAAGACATCCGCACCGGCCTCGGCCGCCTGCACGGCGGTGTCCTCGTCGATGCCGCCGTCGACCTCGACCCGGATCTGCAGGTCCTCGCGATCGATCCTGGCTCGGGCCGTGCGGACCTTGGCCAGCAGCTCGGGCCGGAAGCTCTGGCCGCCGAAGCCGGCCTTGATCGTCATCACCAGCAGGGTGTCGATCTGCGGCAGCAGGTCGAGGTAGGGCTCGATCGCGGTGTCGCGATCGACGGCGAGGCCGGCCAGCGAGCCCGCGGCCCGGATGTCCTTGGCGAGATCGGCCGGACGGTCGGTGGTCTCGGCATGGAAGGTGACATTGTGCGCGCCCGCCTCGGCGTAGTCGGTGGCCCAGCGGTCCGGTTCGGCGATCATCAGGTGGCAGTCCAGCGGAAGGCGGGTCGCCATGCCCAGCGATCTCACCACCGGCAGGCCGACGGTCAGGTTGGGAACGTAGTGGTAGTCCATGACGTCGACGTGCAGCCAGTCCGACGTACCGACCAGCGCGACGTGATCGGCGAGGTGGGCGAAGTCCGCGGCCAGGATGCTCGGTGCGACAAGTGGCTCCACGGGCTCGATGCTACGGATGCGGCCCGACTCGACATCCACGGGCCGACTTGTGAGTGCTGTCTCGGTGGTGCGGGACCGCCGGACCGGTCGACTTGCCACACATGACTGACCTTCCGGCCCGGTCGGCGACCATTTGTGGCATCTCGACCGGGTCGGCGGCCTCAGAGGGAGCGCTTATGATCCGCGAGGACGGCCTCGAGGACGCGGCGGGATTCCGCCGCGGTATCGGGCTCGGTGTCGATCTGGGCGGCGAGGCCGATCAGCGCCTTCCACAGCGTCCAGCCGCGGCCGCGGTCCCAGGTCGCCGCGTCGAGGTCGATCGCCGCGCGGAAGCTCTCGCGGGCCGGGCCGGTGAAGAAGGTCCACGTGATCGCGAGGTCGCAAGCGGGGTCGCCGACACCGCAGGTGCCGAAGTCGATGATCGCGGCCAGCCGGCCGGCCTTGACCAGCAGGTTGCCCACCGCGACGTCGCCGTGGAACCACACCGGCGGCCGGTCCCACCGCGAGGCGAGAGCGGTCTCCCACACCTCCGTGGCGGCGTCGCCGTCGATCCGGTCGCCGAGGGTCGCGATGGCCTCGCGAGTCCCGGCATCGTAAAGGGCCAGCGGCCCGCCGCGGTGGAAGTTGTGCGGCCCCGGGGCGGGACCGCCGGTCGCGTCGACGCCCCGCAGGGTGGTGAGGAAGCCGGCCAGCATGAGGGCGAAGGCGTCGAGGTCGTCGATCCGGTCAGCGCCGGCCCGCTCGCCGTCGAGCCAGCGGTAGACCGACCAGTAGTGCGGGTAGGCCGCGGTCGGGGTGCCCGTGCCGAGCAGCACCGGGACCGGCAGCGGCAGGTGCGGCGCGAGGATCGGCAGCCACCGCTGCTCCTTCGCGACGGCGTGCGCGGCGTCGCAAGGCAGCCGCACCGACATGTCATCGCCGAGGTGATAGGTCCGGTTGTCCCAGCCGTCCGCGCGCACCGGCGTGATGGGAAGGTCCCGCCACTGCGGGAACTGGCCGGCGACGAGGCGGCGTACCAACTCCGCGTCGATGCCGCCCCGGCCGTCGGCGGGTGCGCTCTCAGCCACGCGGGGCAGTCTCGCGGCCGGCGCCGCCACGGCACAAACCGATTACCGGCGCAGCAGCGCCAGGAACATCGCGTCGGTGCCGTGCCGGTGCGGCCACAGCTGGGCAGACGGTCCGGGACCGAGGTCGGGTACGCCGGGCAGCAGCTCCCGCACGTCCTCCTGCGTCGCGCCGGTGCGGCGGACGGCGTCCGCGACGACCGCCCGTGTCTCGGCCAGGTGCGGCGAGCAGGTCGCGTAGAGCACGATGCCGCCGGGCCGAACCGCGTCGAGGGCCGAGGTGAGCAGGGCCCGCTGCAGCTTGCTCAGCGCCGGAAGGTCCGACGGCGCCTTGCGCCACCGCGCCTCCGGCCGGCGCCGCAGCGCCCCGAGGCCGGAGCACGGCGCGTCGACCAGCACCCGGTCGAAGGCGCCGGATCGCCACGCCGGCACGGTCCCGTCGGCGACCGCCGCCAGCGTCGGCGTACCCGCGACCGCCCGCGTCACCAGCCGCGCGCGATGCGGATGCCGGTCGACCGCCAGCAACCGCGCATCGCGATGCACCGCCCGGGCGCCGAGCAGCGCGGCCTTTCCGCCCGGGCCGGCGCACCGGACGAGCCCCCGCCCGTCCGGGCCGGCGCAGGGCGCGGCCGCGGCGCCGAGGCAAACCACCTGGCTGCCCACGCCCTGTACGCCGGCGCGGCCGCCACGGACCGCCGCCAGCGCGGCCGGGT
>JBBSHJ010000079.1:0-14879 GCA_038253135.1 Mycobacteriales bacterium | reverse complement strand
GTGTGGTGCTCATTGCCGTGGCTGGACAGGACGCGCGGCACCAGGACGATGGCGGCGACCGCGGCGGCCGCCGTGGCGGCGATGAGGCCGCCGTTGCGGAGTACGCCGGACCTGCGGCGACAGTGGGTGCGGGCCCGGATGCGCTGCAGCGCGTCGGGGGAGGTGGTGACCGCGTCGGCGTGGTGGTGCAGCGCGTCACGCAGCCGGGCGGCCGTCTCGTCATCGGAAGGCTCGGGCCGGCGGTGTTCGCCGCTCATGATTCACCGCCCAGGCGCGCGCGCAGCGTGGCCATGCCGCGCGAGGCGTGACTCTTGACCGATCCGGGGCTGATGCCCATTGCGGTGGCGATCTGGGCCTCGGACAGATCGGCGTAATAGCGCAGCACGAGGCACTCGCGCTGCCGCCGCGGCAATTCGCTCAGCGCGGCGACGACACGATCGCGCTCGAGCTGCTGCAGCGCGCCGTACTCGGCCGACGGCTCATCCGGCATCGGCTTCGGGGCGTGCTTGCGGGCGACCAGTCGGCGGCGCATGCGGCTCCGGGCCAGGTTGACCACGGCGGTGCGCAGGTAGGCCTCGGCGGCCTGCTCGTCGCGGATCCGGGACCACGTGCCGTGCATCTTGACGTAGGCGTCCTGCACGACTTCCTCGGACACGCTGATGTCGTCGAGCAGCATCGCGGCGATGCGTACCAGCTTCTGGTAGTGGGCGAGATAGAGCTCGGTCAGCGCCGCATCCGCATCCGCGGTTCCCTCGCTCATCGATTCCCGTGCTGCTGCCGACGTCCTGGTCGCAGGCCCGATCGACGACGCGGACCGCCCGCCTCCTGCTCGTCCCGTCCGCATCGATACATCGATGGTCAGTGTGCCCGTCACGGCCCGTGAGACGCGCACCCCACCCCGGCGGTTTACCTCGCAACGCGCCGCAAGGCCGTGCCACCCTCGCGTGGGTTCAGGCGTCAACCGGTCGCGACGCCCCCACCGGCCGGGGATCTCGGGGGGCTCGGTGGAGCGGCCGAGCCGCGGTGCTTGGGCCGGGTGGCCTTCGCGACCTTGCGGCCGAGCGCGATCGCCGGCTTCTCGATGAACTGGTAGGTCAGCGCCGAGAGCACGATCGTCAGCGCGATCTGGGCCAGCACCGTCCACGTCTTGTGGGCCGGCCATTCCGGCCCGGCGTAGAGCGCGATCGCGTGCACCAGGTAGAGCGAGTAGCTGATCGTGCCGAGGTAGAGCAGCGGCTTCGGGAAGTGCTTGTCGCGCAACAGCACGCCGACGAAGAACGTGGCGTAGGCCCCGCCGTAGGTGAGCACCTCGGCCATGTGGAACCGGCCGTTCTGCACCGGGTTGCCGCTCAGCCACGGGCTCCAGTTGCGCGATTGCGCGACGACGATGGAGACGAAGGCGAGGATGCTCAGCAACCCAAGGGTCCGTCCGGACAGGGAGCCCTTGGTCCAGCGGTAGACCGCATTGCCGAAGAACATGGTGCCGAGGAAGAACGCGGCCTGGAACGCCGGTTCGTACCGGTTGGCCAGGCCGACGGCACACAGCGCCGCGAAGAGCATGCACAGGCTCGTGGTCACCGGGCCCTTGCCCCGGGAGAGGTAGGCGGCCGCACCGAGCGCGAGTACGATCATGACCACAAGGGCCGCGGTGACCTTCGCATTGAGGTCGTGGGCCAGCGGATGCGGGATCCCCGGGTTGGCGACCACCATCGCGACGAGCAGGCCGATGGCGGCTATCGGAGCCGTCCGGCGGTGCACTCCGCCGACGAAGAGGATCGACACCGCGACGTAGAACGTCATCTCGTAGGCGAGCGTCCAGGACTGCCCGAGCGCCATCCGCGTGGTGAAGAAATTCTGCACCATCGTGGCGTTGTACGCCGTGTAGCGCGCCCAGTGCGGCCAGTAGAAGTCGATCCCGCGGTAGCGGTGGAAGCCGAAGTGCAGCACGAGGATCGCGACGATGGTGGCCCAGTAGATCGGGAACAGCCGGAAGACTCGGCCGATCCAGAATTCGCGCAGCGAGCCACGCCGCTCCAGCGACGCCGGGATGATGAAGCCGCTGATCATGAAGAAGACGACGACGCCGAATTCGCCGAACCGGAACCGCTCCAGGGCGAAGGTCTGGAACCCGGTCCATTGCTGCTCGGAGATGTGCTCGACGACGACCAGCATCGCGGCGAGCCCGCGCAGCGCGTCGAGGAACTCGAGGCGGGTGCCGAAGCTGGTCGACGCAGCATCCGGGGTTGCGCCGGCAGTGGCGCCGACGTCCAGCCCGCCGTCATCGGATGCCCGCGGGGCGCTGGGCACCGCCGTGCCGCTCGTCGTCTCGGTCACCGCGGCGCCGCCTCCGGTCGCCGCGCGTAGTGCGGCACGGGTGTCGGTCACGGACTCCTCGCTCATCGCGCGCGACGCTACCCGATCATGGTGCCCGTCCCGCACAGCCGGCCCTGCTCGATTCGCGTCGCCGCGATCCCGCCGCGCGCTCCGGCCATACGATCGGGACATGGACGACTGCCTCTTCTGCAAGATCGTCGCGGGCGCCGTACCGGCCGACAAGGTCCGGGAGGACGGGCTCACCGTCGCCTTCCGGGACATCGACCCGCAGGCGCCGGTGCACGTGCTCGTCGTACCGCGCGCTCATCACCCGACCCCCGGCGCCCGGGCGGCCGCCGCCCCCGACGCGCTGGTCGCGATGCTGGCCGCCGCGACCGGGATCGCGGCGGCCGAGGGCGTCTCCGGAACGGGCTACCGGTGCGTCTTCAACGTCGGCCGCGACGCGCACCAGTCGGTCGAGCACGCGCACCTGCACGTGCTCGGCGGCCGCGATCTGCGCTGGCCGCCCGGCTGAGGCCGCGACCGGCGCGAGATTCGGGCACGCCGCTCGGCCCCCGGGGTCGGCTCCTCCCGACGGCCAGCTGCGGGGTGGTGTCCGATTTGTGTGGCGTTCCGTCGATCGTCGCGTCCTTGAGTACGATCGGCGGTGATCCGTCCCCGAGCAACCGAAGGCAGGCCGCACGACTCGTGCCCACCACCTCACCTGGTAGTAGCGCCGACCCCGATGTCCCTGCCGCGACGGATCCCCTCTCGTCGCCACCGCAAGCGCCGCGCGCCCAGAGCACCCTCGTGGTGCGGGCCGGCGTGCCGATGGTCGCGCTGCTCGGCTCCGGGGATGCCCTGCTGCGCAGCTACGAAGACCTCCTCGACAGCGACGTCCACGTCCGCGGCAACGAGATCACCTTCTCCGGCCACGCATCGGACAATGCCTTCGCGATGCGGTTCTTCGAGCAGTTGCTGACCCTGCTGGGTCGAGGCGACACGCTCACCGCGGACGTCGTGCGCCGGACCGCCCAGATGATGCAGAGCGGCGAGACCGACCGCCCGGCCGAGGTGCTCGACCTGTCCATCTTGTCGCGGCGTGGCCGCACGATCCGCCCCAAGACGCTGAACCAGAAGCGGTACGTCGACGCCATCGACACCCACACCATCGTCTTCGGCATCGGGCCGGCCGGCACCGGCAAGACCTACCTGGCCATGGCCAAGGCCGTGCAGGCGTTGCAGGCCAAGCAGATCAACCGGATCATCCTCACCCGCCCGGCGGTCGAGGCCGGCGAGCGGCTCGGCTACCTGCCGGGGACGCTCTACGAGAAGATCGACCCCTACCTGCGCCCGCTGTACGACGCGCTGCACGACATGGTCGACCCGGCATCGATCCCGCGGCTGACCGCGGACGGCACGATCGAGGTCGCCCCCCTGGCCTATATGCGCGGCCGCACGCTTAATGACGCGTTCATCGTGCTGGACGAGGCGCAGAACACCACGCCGGAGCAGATGAAGATGTTTCTCACCCGGCTCGGCTTCGGTTCCCGGGTCGTCGTCACCGGCGACGTCACCCAGATCGACCTGCCGGGCTCGACCCGCTCCGGCTTGCAGGTGGTGCGCGAGATCCTCGACGGCGTCCAGGACGTGCACTTCTCGATGCTCACCAGCACCGACGTCGTGCGCCATCGCCTGGTCTCCGACATCGTCGACGCCTACGCCCGCTGGGACGCCGACCACGAGTCCCGCACCGACCGGGGCGGCGAGCATCCGGCCGCCGGACGGCGGGGGCGCGGGTCCCGGAGCGAGTCGGCCCGGGCGTCCCGCGGGCACCAGTGAGTCCTGTTCGATGAGTCCTATGCGATGAGTCCTATGCGATGAGTATCGCGGTCGCGAACGAGTCCGGCGTTGCCGTGGACGAGCGGGAGCTGGTGGCGCTGGCGGTCTACCTGCTCACCGAGATGGGCGTCAATCCGGCCGCCGAGCTCTCCCTGCTGATCGTCGACGAGGACCACATGTCTTCGCTGCATGAGCACTGGATGGGCGAGCCCGGTCCGACCGATGTGCTGGCGTTCCCGATGGACGAGCTCGGGGCCGCGCCCGGCCGCGGCGACGAGCGACCCGAGCCGGCGCTGCTCGGGGACGTCGTACTCTGCCCGACCGTCGCGGCCCGCCAGGCCGCAGCGGCGGGACACGGCACGCCGGCCGAGCTGCGGCTCCTGACCGCACACGGCATCTTGCACCTGCTCGGCTACGACCACGCCGAGGCGGAGGACAAGCGCCGCATGTTCGCGTTGCAGGACAAGCTGCTGGCCGGGTTCGTCGCCGACGCTGGCGGATCCGGGCACTCGGGGGCCGCCCCGCGGTGAGGCCCGTCGACCGGCGTGGGGGCGAGCATCCGCGGCAGACGCTCGCCCTACTGCGCGAACGAGGCGCGCGGGGATTGCGGAGGCCACGCAGGTGACCGGGACCGACATCGCATTGCTCGTCATCGCGGCCGCACTGGTGCCGCTGGCCGGGTGTTTCGCTGCGATGGACGCCGCGCTCACCCGGGTCTCGCCGGCCCGGGTGGCCGAGCTGCAGCGTGAGGGCCACCGGCGCGCCGGCGTCCTCGCGGCCCTGGTGCTCGACAAGCCGCGCTATATCAACCTCTTGCTGCTGCTGCGGATCGGCGCCGAGATGCTGGCGACCGTTCTCGTCGCCGTCGTGCTCGCGGCGGTCTTCGGGCTCGGCTGGCTCGCGATCCTCGTGGCGACGGCCAGCATGACGATCGTCAGCTTCGTGCTGATCGGCGTCGGCCCGCGCACGATCGGCCGGCAGCACCCCTACGCCGTTGCGTTGTGGACCGCCGGGTTGGTGCGGTTGCTCGGCCGGCTGCTCGGGCCGTTGGCGACCCTGCTGATCCATCTCGGCAACATGCTCACCCCGGGGCGGAGCTTCCGCGAGGGCCCGTTCGCGACCGAGGTCGAGTTGCGGGAACTCGTCGACATGGCCGAGGCGCGCGGTGTGGTCGAGCACGGCGAGCGCAACATGATCCACTCGGTCTTCCAGCTCGGCGACACCATCGCCCGCGAGGTCATGGTGCCGCGCACCGAGGTGGTGTGGATCGAGCGCAGCAAGTCGATCGGGCAGGCGCTCGCCCTCGCGTTGCGCTCCGGCTTCTCCCGGGTCCCGGTCGTCGGTGAGAATCCGGACGACGTGGTCGGGGTCGCCTACCTCAAGGACCTTGCCCGTCGTACCCAGGGCTCAGACTCGGCTCGCTCCACCAAGGTGGATGAGGTTATGCGGTCGGCGACCTTCGTGCCCGAATCCAAACCGGTCGACGAGCTGTTGCGCGAGATGCAGGCCAGGCGCATCCACATCGCGATCGTCATCGACGAGTACGGCGGCATGGCCGGCCTGGTCACCATCGAGGACATCCTCGAGGAGATCGTGGGGGAGATCGCGGACGAGTACGACGTCGAGCGCGCCCCCGTCGAGTGGGTCGACGACACGACGGCCCGGGTCACGGCGCGGTTGTCCCTCGACGACCTGGCCGATCTGTTCCACGTCGACCTGCCCGAGGACGGCATCGAGACGGTGGGGGGCCTGCTCGCCCAGGCTCTCGGCCGCGTGCCGATTCCGGGCGCCGCGGCCGACGTGCACGGCCTGCACCTGGTCGCCGAGAGCGTCGGCGGCCGGCGTAATCGGATCGACACGGTCCTGGTGTCCCGTGCGGCGGAGTCCGAACCGGCGGACGCCGACCCCGCTTCCGAGTCCGCCGATGCGCCATGATCGACCGTGCCCGACGTGATCACCCTTGACCAAGACCGATCGGCCGGACCAACGCCGATCGCCCTGACCGCCACCGATCCCCGACCCACCGGCGGGTGGTGAGTTGAGCGCGTTTTCGGGCCCGAAAATCGTGCTCGGGCCGCCACTCGCCGACCGATGAACGTGATGTCGACCGCTGAGGAGTTGCCGGTGCCCGATCTCGATCCCGAGGACGCGAAACTGGTCGTGCTGGCCCGATCGGCGCGCGCCCGCACCGGGGCGGCCGAGGGTGCCGCGGTCCGCGACGGCGACGGCCGGACCTATCTCGCCGCCACGGTGTCCCTGCCCTCGCTCTCGCTGACCGCGTTGCAGGCGGCGGTCACAGCAGCGGTCTGCTCCGGCGCGACCGCGCTCGAGGCGGCGGCGGTGGTCACGGGGGCCGACGCCGCGGACGAGCCGTCACTGGCCGCCGTACACGACCTGACCCCGGGCGCACCGGTCATCGTTGCCGACCCCAGTGGTCGGCCGCGCTGACGGCGCACCGCCGCCGCCGACCCCCGGTCATGGCCCCGCACCCGTCATGGCCCCGGCGCGTCTTGGCCCCCGAACGCGTCTTGTCTTGGAAAAACCGGACTGGGATCGGCGGAAGTTGTCCGGATTGTCGATGACAAGACGGAGCAGGGCCGGTGATCAGCCGATCTCGGTGATCAATCGCGTGAGCTCGGCGCAGACCGCGTCCTGGCCGGCACGTGCGGCGCTGATCTGGAACGAGTCAACACAGCCCCTGGCGCGGTGCCGTCCGCCATCATGGAGCCATGCGCCCGACCCCGCTGCGTCGATCAATCACGTCTGGCCGGCGACCCGCCGCCGCGGTGAGCCAAAAGTGATCCGTCAAGCGGAGGGGCCGGGCGCGCAAGCCGGGCACCGGTCCGGGTTCGGATGCCTCGTCGGCCGGCCCAACGTCGGCAAGTCCACGCTCACGAACGCGCTGGTGGGGCGCAAGATCGCGATCACCAGCGGCCGCCCCCAGACCACCCGGCACGCGATCCGGGGCATCGTGCACCGTCCCGATGCCCAGCTTGTCGTCGTCGACACGCCTGGTCTGCACAAGCCGCGGACCCTGCTCGGTGAGCGGCTGGACGCCGTGGTCCGCCAGACGTTGACCGCGGTGGACGTGATCGGTTTCTGCGTGCCGGCCGACGAACCGGTCGGACCGGGGGACCGCTACATTGCGCGCGAGCTGGCCGAGCTGCGGCGTACCCCTGTCCTCGCGATCGTCACCAAGACCGACGCGGCACCGCGCGAGGTGCTCGCCCGGAGCCTCACCCAGGTCGCGCAGCTCGGCGACTTCGCCGAGATCGTCCCGGTGTCGGCCAGGACGGAACACCAGGTCGGCCTCCTCGCCGATCTCCTCATCGCGCGACTGCCGCAGGGTCCGGCGCTCTACCCGGACGGTGAGCTGACCGACGAGCCCGAGCAGGTCATGATCGCCGAGCTGGTCCGGGAGGCGGCGCTCGACGGCGTACGCGATGAGCTGCCGCACTCGATTGCCGTCACCGTCGAGGAGATGGGTCCGCGTAAGGGGAGCGACCTGATCGACATCTACGCGACGCTCTTCGTGGAACGCCAGAGCCAGAAGGCGATCGTTCTCGGCCCGAAAGGTAGCCGGCTGAAAAGCGTCGGTACGACGTCCCGCCGGCAGATCGAGGCGCTGCTCGGCAGCCGGGTCTACCTCGACCTGCACGTCGCCGTGCTCAAGGACTGGCAGCGCGACCCGCGCCACCTGCGCCGCCTCGGTTTCTGACCGCGGACCTCTCGACGCCCCCGCACGGCCGCACTATCCTGACCCCCATCGCCGCATCGGCGACTTCGTTTGGGCGCGGGCACCGCGGCACGCAAGGCGGGCACGTCGATCCGGGTGGGTGGGCATAGCCGAAAGGCATGCCCGTGCTCGCTGCATATCGCCGGGTCTTTCGCACTCCCGGATTCCTCGTGCCCTATCTGATCGGCATCGCCGTCAGCCTCGCGCTGGGCTCGGTCGGTCTCGGCCTGCTGCTGGCCATTCAGGACCGGACAGGGTCGCTGACCCGGGCCGGGTTGGTCGCCGGGGCGTTCGGCTTCGGGAATGCGCTCGGCATCTTCGCGCAAGGCCGGCTGATCGACCGCTTCGGCCAGCCGCGGGTTCTCGTACCGGCAGCGGTGGTGTGCGGCACCAGCCTGGGTACGACGGTCCTTCCCGGCCTGAACGTCGGGTACGTCGTACCGCTGCTGGCGGTCCTCGCCGGGCTGGCCTTCCCCGCCACCATCAGCAGCGTGCGGGTCCTGATCACGAGCTTGATTCCCGACGGACCGGTGCGGACGTCGGCGTACGCCCTGCTGGCGGTCTCCTTCGGCCTCGCGATGATGGCCGGTCCGCTGATCGTCTCCGCGGCGGTGCTGGTCGCGACGCCCGCCGCGGCCGTCGGGTTCGCGGCGGCCGTGATCGGTGCGGGCGGAGTCGCCTTCGCGCTGACACCGGCCGCCCGTGCGTGGACAGCCGTGCCTGACCCCCACGAGCGGCGTTCCCGGCTGCTGTCCGCCGGCCTGATCACGCTGCTTGTGGCCAACTCCGCGCTGGGATTTGCCGGCGGCGTCGGCGCCGTCGCTCTCCCCGCGGCCGTGCTCGCGCACGGTCCGGCCGCCCTGGCGGGTGTCGGGTTCGCGCTCGGCGCCGTTGGTGATGTCGTCGGCGGGCTGGTCTACGGCGCGATCCGCTGGACACCACCGCGGGCGACGCAGCTGGCCGTCGCCCTCGGCCTCGACGCCCTCTTCGGCTGGGCGATCGCTGGTGCCGCCGGCATCCTGGTGGCGCTGTTCGTCCTGATGTTCGTCGGCTCGGCCCTCGTGGCGGTGACCCCGATCGCCTCCTCCGCTTTGCTCGATGACGTCGCACCGGCGGGTTCGCTCACCACGGCGTACACCGCGACGGTCGGCTGCGGGCTGATCTCCGCATCGGGAGGCAACGCGATCGCCGGCGCCGTCGCGCAGCGGTACGGCGCGGGCGTGACCTACTGTCTCGCCGCGGCGGCCGTGACCGTCGCCGCGGCGTGGGTGTGGGCCCGCCGAAGCACCCTCGGCCGCCCGCCCCGCCCGCCCCGCCCGCCGGCGGGGCGGGAAGCGACTACGCGGAAAGGTCGCGGCGCAGGTTGATCCACCACAGCTCGACGGCGAACCCGAGGGCGCGGTTGATGGCCAGCATGTGCTCGTTGGTGTCCGCGTTGCAGGTCACGATCTCCGTCGTCGCCGGGTGGTCCTTGCGCAACCGTGCGATCATGTCGGCCTTCATCCACAGGCCGAGGCCGTGCCCGCGATGCGCCGGTACGACGCTCGTGTCGTCCTGACCGGCGCGGGCCGGCCGGCGGGGGTCGATGCTCAGCTCGGTGAGGCCGGCCACCGTGCCGTCGGGTGCGAGCGCGAAGGTGCCGTACCACTGCAGGCCGCGCTCCGCCGTACGCCGCTCGCCCTCACGCACCCGCTCGACATCCCAGGTCGGTGTCTCCCAGCCGGTCTCGCCGGTCGGGGCGTCCGCCATCGCCCGCTTGGCGACGGCGTACGACGCGACATGCTCGTCGGGCACCCGCGCCGCCCAGCGCGCCAGCCGATAGCCACCGTGGTCGCGGCCGGCGATCTCGGCGAGCAGGGCGGGGTCGATGTCCGCGAGCCGGGAGAGGCTCTGCGGCTCGCGCTGGGCCTCGACGTAGCCGTGCCGGTGCGCGAAGGACTCCCCGGGCGCACCCTCAGGAACCTCGGTGAGCACGCCGACCCGCCCCGCCGCCGTCACGACCGACAGCGCCCGCGCATGCAGCAGCGAGCCGATCCCGCGGCGGCGGCATTCGGGCCGCACACGGATGCCGATCCAGGCCTGCGTCTCGTTCGGCGGATCCGCCAGGTTGAGGATGACGGTGCCGACGGCCTGCCCGCCGACATAGGCGAACCACCGGTGCTTCTGCTCGCCCGGTCGCGGTGCCTGGCGCAGGCTCGCGAACAGCTCCTCGCGTACCGGCAGCGGTTCGGTCGGCAGGTCATGCTCGGTCGCGGCGACATCGATCGCGTACCACTGCTCCAGCAACTCCTCCGAGGCCGAAGCCGCGTAGAACTCCTCGATCCGCACGTCCTTCACAGCCGCGACCTCATGCCGCCACGGTGCCAGCCCCGCGCCCTCGCGAGCCACCGGATTATCAGAGCCGGTCGAGGGCCGGTCGATTTCTCCCGCCGGAGCCGGGTGCCCGGCCCTGCGAACCTGAGTCACAGGCGATTGCGCTTGGTCGTGGGCGAGACCGCATCCATCCCGCCTCGACGGCCGCGGCGACTCGCGGGTTCTGGCGGGACGTCGTACCGGGGGCGGACAATGACGTGCGTGCCCACCTACCGCGATGACGCCGTCGTGCTGCGCGTGCAGAAGCTCGGCGAGGCCGATCGCATCGCGACATTGCTGACCCGGCGGACGGGCAGGGTCCGTGCGGTGGCCAAGGGGGTACGCCGTACCACCTCGCGGTTCGGTGCGCGGCTCGAGCCGGGCACCCACGTCGACGTCCAGTGCTATATCGGCCGGTCGCTGGACATCGTGCAGCAGGCCGAGACCATCGCCCCCTACGGCGCCATGATCGCCAACGACTACGCCAAGCACACCGCCGGCATGGCCGTGCTCGAGACGGCCGAGCGGCTGACGTCGGAGGAACGCGAGCCCGCATTGCGGCTGCACCTGCTGGTCGTCGGCGCGCTGCGGTCGCTGGCGCGCGACGGGCACCTGCCCACGATGGTCCTCGACGCGTTCCTGCTGCGGGCGATGGCGATCGCCGGCTGGCAGCCGGCGCTGTTCGACTGCGCGGTGTGCGGCGATCCCGGGCCGCACCGGGCCTTCTCGGTGCCGGCCGGCGGCTCGGTCTGCGCGCGCTGCCGCCCGTCGGGGTCGCAGGCGCCCGCGCCGGCGACCGTCGCGTTGATGTACGCCCTGCTCGCCGGCGACTGGGCCGCCGCCGAAGAGACCGACCCGGCCCCGGCCAGGGAGGCCAGCGGCCTTGTCGCCGCGCACCTGCAGTGGCACCTCGAGCGGGGGCTGCGCTCGCTGCGCCTGGTCGAGCGCACGTGACCGCCCGCGGCCGGTGAGAGCGGGCAGCCGGGTGAACTACGCTTCGCTTCGCGCTTGGCGGTACGACGCGGAGGAGCAGACGGGGTGCCGAACGACTTCACTGACTGGTTCTTCAGCGACAGCTGGCGGGACTACAAGCAAACCAAGCAGATCCGCGACCTGGAAGCCGGCCTCGTCGCGCAGTCCAGCGCGCGGGCCTCGGCGGCGCGCCGGCAGCGTGCTCTCGCGCGTCAACAGGGTTCCCTCGAGGGGAGGGTCGACCAGCTGGCTCGGGCGTTCGACGCCTTCGTCGAGCTCGCCGACATGCGCGAACGGCTGGCCATGTTCGACGGGCCCCAGCTGGCCCGATTCCGCACCCGCACCGCATTGGTCTACCTCGCCGACGGGCGTTTCGGCGGCAACCTGGCGGAATTCGAGGACGTCCCCGGCTACTGGCTGCCGCCCGCGGTCAAGGGTTTCATCACCCTGCTGGAATCCGGCGCAGCCCGCTCCCGGACGCTGATCGCGGAGGGCCGGCGCCGCGACGACCTGCGCACCTGCGCGTTCGGCGTGCTCCTGCTCTCCCTGGCCGGGCAGGGAGAGCGCGCCCAGCCGGAGTGCATCGAGGCGGCTTTCGTGCCGCTGCGGTACGACGTCCCGGCCGGGCGGGTGCAGCGCGCGGTGTGGATCGACGCGGCGGACGGCGCGCTCGGCGAGGACGGGCATCGCATCGTCACCGATCGTCTGTCCGACCTGGTGGGCGATCTCGAGCCCGACGCGCGGGCCGACGAGGGGCGGGCCTGGACGCAGCTGCTGGACCGGAAGTTCGGCCGGCCGCTCGCACCGGCGGGTGGCCCGGAGAACGCCGGGTCCGACTCGACCCGCGGGATGGCGGTGGCGACCGTCACCGCCACCGTGCTCGACGGCGTCGGTTCGTGGCTGGAGCGGATCGCCTCCACACCGCTGCCGACAGGACCGGGGCCGCGCCGGGTGTACATCCCCGACGACTCCATTGCTAACGACGCCACCCCTGGCGACCCGAATCATGGCGGTTCCCCCCGCGCCGGTGCGGGCGATGCCGACAGTGAGGAGGCGGAGCGCGAGGAACGGGCCGATTCGCGAGCCGTCGTGCTGCAACAGATCGTCGACGAGGGCAGCGCCGAGGAGGTGCCGTGGCTGGCCCGGGTGCGCACGCTGCGGGCCATCGTGGGCGGCGAGAGCCTGCCGTACGGCGCCGAGGACGAGGCCGGCGGGCACGGGCCTCCTCTCTGGCAGCAGCCCGTCGGGCTCCCGCTGGACCTGATGCGGGCGGACGCGCTCGATGATGAGCACCCCGGTCGCGTCCGCGTGGCGATCGCCGCGGCCGCGCCGGTCATCGGCGCGGCGGTCGACGCCGTGGCGACCCGGATCGGGGCCCGGCCGACCCAGGTCCCCCTGAGCCTCGACGGTGCGTCCCTCTCGCTCGATGTCACCAAACCGGTGGAGGGCCAGCTCGGCGGCTATGACGCGGCCGTCGACCACAGGCACCCGATCGACACGGACCCCGCCCGTGAGGCCCGCCTCTGGGTGATCATCGGCGGCGTAGTCGCCGCCGCCGGTCTCGGACTGCTGGCCGTCTCGCTGCCGCTCGGCATCGCGATCGCCGCGCTCGGCCTGATCGGGCTGGTCATCGGCGGCATCGGCCGACGCCGGGCGAACGCCGCGCGAGCCCAGGTGCAGCACGACCGCGCCGCGGCTCGCCAGGCCGGTCGCGACCGCGCCGACGCGGCCGTGACGGCGTACCACGACGCACAGGTGGCGTGGGACGAGGCCCGCGAGAGGGCGCAGGAGCGGCAGGCCGCGATTCACCCGCTCCTGGGTCGGATCGCCGCCCCGCCGACGCCGCATTGACGGCCGATACGGTTCTGGCGTGCCCGCACGCCGCCGCCGTACCCCACCCGAACCGGCCCAGCCGGTCACCAAGCCGGCCCCTCATCCCTCGGGGGTGCGGCCGCCCGACATCCCGGCGGAGCGCCTGCCGCGACACGTGGCGATCGTGATGGACGGCAACGGCCGGTGGGCGCGGGCGCGGGGCCTGCCCCGCACGGGCGGACACGAGGCCGGAGAGGCGTCACTGCTCGACGTCATCGAGGGCGCGATCGAGCTCGGGATCCCGTGGCTGTCCGCGTACGCCTTCTCCACGGAGAATTGGCGCCGCTCACCGGAGGAGGTGCGCTTCCTGATGGGCTTCAACCGCGACGTGATCCACCGGCGGCGCGACTACCTCGCCGCGATGGGGGTGCGGGTGCGCTGGGTCGGCCGGCGACCACGGCTGTGGAAGAGCGTGATCGACGAGCTCGAGACGGCGCAGGACATGTCGCGGCACAATACGGTGCTCAACCTGGGCTTCTGCGTGAACTACGGCGGCCGCGCCGAGATCGCCGACGCCGCCGCCGCGATCGCCCGGGAGGTCGCCGCCGGCACGCTGCGTCCCGACCGTATCGACGAGCGGACCGTGGCCAGGCACCTCTATGACCCCGAGATGCCCGACGTCGACCTCTTCATCCGCTCGTCGGGGGAGCAGCGCACCAGCAACTTCCTGCTCTGGCAGGCGTCGTACGCCGAGCTCGCCTTCGTCGACACGTACTGGCCGGATTTCGACCGCCGGCACCTGTGGCGGGCGTGCGCGGCGTACGCCGCTCGCGATCGGCGCTTCGGTGGGGCCGATCCGAGCCCGACCCGAGCGTAAGCCGGTAGCCTCCCGGTTCCGTGCCAGCCCGCAACCCGCCTCCTCGACCTGCGGAACGCTGTGGATTCGGGCACCATCTACTCCGATGTCCGAACCTCCGCCCACTCGCGGCCGGAAGGACCCCACCCCGTGACGTCGATCGCAAGGAGCGCCGGCCATGACCAACCCGCCCCAGGGCTGGGACCCCAACGCCCAAGGCCAGCAAGGCGGTGGCCAGCACGGCGGTGGTCAGCAGTACCCGCCCCAGGGCCCGTACGGCCCGCCGCAGGGCGGCCAGCAGTACCCGCCGCAGGGCCAGCCGGGCTACCCGCCGCAACCGGGTTATGGGCCGCCGCAGGGTGGCTACCCGCACGGGCCGGGCTACGGCCCGCCGCCGCCCGGATACGGTCCGCCGCCCGGATACGGTCCGCCGCCCAAGAAGAGCAACGCGCCGTGGATCCTCGGCGCCGCCGTCGCGGCCGTCGTTGCCGTCGTACTCGTGCTCGTCTTCACCGTGTTCACCGGTGGTGGCAAGAAGAACGACACCACCAGCCCCAAGGGCGCGGTGCAGTCCTTCATCAACTCGCTGAAGGACAAGGACTGGAAGGCCGCGGAGAAGGTCTCGACCGGCAGCGCGAAGAGCGACGTGGCCAGGCTCGAGTCGGCCGGCAGTTCCAGTGCCGCCGATGTCAAGTCGGTGACGGGCGCGAGCTATGACATCGGCGATGTCAAAGAGGACGGTGATCGCGCAACCGTCAATATCACCGTCAAGTACAAAGGCCACAAGCAAGACATCCCGATCGCCGTGGAGAAGCAGAACGGCAAATGGCTGGTCAGCGACATTTCCGGGTCAGGCTCGACGTCGAGCTCGGGCTCTGGCTCGGGTGGATCGTCCGAGGCGTCGCCGAACCCGTCGAATTCCGCCAGCTCCGATCAGGGGCCCGCAGGTGGGGGTCTCCCCTCCGGACTTCCGACCAACAGCGACGGCAAGTTCTG
>JBBSHJ010000078.1:0-14960 GCA_038253135.1 Mycobacteriales bacterium | reverse complement strand
TCCGGGAATCCATGCAGGTCACGACGGCCAGCCCGCGCGCGGCGGTCGGTGCCAACCCGGACAGTGGGAAGTCCGCGGCGTAGGTGGCGTTCGCGGCGAGGACATCGTCGAAGGGGTGATCGGTCACCCTGAGAAACTTAGTCGCAGCGCAATTCAGTCGCGCCGGTCCCGGGCTCAGTCCAGCCGCAGGTGGATCTTGCCGACGGCATCCGCGTCGCGTCCCGTCTCCCGGAAGCCGAGCCGTCGATACAGCCGCTCCGCGCGCACGTTGGCGGGCAGCACGTCGAGGCTGAGCGGTACGCCGCGTCGCCGGGCCTCGTCCACGAGCTCGCCGATGATCGCGCGGCCCAGGCCGTGACCCTGCCACTCGGGCAGGATCTCGATCCGCGCCAGGTGGATGCCGTCCGCGGACCGGTTGACGATCAGCACCCCGACCGGCCGGCCGGCAACCTCGATCAGCCGCCAGTCGCCGGTCCTAGCCGCTTCGGCGTGTCGTGGACGCTGGTCGGCGTCGTCCCAGCCGCCCCAGGTCGCCGCGACGACGTCGCCCATCGCGGACCGGTGGATCTCGTAGGTCCCCGCCTCGTCGTCCGGTCCCGCGGCTCGCAGGGCGTACGCAGTCATGGCTGGCGAGGCTAATGGCCAGCCGGCGTCCGCGCATCGCAATTCAGCCCGCCCGCTAGTAGCTGGGGCTGCGTCGGCGGGCGGCCTGCGTGGACAGAACGGTACGACGTGCGCGCGGCGCTAGGCTGCTAGGCGAGTGACCGGCAGCCGACGGGAGGGATGAGCGCGTGTCTTCCGACGTGACCGCACGCCGCGGGGACCTGGCCGCCGTACCCGACCCGCTCGTCGTCGGCGCGCCGCCGGGATTTGACCTGGCCGGCCTGCTCGCCGCGCGCGGCGGCGAGCGTTATCAGCTCGCCGCCGAGCACCTCAACCCGCAGCTGCACCGCGTGCTGCGGACGATCGGCTTCGACAAGACCTACGTCCGCGCCGAGGGTGCCTATTTCTGGGACGACGAGGGCACCCGCTACCTCGACATGCTCGCCGGGTTCGGTGTCTTCGCTCTCGGCCGGCACCACCCGACGATCCGCCGGGCCATGCACGACGTCATCGACCTCGACCTGGCCGACCTGACCCAGTTCGACGCGCCCCCGCTCGCCGGGATACTGGGCGAGCAGCTGGCCGCGACCATCCCCCACCTCGACCGGGCCTACTTCGGCAACAGCGGCACCGAGGCGGTCGAAGCGGCACTCAAGTTTGCCCGCCACGCCACCGGCAAGCCGCGGATCCTGTATTGCACGCACGCCTTTCACGGTTTGACGACCGGGTCACTTTCGGTGAACGGCGAGCCGGAATTCCGGGAGGGTTTCGCTCCCCTGCTGCCCGACACGGCGATCGGGCTCGGTGACATCGACGCCGTACGACGCGAGCTGGCGGCCGGCGACGTGGCCGGCCTCATCGTCGAGCCGATCCAGGGCAAGGGCGTGTGGCCGATGCCGCCGGGATTCCTGGCCGAGGCCGCCGAGATGCTGCACCGACACGGGGCGCTGCTGATCTGCGACGAGGTGCAGACCGGCATCGGCCGCACCGGCGACATGTACGCGTTCGAGCACGACGGCGTACGCCCGGACATCGTCACCGTCGCCAAAGCGCTGTCCGGTGGCTACGTCCCGATCGGGGCGATGCTGTCGACCGACGAGATCTTCGGCGCGGTCTACTCGTCGATGGACAAGCTGATGGTGCACGATTCGACGTTCGGCGGGAACGCGCAGGCGATGGCGGCCGGGCTCGCCACGCTCTCGGTGATCGAGCAGGAGGACCTCGTCGGCAATGCTCGCCGGATGGGCGATCTGCTGCTGTCCCGGCTGGGCGCCCTGGTCGAGCGCTATGAGCTGCTCGAGGAGGTCCGCGGGCGTGGCCTGATGGTCGGGCTGCAGTTTGGCCGGCCCCGCAGCCTTCGCCTGCGTACGACGTGGGCGGCGCTGCAGCGGGCGCGGGTGGGACTCTTCGCGCAGATGGTCGTGGCGGGTCTCTTCCACCGGCATCACATCCTGACCCAGGTCTCGGGCGACCACCTCGAGGTGATCAAGCTGATCCCCCCGTTGACGATCACCGAAGCCGAGGTCGACCAGGTCGTTGCGGCGGTGGCTGATGTGCTCGATGAGGCCCACCGAGGTCGTGGCCTGATGTGGGACTTCGGGCGCACGCTGATCAAGAACGCCGTCACCGCCTGACCGCTGTCGAACGGCTCGCACTGCGTCACCCCAGGCAGCAGCGGCGGAGCCTTGCCGACCGTTGCGCGGGCATCTCCCGCCGGCCGGTTGCCGGCACCGGGCGAGCTGGATGCCGTATACGACGACAGAGCCGACAGGCCCGGATTAATTCGGTTGCCCGGCGGCCACGCCGCGATCTAGCGTCCGGCCAGGAACACATCCGCGGGCACGCGGCCCGCGATGTTAACGGAAGGAGGCGAGTGTGACTATTGCCCATCGCGTCACTTCGCCGCGCCTTCCGCGCCCGATGCTCTGATCCATCGGAGTAGTCGAGGCACGGACGCGTGGCGGCAGCTTTGACCTGTCGGACGCATCCGTAAAGGACAATCCCTGTGACGCGCTCTCAGCGCAATACCCGATCCGATCGTGCGCACCATCGCGGACCGGAGTCCTTCCGCTGCCGTCATTGCCGATCGGACGTCAGCATGTCGGCTCCCGGCACCCGCCATCGCAACCACTGCCCACTGTGTCTGTGGAGCTGTCACGTCGACCATTCCCCGGGCGACCGCGACGCCGAATGCGGTGCCGCCATGGAACCCATATCCATCTCCGTCCGCGGCTCCGGGGAATGGGTGCTCGTGCACCGCTGCCGAGGCTGCGGCGAGATCCACCTCAACCGCATCGCCGGCGACGACAACGCCCTGCTGCTGGTGCGGCTGGCGGTGAGGCCCCTGGCCTCGCCGCCGTTCCCGCTGGAAGTCCTCGGCGGGATCTGAATTCCCCGGCCGTTCGCCAGTCGCGGGCTACCCGGCTTGCTCCGGTGACAAGCCGTCAACCGCCGAGCTCCCCCGCCAGCTCGTCGCGGCGGGCCATCAACGTGTCGAGCGACGCCTGCGCAGACGGCGGTCCGGGGACGCTGCGGCGCAGCCGGGCATGCAGCGTGGCGTGCGGCTGCCCGGTACGCCGCGCCAGCCGCCCCACCAACGCGTTGATCTCGCGCCGCAGCGCGCGGGTACGCCGGTGCAGCGCGACCGGATCCTCCGCGTCCGCGCGCCCGACACCGCCGCCGCGGTTCCCGCCCCGCGATCCCCGCTCGGCGATCTCCGCCTCGCGCTGTTTCAACAGCGCCGCGACCTGCTCGGGCGAGAGCAGGCCCGGAATCCCGATGAAGTCCTCCTCTTCGCCGGAGAGCTCCGGCGACTCGTCCCCCGTCACGGCCCGGCCGCCGTAGAGCACGTGCGCGAACTGCGCCTGAGCCTCGAGCGGGCTCCACTGCTCGACGTCCGGTTCGGTGGCCGCGACGTCGATCAGCGGATCCGCGTCGCTCTCGTCCGGCCGGCCGGGCGCGGCGAGCACATGGTCGCGTTCACTCTCGAGCTCGGCGGCCATCGCGAGCAGCGGCCGCACGGCGGGAAGGAAGATGGTCGCGCTCTCACCGCGGCGTCGGGCCCGCACGAACCGCCCGATGGCCTGGGCGAAGAACAGCGGGGTGCGGTACGACGTCGCCCAGACCCCGACCGCGAGCCTCGGGATGTCGACGCCCTCGCTGACCATCCGCACCGCGACCAGCCAGCGGTCGTCCGAGCCGCCGAACTCCTCGATCCGGCGGGTCGCCCGGGAATCATCGGAGAGCACGAGCGTCGGCTGCGTGCCGGTCACGCCGGCCAAGACCGCGGCGTAGGCCCGGGCCGCCTCCTGATCGGAGGCGAGCAGCATGCCGCCGGCGTCCGGCACGGCGCGGCGCAGCTCGCTCAGCCTATGGTCGGCGGCGTCGACCACGTGCCGGATCCACTGCCCGCCCGGATCCAGGATGGTCCGCCACGCCGCCATCTCGGCATCGCGCGTCAGCTGCTCCGACAGGGACGCGGCGATGACCTCGCCCGCGGAATCGCGCCAGCGGGCGAGCCCGGAGTAGGCCGCGAAGATCACCGGCCGGACGACGCGGTCGGCGAGCGCTTCGCGGTAGCCGTAGGTGTAGTCGGCGATCGACCGCTGCGCGCCGTCCGGCTCGGCGCCGTACCGCACGAACGGGATCCGCTCTGTCACCGATGTGCGGAACGGCGTACCGGTCATCGCCAGTCTCCGGCGCGCGCTGCCGAATGCCTCCAGCACGCCTTCCCCCCAGCGCAGGCCGTCGCCGGCGTGGTGGATCTCGTCGAGGATCACCAGGGTGGGGACGCTCGTGACCCGGCGGTCGTGCAGGGCCGGGCGCCCGGCGACCTGGGCGTAGGTGACGACGCAGCCGTCGAAGTCCGGCGCGATCGGCCCGACCTGGTTGGACAGGCTCGGGTCGAGGCCGATGCCGAAGGCGTTGGCCGCATCGGCCCACTGGTTGCGCAGGTGGTCGGTCGGGCAGACCACGACGACGCGGCGGATCACCTTGCGGTCCAGCAGGTCGCGCGCCAGGGTCAGCGCGAACGCGGTCTTGCCGGCACCCGGGGTCGCGGTCACCAGGAAATCGGCCGGTCCGCCCGCGTCCGCGTAGGCCGCAAGGGCCTCCTGCTGCCAGCGGCGCAATCGGCGCAGGACCGGACGCGCCGCAGGATCGGCCGGATTTCCGCTGACAGGCACGGACATCGCGAAGCGGATTCCCTCCCGACGGCGGCGGTGCTCTGGACGCGGAACCATGACGCTCCGGGATAAGGACGCTACGAGATGGGTACAACATCCGTCACGACCCGGTCCGAGCGGGCCGTGCCGACCGGTGTGCTATGCGGTCCGGCGAAAGGTCCGGTCGGGGGTGTCGGAGATCCGGCCGGCCGCACGACGATGAGGTGATGGGTGCGGACAACGCAGCGACGAGCGGCGCGGCCGGCGACGCCCTGCGCGCGGGGTACGACGCCGCGCTGCCGGAGGTCTACGGCTACCTGCTCCCCCGCTGCGGCGATCCCGTCGTGGCGGAGGATCTGACCGCCGAGACGTTCCTCGCCGCCGTCGACGCCGTACGACGCTCCCCGTCACCACCGATCTCGATCCCGTGGCTGATCGGGGTCGCCCGGCACAAGCTGATCGATCACTGGCGGCGGCTCGAGCGCGAACGCCGGCACCTGCACGAGGTGGCGACCTCGGCTCACGTCGACGAGCGGTGGGACGAGAGGCTCGACGCCGTACGGGCCCATCAGGCCTTGGCCCGCCTCGGTCCGCACCATCGCGCCGTCCTGACGTTGCGCTACCTCGATGACCTCCCGGTTGCCGACGTCGCCGCGGCGATGGGCCGCACCGTGCACGCCACCGAAGCGCTGCTGGTTCGCGCCCGGCGGGCGTTCCGCCAGCAGTACGACGGCCCGACAGCGTCCGGACCCGGGGAGGAGGCCGACCGTGGCTGAGCGACACGATCCGCTGCGCGACCTGCGGCTGCCGCACCGCCCAGTCGCCCCCGATCCGGGATTCGCCGTGGCGTTGCGCGCCCGCATCGAGCGGGCGCTTCACCTACCGACAGGAGTCACCGTGTCAGCGCAGCAGACCGAAACCCAGCAGACCGGAGCGTCGAGCGCGGCGGTCCCCTACCTGTGCATCGACGGCGCCCGACGAGCGATCGAGTGGTATTCCGAGATCTTCGGCGCCGAGGTCGTGGGCGAGCCCTACGTCGGCAACGACGGCAGAATCGGCCACGCCGAGCTCGGGTTCCCGCACGGCGGCTCGATCTACCTGGCCGATGTCGCGAGCGACCTCGGCTACGCCCCGCCGCAGCCGGGTGCGGTGTCGGTCTCGCTAATGCTTCCCGTCGACGACGCCGACGAGGTACGCCGGCGCGCGATGGCCGCCGGCGCAACCGGCGACCGGGCGCCCTACGACGGCTACGGCTCGCGGAACGCCTGGATCGACGACCCCTTCGGGCACCGGTGGGGCCTGCACTCACCGCTGCCCGGCGGCAGTCAGGACTGAATGGTCCGAGCCGAAGAAATGGGCTCGCGTCCGCGGGCACAGCGGGCGCCGGAGTTTCTCCCATCGGCAGCCGTCATTGCTTGGGGTTCCTACTAAAAATGCGAATGGGTAAAATGCGAATGGCCGGTGAGTCGTGGCCAACTCCCGCATGTGCAGCATCTGCACCTTCGGGGCTGGCCGATCAACTCACCGGCCATCCGGTTGTACTTCCGGCTCGTCGCCGGAGGTGTTACGTGGTCTGTGTGGCGCACTGCCTGATCGTCTGAATCCGCGGGTACGGGCGGGTCTGGAGCGATTTCGCACGCCTAGGTTCGTGCGATTTTGCGCCGTCGCCGGTTGTTCTTGCGCCGTTTCGGGGAAGGAAGGTACGGACGATTGGGCTCTCGTGGCGTCGCGGCCGCCGTGACGGCCTGCGGTTACGCCTGAGCCTGCCCTGCGATGCGAGCGCCGACACGGGTCAGCCCTCCACCGATACGACCGCGGACGGCCTGCACGGCCTCCCTGCGGTTCTCGGTCGGGTGCATCAGGCTGTAAGCGAGCCGCTCGTTCGCGGCCTTGGCCAGATGCTCCTGGTAAAACTGACCCAAGGACTTCGGGTCGGTGTACATGATGTTGCTCTCCCAACTTGTGGATGTTTCGTGCGATGCGGAATCCGCTGTGCCGTCCTGCGTTGTGGACCCGCGGATCTTGCCCTGCGAGTCCCATTGTGCAGGCCGGCCCGCGCGACTCCAACATCTTTAATGAGTGCAACGGTCGGATTGTTCCGGCCGGGGACGCGGATCCCGGAAATGCCCGTGTCCTCGATCACACGACCGCGCCGAGCTCGGCCGGAAGTCCTTGCCTGGCAATGGTTTGTTAGCCGCCTTGTAACGCATGTGATTAGCCGCACACCCCACCCCTTTAGGGAGGTCGCGGCGGAGTCCGCGGGTGTGGTCAGCCGGCTCGGCCGGTGGCGACTTCGAAGCGCAGGAGGCCCGGGACTACCGGCGTGGGCATGCCGTCGGGCCCATCATCGGCGGCGCCCCGGTGTGCGGCCAATTGCGACTACGATCCGCGGCGATGACCTTCACCGCTGCGGTCGTACCCGATCTGCGCACCGCCAGGCTCGACCTGATCGGGCTCGATCCGGCGCGCGATGCCGAATCGCTGCACCGCATGCACGGATCGCCGGAGCTGGGCGAGTTCGGCGGCGATCGGACCGGCAGCGTCGAGGAGACCCGCGCGCTGCTAAAGCGCACCCTGACCGAGAACGGCGGCTGGACCTGGGTGTTGCGGCTGCGCCCGGTGACCGATGCGATCGGGACGATCGGGATCTTCGGTGACCAGGGGATCCCGGTACGCGGGCTCTCGTGGTCGCTCGACCCGGCGTTCTGGGGCCGCGGGCTGATGAGCGAGGCCGCGCCGGCTGCCGTCGCGCACCTCCTCGGACCCGCCGGCATTACCGGGGTCGAGGCCTGGATCGACGCCGACAACATCCGGTCGCTGGGTGTCGCGCGCCGAGCCCGCCTGATCGAACGCGGCCGCCTGCCGCGCACCTATGACGACCGGATCGGCCAGTCGATCGTCATGGCGCGCGCCGCCGCCGAGGAGGCCGAGCCGGACGTCACCGAGATCAGCGCCGCCCTTCCGGTCCGCGACGTACCGGCCACCATTACCCTGTTGCAGCAGATCTTCGGCCTGCAGATCGCCTACGCCGTGGGCGATCCCCCGGTCGCCGCGAAGCTGTCGCTGCGGCAGTGGTCAGGCAGTCCCGGCGTGCTGCTCCGGGCCGTCACGGATCCGTCGCCGTGCTCGGTGAGCATGGCCGTCGTCGTGTCGACCGACGAGGTCATCACGCGGGCCGACTCGCTCGGACTGGCCGTTCTCGAGCAACCGGCAGACACGCCGTGGTTCCGCCGGGTGGCCGCATTCGCGCTTCCCGACGGGCATCGCGTCGATGTCGTCGGGCCGATCCGACCGGAGGACCGCGATGCGTGAGCGCGCCGTCCGTCATTTCCGGCGGGCCGGGCCGCGACCGCCGTGCACGGGGCCGCGGTCGATTCGATCGACGCGGCGTACCGCGCGGTCATCGACTGGTGCGCGGAGCACTCCGAGACCCGGACCAGTGCCCGCTGGGAGGTTTACAGCCACGCGGATGCTACCGGCGCGTTCTGCACCGAGATCTGTTGGCTGCTGCGCTGATCGAGCCGTTCCGACCTGTGCAGGACGCGCCGACCCGGTGCGGGGCTAATCGATGCGCGCGGCGAGGGTCTTCGGCGCGATGGTCCGGAAGGCGTCTTCCACGACCTGGGCGAGATCGTCCCAGTCGACCTCGACGTCGAGGTAAGCGCCGACCCAGCCGCGGTGGCCGACATACGGCGGCCGGAAGAAACGACCGGGATCGTCCGCGACCATCGCCTCCTGAGCGCCGCTCGGGGCGGCCGCCCAGAAGGCCAGCCGGTCGTCGTGATGGTGGTCCGCGAACATCACGAACAGCTTCTTGTCGCGGACGAACCAGGCCGGCTCGCCATGACTCGGCCGCTCGGTCACCTCCGGCATCGCCAGGCAGAGCGCGCGGAGGCGGGTCAGCGGGTCATCGGGCACAACAGCCTCCATGTCGGGACCAGCGGTGCGCGGGTCCGGGCAGCGATAGTCTCACCCGCCGTGGCCGTCGATCTACTCGCGCGATGTGTCCGCGGGCTCGAGTGGGTCGCCGCGGCCGAGGTCTCGGAGCTGCCCGGCGTCGCCGCCGTCACCGTCGCACCGCGCGAGGTGAGCTTCCGGTTGCCCGCGCTCGAGCAGGCAGTGCTCGACCTGCGGACCGTCGATGATGTCTTCGTGGCCGCCGGATCGGTGCCGGGGATCGGGCCGCGCAGGGACGCGCTCGCCGGGCTGGCCACGGGACGGATCGGCGCGGTGCTCGCGGCGATCGACTGGGTGCGCACCGTGCGCCCGCTGCAGGGCCGGCCGTCGTACGACGTCGTCGCCAGCCTCGCCGGCCGGCACACCTACAACCGCTACGCGGCCGAGGACGCCCTCGCGCAGGCGCTCGCGCTCCGGCTGGGCCGCTATCTGAGCCATGACCCCGACCGCCGGTCCGCCGAGCCCGAACGGCCCGAGCTGACCATCCGGATGATGGTGCGCGACTCGGTCGCCTCCCTCGCCGTCCGGGTGGCGGCCGTGCCGCTGCACCGCCGGGGTTACAAGCAGCGCACCGGTCCGGCAACCCTGCACCCGCCGGTTGCGGCCGCGATGGCGGCGCTGGCCGGACCGGGAAGGTTGCTCGACCCGTGCTGCGGGGACGGCACGATCGCGATCGAGTTCGCGCGGATGTGTCCAGGCCACGCCGTCGTCGCGGCCGACCTGTCGGCGGGGCGGGCGGCGAACGCGGTCGCCAACGCCGCGGCCGCGGGCACGCCGATCGCGGTTGCCGTCGCCGATGCGGCCGCTCCCCCCGTGACGGAGATCGACCGCATCGTCACCAACCCGCCGTGGAGCCGATCGGTCGATCTGGCCGGCGCGGCCGCCAACGACCCGGCGGCGATGTGGCAGGTGCTGGGCGAGCTCCTCGACCGGGACGGCTCGGTGGTCGTCATCGGTGCGGCGGAGTACGGCGTCGCGGCACGGCTGCGGACCGCGGGGTTGCGCGTCGGAATCGATCAGCCGATCCGCCTGGCCGGCCGGGTCTCGAATATCGTGCTCGCCGCGCCGCCCGGCGGATCGGCCGCGCCGACCGGCCGGCTGGACCGCTGGCGGCGTACCGCCCGCGCCGCCGGCGTGCTCACCGACACCGGATTCTGAGCGGGCTTCGGCTACCGGATCCGCAGCTGCTGCAGCGCCCAGCCCCAGCGCGGCGGTCGCACCTTGACGCTCCCGAGCAATACATCGCAGATGATCGTGATGACCGGTGCGCCCGGCGGCGGCATGTCCCGCAGCCGGACTTCCTTCGAGCCGAGGACGGCGCGGCCGGAGAGACGCACGTCGACACCCTCGGGAACGATGATCGTGATGCTGCCGCAGACCGCGCGGGCCTCGATCGTCGTCTCGTGCGCCTCAAACGTCGCGTCGTTGAGCGCGATGTGGCAATCGCCGATGTAGGACTCGACCCGCATCCGCTGTGGCACAATCCAGCGGCCGCGGCGCGACTCGTTGCCCAGCACGGCCACGACGCGGTGCGAGTTGGTGCTCGGCAGGGTCTGGGGCACCGGATGCAGCAACGGCCGCGGCGGCGCGACCTCGGCGGTCCGCCGACGCGGACCGTAACCTCCCGGCTGATTACCCGGGATGTCGAGGATCGGGCCGTGCGGCAGGTCGTCGATGATGCCGACGAGATCGCTCTGGAACCGGGCCGCGTAGACGTGTTCGGTCCGCTCAGCGTACTCGTCCCAGGTGAGCCGGCCCTCGGTCGCGGCGTGGGACAGCAGCTCGATGATGGCGCCCCGCTCGGCGTCGGAGATCCGGATCTGGTCGCCGCCCCCGGATCCTCGCGTCGGCTGCTCGGAGCCCGAGTCCGCCGCCCGATCGAGCCGCGCCGCCGCGTCCGGTGCAGGCATGTAGCGACGTGCTCCCCCGGGCTCGGGCTGGTCGATGGCCACGGGTCCACTCTACGGGTCGGCGGTGCCGGTGGCCTCGGCGACGAGCGCCGCGGGCGGCCCGGGCGGTGCTACCTCGGCCCACAGCCGCGCGCCGATCCGCCACGCGGCGGCGTACGCCGCGGGCAGGTCGGTGTCCGAGAGCGCCCGGAGCTTGTCGAGCTCCGCGGCCGGCAGGTCGACCTCGGCTCGCCGGGACGGCGTGAGCCAGTGTGCCGTCGCGTCGTACCGGAGCCGCAGCAGCCACAGCAGGTGGCGGCGCACGTGCGCCAGGGCGTCGACGGCCCGCTCGTTCTCGCCGCGCTCGAGCACGTTGCGACCCAGCACCCACCAGTTGGCGAACCGCGCGGCGACGTCCGCCGATCGGTCGATGGACCCGGGATCGCCTGGTACGACGGCCCGCTCGGGCACGGACCGCAGTGCGGCCCGCAGCCCGGCGGCATGGTCGACCAGAACCATGGCATCGACGTTCGCGCCGCGAGCCGGCCAGTCCCGCACCACGTCCACCGCGCGCACCGGATGGAAATGGAACTCGGCCCGCAACAGACCGGCGCAGATCGCCACGTCGGCGCCGAACTCGTTGTGGCAGAGGAGCACCGGTGTGCACACCCGGGCGATCCAAAGGCCCGCGTCGTGCCGGTCGTAGGCCGCCTCGGCGAGGAAGATCCAGAACTCCGCGTCGGAGTGCGCATCGCCCAGGCCTTGCGGGATCGACCCGTAGGTCAGCGCCGCCCGGACGTCCGGATCGTCCCGGCACGCGGCGGTGGTCGCCTGCACGATCCGCTCGGCAGCGCTCGCGGCCGGTGCTGCCGTCATGGTCGGCCTGCGATCATGTGGGCATGGTACGAGCGCCCGCCCGGTTCCCCGCCCGCGGACGCACGACCTACGCTGAGGTCGAGATCGACTCCGACCCGAGCCGGCCATCGGGCCGCACCCTTTACCTGGACGGCATCGAGTGCTCCTACATCGACCTCGATGATCCGCAGCACATCGAGTTCGGCTACATCCGGCGCTTCGCCGACCTCGTCGATCTGGCTGCGCCGCCGGGGCGCCCGCTGCGGGTCACGCATCTGGGCGGTGGCGGCTTCACGCTGCCCGGATACGTCGCGGCAACGCGGCCGCGATCCCAGCAGTTCGTCTACGAGTACGACGGCGGGCTGGTGGAGCTGGCGCGGCGGGAGCTCGGTCTGCGGACCGGGCCCGGCCTGCGAGTGAAGACCGGCGACGCCCGGAAACGGCTGGAACGGCGCTCGGACGCCAGCGCCGATATGATCGTGGGTGACGCGTTCATCGGGCGGGCCGTGCCCGCGCACCTGTCCACCGTGGAGTTCGCCGCCCTGGTACGCCGGGTGCTCACCGCCGGCGGCGTCTACGTGCTCAACGTGATCGACGGAGCACCGCTGCGGGTGGCGCGCAGCCACGTCGCCGGCCTCCTCGACGCCTTCTCCCACGTGGCGGTGAGCAGCGATCCGGATGTCTGGAGGGCCAAGGCGTCGGGGAATCTCGTCGTCTTCGCCTCGACCCGGCCGCTGCCGATCGCCGAGCTGCGGCGGCGGGCGGGAAGCGGCGGCCTGCCCGAGCGGCTGCTCGACCGGGGCGAGCTGGCAACCTTCGTCGGCACCGCGCAACCGTGGCACGACGGAATCGCGGTCGACACCCAGCCCGAACCCGTTGCGCGGTGAGGAATCCCCACCGATTCGGGCGGTAAACCCCACGATCGGGCGGGAATTCGGCGCTCTCTAGCCTGAGTGCGTGACCAAGCGCGGCGGCGCGAGCCTCGGCCGCCTCCTTTCCGAACCGGCCCGACCGGACGTCGTACGCAAATCCGCTCGCGCGCCGTGGCTGGTCGTCCTGACCGTATGCATCGGCGCGTTCATGGGCCAGCTCGACGCCTCGATCGTCAACATGGCCTATCCCGATCTGCAGCACGATTTCGGCGCGTCGCTCGGCGCGGTCGAATGGGTCGCGCTGTCCTACCTGCTCGTGCTGGTCGGCATCATCGTTGCGGTGGGCCGGCTGGCCGACATGTTCGGCCGGAAGCTGCTGTATACGTGGGGTTTCGCGGTCTTCACGCTCGCCTCGGTGGCGTGTGCGCTGGCGCCGGACCTGCCCGTGCTGGTGATCCTGCGTGCCGTCCAGGCCGTCGGGGCGGCCATGCTGCAGGCCAACAGTGTCGCGCTCATCGTCGTCGCGATGCCGAGGGAGCGGCTGGGCCGGGCCCTGGGGATCCAGGGCGCGAGCCAGGCGCTCGGGCTCGCGCTCGGCCCGTCGGTGGGCGGCGTCCTCGTCGCGGCCGGCGGGTGGCGGTTGGTCTTCTGGGTGAATCTGCCGGCGGGGATCATCGGAGTCGTCCTCGCGTGGTTCCTGCTGCCGCGGACCCGCGAGCTGGCGGCCCGGCAGAGCCTGGACCTCGTCGGGCTGGCGCTGATGATCGCCTCGACGGGGGCGTTGCTCGGTGCGCTCTCGCTCGGCGCGGCGCGGTCGGCGCCGTCGTGGGCGGTGCTGGTCCTGGTCGTGATCGCCCTTGCCGCGGCCGTGGGGTTGTGGCGGCACACGCTCGGGTTGGTACGCCGCGGCGGGACCCCGCTGCTGCCGCCGGCCCTCTTCGCCCGGCGGGACTTCCGCGCCGGCATCCTCGCCGCGCTGATCGGCTACCTCGTCCTCTTCGGGGTCCTTTTCGTGATGCCGCTGACGATGGAGCGCAGCCTCGGAATCTCCCTCGGCCGCTCGGGCCTGGTGCTGTCCATCCTGCCGCTCCTGATCGGCGTGTGCGCCCCGCTCGCCGGCATCATGGTGGACTCCCTCGGGCCGATGGTGCCGACGGTGATCGGGCTTGCGCTCGCCGGCGGCGGGCTGATCTTCGCCGCCGCCGGCGGGGTGCACGTCGCGGTCGTGGTCATCGCACTGGTGGCGATCGGGGTCGGCATGGGCATGTTCACCCCGGCCAACAACACCGGTGTCATGTCGGCTGCCGGCCGCACCGGATCGGCGGTCGCGGGCGGCGTACTGAACATGACCCGCGGCATCGGCACCGCCGCCGGCGTCGCGGTGGCCGGACTCGTCTTTCGCCTCGGCTCGACCGGGCACACCGCCGACCGTGGCTTCGCGTTCGCGGCCGTCGTGCTGGCCGTCGTGTGCCTGCTCGGGATCATCCCGTCGGTACGCCGTGGCTCTCGCTGACCAACGCCGCCACGCTGCGGGGGCGACGGGTCAGCGGCTCTGCCAGGAGTCAGGTGCCGCGGCGAGTTTCATGACGCCCCGGGGCAGCTTGCCGGTCGCGATGTCGGCAACGGTGACGTGATCCAGGACGGAGCGCAGGCTGGCCCGAGCCGCGATCCAGACGGTCTGCAGCGGCTCGACCGGCCCGGTGTAGTGGCTTTGCTCGGGCCTGAGTCCGCGTACCTCGGCCAGGGGGCCGTCCAGCGCGCGGATCACGTCGGCGACGCTGACGGTCTCCGGCGGACGGGCCAGCATGTAGCCGCCGTCGACGCCCCGATGGCTCGCGACGATGCCGGCCCGACGCAGCCCGGTGAGGATCCCCTCGAGGAAGCGCGGCGGGATGGACTGTGCGCCGGCCAGCCGGTCACAGGTCATCCGAACCTCGGGCTCGGTCGCCATGACCACCAGCGCGCGCATCGCGTAATCGACCCGGGCTGAGATATGCACGGGTCCATTGTGCGCTATTCCGATCGATATAACGCAATGGCGCGCTCCGCCGGTCGTTAATCGCGGATCGGCACGATCCACCGGCCGTGCGGGTCGACGATCGCCAGCAGGGCTGCTGAGCGCTCATGCGAAGGCAATGACGGGCTGACTGATCACTCTCTCGTAGGGCGGTTGCGGCGGCCGGCCCTGGGCGAGGACGTGGCGCGTCGATGAGCCTGTTTTCCTGTGCCATGCCGCGCTGTAGGACCGGATGGCAGCAGACGGCAGCTCAGCGTGATGGGCGGTCAGACGGGCCGAGGCTCGTCACCCGAGAATGGTGGTCCCGATGAGGGTCGGGCCTCGGATCGGATCGTTGGTCGACGGGCCGATTCGGATGTGAGCGCGGGCGATGGCATCGTGGGGTCGACCACCAGCATCGCCGGGCAGTCGACGCCCGGATACGACACCGATCGGCCGCGCTGTCCCGTAAGGAGCGCAGGGCGCTAGGCTGGTCGCACGCGACTGGCATCGGGTGGGCCACCACCGGGAAGCGGATCGGCGGAGCGTCGTAAGCCTGGGTGCTCCTCAGCTCGAGCTGAGGAGCATACGAATGGATCTGCGCCACGGCACCAACCCCCACCAG
>JBBSHJ010000077.1:0-15367 GCA_038253135.1 Mycobacteriales bacterium | reverse complement strand
CAGTTGGTGCCGCGCATCGGGGTTGTCCTTCCTACGGGTCGGGCGGGTGGTACCGGGGTTCAGAGCCAGTTGGTGCCGCGCATCGGGGTTGTCCTTCCTACGGGTCGGGCGGGTGGTACCGGGGTTCAGAGCCAGTTGGTGCCGCGCATCGGGGTTGTCCTTCCTCGTCGGCTGACCAGGGACGGTCACATCTGGGTGGTACAGACTCCGCATGAGTTGCTCTGCGGGCACCCGCGACGGCCCGTCATCGGATATAGTGTCGCAGAGGATCGGTATCGACACCGGATGCAATTTTGCGCGCCCGCCGATCAGGGTGACTTTGGCCCGAATGTGTCGCATTGTCGGGTTTTGCACCGGAAACGAGCTGGCGGATCGATTGTGCCATGGTCGACATGAAGGTACGCGCTACGCGGGTTCACGCGTTGCCGTTCCTGGCCGCGCCGAAGGTGTTGATCGCCTGGGTCGCAGGAGTCATCGCCGTCTGGGTCGGTCTCGTGACGGCCGGGTTCGCGGCGACGACCACCTATCCTTCGCGCGACCTCGCTGTGCTGGCCGCCGTCCTTGGCTGCGCCCTGGTCTGTGTCATCGGATCTCGCCGAGACGGCGAAGCCGCCGGGGTCAGCCGCGACCTCCTCGCGACCTGGCTCCTGCCGGTGGCATTCCTGCTCCCACCGCAATACGTCGGGCTGATGATGGTCCCGATCCTGATCATCAAGCAGCGGATCACCCCGGGCCTGCTGCATCGGCGGATTTTCACGATGGCTGCCACCGGGCTGGGATACATGGCCGCCTCGGTGCTCTTCCACGGGATCGGCGGTGCACCCCTCACGGGACCTTTCGCGGCGGGGCGATCGCTCTATGTGGAGCATCCGGCAGTCACCGTCGGGCTGGCGCTTCTCGCCGGCGGTGTCAGCAGCACCATCAACACCGCGCTGGTGGCGACGGCGGCGAGGTTGAACTCCCCCGAGGTGCGGTGGTGGAGCATTGCGACCGGCGACGGCGAGTCGCGGGTGCTCGACCTCGCGGAGGTCTGCCTCGGCCTCATCGTGGCGGTCGGCCTGTGCCACAGCCCGCTGATGCTCGCCGTGACGTTGCCTCCGGTGCTCCTCGTGCAGCGCAGCCTCACCCACGGGCAGTTGCGGGCAGCGGCACGGACCGACCCCAAGACAGGCCTGCTCAACGCCGCGACGTGGGAGCAGGAGACGCAGCTCGAGCTCATCAAGACGCAGCGCCGCGACCTTGCGCTCGCGATCCTCATCATCGACCTGGACCACTTCAAGGCGGTCAACGACAGCCACGGGCACTTGATCGGCGACCAGGTCCTGGGCGTGGTCGCCAACTCCCTTCGTACCGGCTTGCGCGACGGCGACATCCTCGGCCGCTTCGGCGGTGAGGAGTTCACGCTGGCGCTGCCCGACACCGACCCGATCGAGGCCTACCGGGTCGCGGAACGGCTGCGCAGGCTCGTCGGTACGACGCCGACGGTCGTGGACGAGTCGCTGTCGATCTACGTCACCGTCTCGATCGGTGCGGCCGCCTACCGCGCGAACGGGCTGGAGCTCAATGAGCTCCTCACGACCGCGGACAGCGCGCTCTACCGCGCCAAGCACAACGGCCGCAACCGGGTCGAGCTGGCCCCCGGATACCCGCTCGTCGGCACCGGCGTTGCCGCCGGCTGAGCCCGAGCTCGCCGGGCGGGTCGCGCTCGTCACCGGCGCGGCTGGCGGCATCGGCGCCGCGATCGTACAAACATTCACCACTGCCGGAGCCGCGGTGGTCGTCGCCGATCTCGACGGCGACGCGGCCGCCGAAGTGGCGGCGACGTTGCGTGCGGGCGGGCACGCGGCGTACCCCGCGGCTCTCGACGTCACCGACGAGACCGACTGCGCTCGCACCGTGCGGGCCGCGGCCGCCGAGCTCGGTCCGGTCGACGTCGTCGTCAACAATGCGGGGATCTGCGACGACGAGGACTTCCTGACCGCCGAGCCGGCCGTCTGGCAGCGGGCGTACGACGTCGCGGTCAAGGGCGCCGTCAACTGTGCCCGGGCGGCGATGCCCGGCATGATCGATGCCGGCCGCGGCAGCATCGTCAACATCGCGTCCGTGAACGGTCTCGTCTACTTCGGGCACCCCGCCTACAGCGCGGCCAAGGCCGCGCTGATCTCGCTCACCCGCAGCCTCGCCGTCCGCTACGCCGCCGATCGGGTCCGGGTCAACGCGATCGCGCCGGGAACGATCCGCACTCCGGTGTTGGACAAGCGCCTGGCCGAGGATGCCGGTGTGCTCGAGCATCTCGCGCGGTGGTACCCCGGCGGCGAGGTCGGCGAGCCGCGCGATGTCGCCGAGGCCGCGTCGTTCCTCGCGTCGACTCGCGCGGCCTTCATCACCGGTGTCGTGCTGCCGGTCGACGGCGGGCTCACCGCGGGCCATCTCGACATGGCCCGCGCGACGCACGGCGCCTGAGCTAGGCGCCGGCCTCGAGCGGGGCGCCGACGCTCACGCCGGGTACAACATCGGCGCGGAGACGACGGCCGGCACCGCCTCAGCGACCGCGCCGCTGAGATGCAAGCCCACCCCTGCGCGGCGTAGGTGGATCAGGCCGATCGCGCGGCGCTCACGTCCTGCGCGCGCTCCAACATCTGGTGGGCATCCCAGGTCGCGTCGGTCGCGGCCACGCCGGCGAGCATGACCAGGGCGGCGGCGACCGCGGTGACGCCCGGCCGGCGCCGCGGCGGTTCGGCGAGCAGGGCGCGGACCCGCTGCGGTACGGCGCTGCCGCCGGCCGGCAGGGCGACGGCGGACGCCACGGCGCTCCGGGCGCCGCGGCTCATCAGGCCCGCGGCGGCGACGGTCCGGGCCAGGACCGCCCGGTCACCGGTGGCGGCCGCGGCGTCCTCGTCGGCCCAGCGCTCCGTGGTGAAGCGCGTCGCGGCGGGCAGGCTTCGCAGGAACGGGTTGAGCGTCGCCGCGACGTCGACGACGGCCTGGTGCAGGTAATGCCGATGGGCCAGATGCGACCACTCGTGCCCGAGGAGCGCCGCGCGCTGGTCGGGCGGCAGCCCGGTGAGCAGGTCGCGGGAGACGAGGATCCGTCCCACCCGGCCGGGCACGGCGCAGGCCACCGCGGCCGCGTCGTCGGCGGTGTCGACCACGACGACGAGCTGTGTGCCCGGCAGCTCGCGGGCCGATCGGTAGATCTGCCCGATCGCAAGCACCCGTCGTACCAGCGCACGGGCGAAGACGGCGGCCAGCACGATGACGGCGCCGACGGCGGCCAGGGCGATCGGCTCGTGGACGGGGTCGTGTCTGGTCAATGCCGCGATCGACAGGTCGCCGGCGGCGGCGATCGGTGGCACCCGGGCGGCGGCGGTGAGGGCGAGCAGCGTCAGGCAGCCGGCGCTGGTGACCGCGAGGACGGCCGCACCCACCGACAGCAGCCAGGTGGCGTGGTGCGGCGGCAGCCGGCGGGACAGCGCCGGCATCAGCGCGCCGAAGAGCGCGCTGAGGAGAAACGGAAGGTAGACGCTGACGTGCATCAGTGCGGCCGGGACTCGCGCAGCTCGTCGGCTCCGGAGGCGAGCACCGACCGCAGCAGCCGCTCGTCGTCGTCGGACAGGCCGTCGACGAAGCGGGCGAGGACGGCCTCGCGGTCGCGGTGCCCGTCGACCGAAGCCCACATCTTGGCGGCGGCCAGCCCGGGCTCGTCCAGCACGGCGGTGTAGGCGTAGGCCCGGCCGCGCCGCTCCCGGCGTACGGCGCCCTTGTCGTACAGGCGGCCGAGGATCGTCATCACGGTCGTGTAGGCAAGGTCGCCGGCCACCGCGTCGCGGACCTCGGCCGGTGCCAGCGGCTGGCTCGCACCCCACAGGATCGAGAGCACCTCCGCCTCCAGGCGGCCGGATTCCCGTCGTCGTGGCATGGAGCGGCTCCCGCGGTCAGGCTCGGCGTGCGTACGACAACGACATTACCGCCGCAGCGCGGGCGCTCGCGCGCTTCGTGCTGCTCATCCCGTGACGGTCACCGTGGCGGTGGCGCGCACACCGCCGGCCCGCAGCGTGATGCTCGTCGTGCCGGCACCGATCGCGTGCACCGCGCCGGTGCGCCGGTCGACCGTCGCCACCGTCGGGTCCGAGCTCGTCTACGCGCGCGACACGGGGTCGGCGATCGGCACCGCGATGGCCGGCAGGTCCGTGCCGGAGACCGACGTGCCGGTCGCGGTGAGCGTCTCGGTCCCGCCGAGAGCCAGCGGCGCCGGCGCCGCGATCGCCACCGACGCGAGCACCGGCTGGACGGCGAACTGCACGGTGCCGTCAGCGCCGACGTGGAACAGCGCGTAGTGGTAGAAGCCGCCCTCATCCGGCGTCGCGTAGGGCGGCGACCCGGCGTCGGCGACGACGAAGTTGGGCAGCCCCGTGGACGTCGCTGTCCCCGCCGGGTCGAGGAGCTCCTCGGCGAACCCGCGGGCGTGCCCTGCGAGCAGCAGCACGTGCACGCCGGGATGGGTGCGCTGGTAGCGGGCGAGCAGCGCTTCGTACATCTGCGCCTCCCACCGATCGGTGAACTGGCTGTCGGCGCGGGGGTGCGGGTCGTACGCCGGCGTGTGCGTGGCGACGATGGCGACCTTCTTGGTGTTGTGCTCGAGCTGGTCGGCGAGCCAGAGGTACTGCGAGCGGAAGTCGCCACCCGCCCCCGGCAGAGCGGGCACCTGGAACGGATCCGACGCGGTGATGCCGATATGGCTGGAGTCGGTGACGATCGCCCGCGCCGCGGCGTCGCCATCGCCGATGTCATACGCGTAATGCGTGTCGCCGAAGGCCTGCGCGAAGTTGCCGTTCTCGGGATTGGCGCCCTGCGTGATCTCGTGGTTGCCGGGCGCGTCATGGTACGGCGCCCCGATCGCGGCGAGCAGCGACTTGGCGTAGGCGAGGTTGTCGGGCGTGCCCGAGTCGGGCATGTCACCGAGCGCCTGTACGACGTCCGGCCTGGCCGGGTCGGGCAGCTGCGCCACGTCCCCGGCAATGCTGCGCATCACCGCCGGCCCGGTCGCCGCGGTCGCGGTCGACACGACGTGCGCGTCGTCCAGCGCCGCGACCGTCGTACCGCCGGCGGCGAAGGAGCCCGGATCGGTGAACCGCAGCCAGGACGGGTTGTCCGGCAGCGGCACGTAGGGCTTGGTCGTCGGCGGGCGGGGGGAGTAGAGCGCCTGCAGCCCGCCGAAGTAGACGTCGCCGGAAAGGTCGTGATCGGGCTTGATCACGACCAGAGCGAGGTAGTTCATCCGCAGCGGGAACTGCATTCCGGCCGGCAGCTTGGCCACGACGTACTGCCAGCCGTCGAAGGTGATGCCGGTGGGATAGATGCTGGTCGGCTGGTTGGTGGACTGCCAGTAGCCGACGTTCAGGCTGACGATGCCGGGCGCGAGGACGGCGCCCGGACGGCTGGCGAGATCGGCGTTGCCCTTCGCCCACAGGCCGATGCCGATCGGCGCCTGGCCGTCGCGGACAGGGATCTGCTCGGATTCCGGATCGTTGAGGAAGACGTCGAAGTCGTAGGTCTTGTCCGCCTTCGCGTAGTTGTAATGCACCTTGAACGAGCCGGCGGTGCTGCCGGGTGGGCTGACGTCGGGGGCGAAGGACAGGTTGCCGTTCTGCGACTGGTGCGGGCCCGGACTCGGAACCCGGCGCGGGTAGACATTCATGTAGGAGTCGCTGACGCCCCACGTCGAGACGTCGGTCAGCGGGTCGATGCCGACCGGTGTCTGCCCGACCGCGACGCTGGCGCTGCCGGTCGCACCGCCGGCGCTCGCATCGACGGTGCCCAGCACGCTGCCGGTCGCCGCGGCGGTGAAGGAACCGGCCGGTGTGACCGCGCCGAGCCCGGCGGGGATGGCCGACCAGCTGAACGCGTCGGCGGGCAGCAGGACGTCGCTGCCGTCGGCCGCCGTCGCCGCCGCCGTGAACATCTGCTTCGCGCCGTTGCCGAGGTCCGCCTGCGCGGGCGTGACCGAGATCTTTGCGACGTGGTCGACCACCTGCAACGGGATGCTCGTGCGGGCCCGGCCGGCGGTGACGCTCAGCGTCCCGGTGCCGGGCGCATGGGCGTGCAGCGTCGTACCGGTGACGCCGGCGATCGACGCCGGTACGACGCGCACCGACACCGCGCCCTGGGCCGGGTTGCCGAGATCGTCCAGCGCGTACACCGGCGCGGGGACCGTCGTACCGGAGAGCAGTGTCAGTGCCTTGCCGTCGTTGGCGACCGCGGTGGCGGGGCGACCGGGCCGGGTGCGGGCGCTGTAGAGGAACAGGCCGTTGGCGACCGGGCGCTCGTGCCCGTCGGAGGGCACGTTGAGCACGCTCGCCTGGGTGTCACCGGGGACCCGGCCGACCATCTGGGTGGAGCTGCCGCTGTCGAACAGGATCGCGTTGTAGACGCCGTGCTGGATCAGCCAGGCCGCCAGCTGCGGGCGGGCGAGGCCCTGGGCGATGCCCTCGGACTGGTGCCCGTCGAAGGTGAGCATGACCGTGCGCTTGCCGTCCCGGGTGACGCCGAGGGCGGTCTCCGGGTTGGCGATGTTGTTCTCGCCCGGTCCCTGATCGGGCACGGCGCGGGCACCGTCCTTGACCAGGATCGCCCCGCCGCTGAGGGCCTGGGCGACATCGGCGTCGGCGGTGCCGTCGCTGTAGGTGACGTTCTCGGTGACGGTGATCCGGGTGCCGGGACGCGCGTGGGCGCTCAGCCACGCTCCCGACGTACCCACCCCGACCAGATCCTCGGTGCCGGCCGAAAGCTGTGGCAGGTCGGTGACGCCGCTGGAGACGGCGTCGACGACCAGGGCGTCGCCGTCGCGGTGCCCATGCGCGAGCACCGAGGCCGGGATCGGTGCCGGCGTACCCAGATCGGGGGTGACCCGCACCAGCCCGTTACCGGTGAGGTCAGGGACGTTGTTGACCGACGTGATCGGGTTGCTCGCCGTTCCCGCCGTTACCGTGCCGCTGTAGCCGGCGGCGCCCATGCCGATGCTGCCGTCGCGGCGTACCCACAGGTTCCACGGCCGGTCCGCCCGCGGCGATTTCACCAGCCGCCCGCCGATGAGGACGATGCCCTCGGCCCGGCCGGTCGAGTTGATCTCGAAGAAGTCGCCGTTGATGCCGGCAACCGCCCCGGTACGGCGGGCCATCGACGTCGGCACCTCGTCGGCCGGAGCGGTCAGGTGATCGTCGGCCTGCACCACGCCGAAGCGCACGTTGGGGTCGGTCAGATCGACGTCGAGGATGTTCCCGCGCTGCGCCCCGCCGGTGGTCTGCAGGTTGTCGGTGTAGTGCTCGACGCCGCGGGTCAGCGTCGTCGGCGCGCTCTGCTGCTCATCGACGACGAGCGGCCACTGATCCGGCGTCGGCGGCAGCCAGGACGGCGCTTCGGCCGCCGCAGCGCGGCCCGCGGTGGAGTGCGGGCCCGTTGTAGTCACGGCGCACAGTGTGGCCGTGGCGGCGGCGAGCAATGCGGCGAGGGCGGTACGCCGTCCCCGGCGGTGGGTAGCAGAACTCACGCGACGCCTCGTGGATCCGGATGAAAATGACGGCTGGTCCGCGATGGTCAGAGTGACCACCGCGAGCCAGCCGATCAAGACCTGACGGGTGACGGGGGGCTACGAGTAGGTGAATTCACTGGACCAGCTCAAACGTGCGGGCGGCGAGCTACCCGTCCCGGACCCGTCTCCACGGGCGTCCGGCTCCCTGTGTGCCTGGCTATATGTGTGCCTGGCTATATGGGCGCGGGCGCCGGCTCGGCGTCCGGTGCGATCGCGTCCGTTTCGTGGCCGGCGTCGCCGCCAGTCCCCGCAGCCGAAGCCTTGGTGTTGCGGATCAGGAAGGTCAACGCGAGCCCGATCGCACCGAGGACGACCGCGGCGACGAGGGCGGTCGAGATGCCGTGCGCGAGCACCTGGTTTGTGATGTCCGCGGGCGGCGGCACCTTGCCGGCCTTGAAGTCGGCGAGCTGCTTGGGGTTGAGGCTCGCGAGGAACCTGTGCATCTGCTCGGAGCCGGCCAGCTTGGTCTGCTCCGACTTTTGCGCCGAGCTGAAGAACGTGGTCAGGATCGACAGCCCGAGCGAGCCCCCGACCTGCTGGGTGACATTCAGCATCGCCGACGCAGCGCCGGTGTCCTCATTGCGCACGCCGGACACCGCGATCATCGTCAGGGGCACGAAGATGAACCCCATCCCGAAGCCGAAGAGCAGCATCGGACCGAGAATCGACGGATAGCCGCTGTGCCGATCGATCAGCGAGAGCCAGTAGAGCCCACCGGTGGAGAGCGCAGCGCCCGACATCATGAACGGTTTCGGTCCCATCCGCAGCATCAGGTTGGAGCTGATCTGCGCACTGACCCCGATGGCGAAGCTGATCGGGACGAAGGCGAGGCCGGCTTTGAGCGGGCTGTAGCCCAGCACGTTCTGCACGAAGAGGGTGAGGAAGAAGAACATGCCGAACATCCCTGCGCCGAAGGCCAGCATCACCACGTAGCCGCTGGAGCGGTTGCGGTTGGCGAACAGCCGCATCGGCATCACCGGTTGCCGGTGTCGCATCTCGTTGGCGACGAACGCGGCGAGCAGCACGCCGGCGGCGACGAAGGCGCCGATCGTCAGCCGGTCGCCCCAGCTGTCCTGGGCGGCGTGGATGAAGGCGTAGACCAGGGCGGTCATGCCGGCCGTCGAGGTGATCGCACCCGTCACGTCGAAGCGGCCCGGCCGACGGGCCGACTCGCCGACGTAGAGCGGCACCAGCAGGATCAACGCGAGACCGATCGGGGCATTCACGAACAGCACCCACCGCCAGGACAGCCACTGCGTCAGCATGCCGCCGAGCAGCAGGCCGATCGCGGCACCGGAGCCCGAGACCGCCGCGAACACGCCGAACGCACGGTTGCGCTCCTTGCCCTCGGCGAAGTTGGTGGTGATCAGCGACAGCGCCGTCGGCGAGGCGATCGCACCGCCGACGCCCTGCACCGCGCGGGCGGCGAGCAGCCAGCCGGAGGACTGGGCGAATCCGCCGACGAGCGAGGCGATCGTGAACAGCCCGATCCCGAACATGAAGACCCTGCGACGGCCGAGGATGTCGCCCGCGCGGCCGCCGAGCAGCAGCAGGCCGCCGAAGGTCAGGGTGTAGGCGTTGAGCACCCAGGTGAGCCCGGTGTCGGAAAACTTCAGCGCATGCTGCATGTGCGGCAGGGCGATATTCACGATGGTCGCGTCGAGCACGATCATGAGCTGTGCGCCGGCGATGACGGCGAGCGTGACGCCTGGGTGCCGGGCGCGTGGAGCGCCGGCGGCGGCGCTGGCCTGTGCTGTGCTCATTTAGCCATCTCGCTCATCGAGAAATCTCCAGGTAAGATACGGAGTCGTTCACTACGGTCGGGGACCAACGTACGACGCGTTCGATAGAGAACGCAAGCGTTCACTAAATTTTGTGAGGTTGGTTGCATGACAGTCCGGCTGGCCCGTGCGGGACAGGCGGCGCGGCTCCGTCGCTCGGCGGGAGCGACCGCTCGGGGCCGGCGGCGGGCTGCCCCCGGCCCGGACCGGGTAATGCCAGTGTCGCGGGGCTCCCGCCGCCGGGGCAACGAACTTTTGGATGCAATCTATGCGGCCGTGCTTGACGAGCTCGGCGCCGTGGGTTACCAGGCGCTGACGATCGAGGGGGTGGCCAAGCGCGCGCAGACCGGTAAGGCCTCGATCTACCGGCGCTGGCCGAGCAAGTCCGACCTCGTCGCCGCGACCTTGGATGCGTTGATGCCACAGGTCGAAGTACTACCGGACACCGGTGACATTCGTGGCGACCTGATCGAGATGCTGGGCGTGATGGTCGACTTCTTCACCAGCCCCACCGGCGTCGCGCTGCAGCGGATCGTCTCCGACACGGCGCGGTGCCCGATGCAGGCGGTCGCCGGCGGCGGCCCGAGCCTGCACGAGATCAAGGAGCGCGTCGTCGCCCGGCGGCAGGATGCGCTGCTCCGGCTGCTGCGCCGCGGTGTCGAGCGCGGCGAGGTGCGCCCCGGCGCCGTGTGCCGACGCGTCGTCGAGACCCCGGCGGCCCTGATGCTGGCCACCTGTCTCACCTCGGGCGGACGGGTCGATCACGACGACGTACGCGGCATCGTGGACGACGTCCTGGTGCCCCTGGTGCGCGTCCACGATCACGACGACTGAGGCCACGCTGAGCGGGTCGCGCCGATTCCGCACCGGGACGGGATTAGGGTGAGGCGTGGCCGCCGTACTGCTGGCCGAGGACGACTCGGCGATCTCCCAGCCCCTGACCCGTGCCCTCGAGCGTGAGGGTTATGAGGTCGTGGTCAACCGGGACGGGCCGAGCGCGCTGGAAACCGCGCTGTCCGGCCAGGTCTCGCTGGTGCTGCTCGATCTGGGTCTGCCGGGCATGGACGGGCTCGAGGTCTGCCGGCAGATCCGCGCGGCCAAGTCGACCGTGGCGGTGCTCGTTCTGACCGCGCGCACCGACGAGGTCGATTTCGTGGTCGGGCTGGACGCCGGCGCCGACGACTATGTCGGCAAGCCGTTCCGGCTGGCCGAGCTGCTTGCCCGCGTCCGCGCGCTGATGCGCCGCCGCAGCGTCGACGTACTCGAGGCCAGCGGGGTGCGGATGGAGATCGCCTCGCGCCGGGTGTGGCAGGACGGCACCGAGATCTCCCTGGCCAACAAGGAGTTCGAGCTGCTGCGGGTGCTGCTCGAGCAGGCCGGCACGGTCGTCACCCGCGACGAGATCATGCGTGAGGTGTGGGCCGACACCGACGGGTCGGCGTCGAAGACCCTCGATATGCACGTGTCCTGGCTGCGCCGCAAGCTGCACGATGACCCGCAACGCTCCCAGCTACTCACGACGGTGCGCGGGGTCGGGTTCCGGTTCGAGCAGGCGAGGCCGCAGCGCGGCGCCGATGAGGAAGCGAGCATCGGCCGACGCGGTCGCGACGTCAAGCCCGCCCGGCCCGCGCAGAGCTAACGGCCGATGCGCGGCCGCATCGTCCGATCGACCCTGGGCGTTGTCGCGGTCGCGATCTTCGCGCTCGGCCTGCCGCTGCTGTTCGTGAGCCTGCGGCTGATCGCCGACACGGCCCGCACCGACCTGTTGCGCGAGGCGCAGACCGTCCAGAGCTATGTCGAGAGCCGCGTGCAGGCGAGCCGGCCGGTCACCGGCGAGGTGGGCGAGCTGCTGCCCGAGGGTGATCACGTCACCATCACGATGCCGCGGAAGGCGCCGCTCGAGGTCGGGCCCAAGCCGCCTCGGCACCGGATCACGCAGACCGTCGCGCTCGGCACCGGCGGCACGGTCGTGGTCTCCCGGCCGAGCGATTACGTGCGCAACCGCGTCGTACAGGTTGCCGTGCTCATCGGCCTCGTGGCGATCACGGCGGCCGCCATCGCCGCCGTCGTGGCGATCGTCGTCGCCCGCCGGCTCGCCGTACCGATGCTCGAGGTCGCCGACCGGGCCGCGAGGCTCGGCGACGGCGACTTTCGCTCGGTCGCCCAGCGGCACGGCGTACCGGAACTCGACCGGGTCTCCGACGTCCTCGATCGCAGCGCCGCCGAGATTGCCGAGCTGGTACGCCGCGAGCGCGACCTGGCCAGCGACGTCTCGCACCAGATCAGGTCGCGGCTCACGGCGCTGTCGATGCGGCTGGAGGAGCTGACGCTGCACGGCGATCCCGACGTGCGCGAGGAGGCCCAGCTGGCCCTGGAGCAGGCCGAGCGGCTCGAAGGGGTCGTGACCGAGCTGCTGGCGCACGCCCGCAACCGGCGCACGGCCGCGGCGACCTGGCTCGAGCTGCGCGACGAGATCGGGACGATCGTGGGCGAGTACGAACCCGCCGTCCAGCGGGCCGGACGCGAGATCGACATCGAGTGCGATCGGGGGCTGCGCGCCGTGGCCACGCCCGGGCGGCTGCACCAGGCACTCGGCGGGCTGGTCGACAACGCCGTCGAGCACGGCGCCGGCCGCATCCTGGTGCGGGCCAGCTCGACTGGCCGCAGCGCGGTCATCGAGGTGAGCGATGAGGGCGACGGGGTGCCGGCGGACCTCGTCGGCCGGATCTTCGAGCGCGGCGTCAGCGGGCGGTCCTCGACCGGCCTCGGCCTGGCGCTGTCGCGGGCGCTGGTGGAGGCCGACGGCGGCCGGCTGGAGCTCCGCCAGGCCCGGCCGCCGGTCTTCGTCATCTATCTCGGGCGGATCGAGCCGCGCTGACGGATCGGCTCAGGAGATCGTGGCGTGCTCGCGGTGCGGCTCGGGATGGCGCATGAAGACCCAGCGCTTGTAGGACCAGAACCGGAAGACCGTCCCGATCGCGATGCCGATGAGGTTGGCGATGTTCTCCGAGAGGGTGTCTCGGTAATTGAGCCCGTACTCGCTGATCGCGAGGATCACCAGCCCGATCGCGAGCGCCACCAGGTTGATCGCGAAGAAGAGGACGTACTCGCGGCGCAGGCCGGTGCGGGCGCGGTGGGAGAACGACCAGTGCCGGTTCATGAAGTAGGACAGCGTGGTGGCGACGGTCGTCGAGCCGGCCTTGGACGTCAGGATGCCGACCCCGAGGCCGACGTGGAAGGCGTTGAAGAGGCCCGTGTCCACGCCGAAGTTGATCGCACCGACGACGCCGAAGGCCGAAAGCTCCTTCGCCAGGATGTGCCACGGCGTGCTCATCCGCGCCGCGATCGTCCTTCCCAGACCCACCGCGCAAGCGTAACCGGCCTTCGCTCCCCGATGACCCGGCCGGCGCCCCTGGAGGACCGTGACAGGATGCCCGCATGGTCGACACCACCCTGTTACCCGAGCAGGACGAGCTGCGGCGTACCGTCGCGGACTTTGCCCGCGAGGTCGTCGCGCCCAAGGCGGCGGCGTACGACGAGTCCGGCGAGTTTCCGTACGACGTGGTAGCCGGCATGGCGTCGATGGGGCTGTTCGGGCTGCCCTTCCCGGAGGAGTACGGCGGCATGGGCGGTGACTACTTCACGCTCTGCCTTGCGCTGGAGGAACTGGCGCGGGCCGACTCCTCGGTGGCGATCACGCTGGAGGCGGGGGTCTCGCTCGGTGCCATGCCGATCTTCCGGTTCGGCACCGAGCAGCAGAAGCGACACTGGCTGCCGCAGCTGCTCTCCGGGGAGCGGCTGGGCGCCTTCGGGTTGACCGAGCCCGGCGGCGGATCGGACGCCGGCGCGACGCGCACGACCGCGCGCCTCGACGGCGACTCGTGGGTGCTCAACGGGTCGAAGTGCTTCATCACCAATGCCGGCACAAACATCACGGCCCTGGTCACGGCCACGGCGGTGACCGGGCGACGCGACGACGGGCGCCCGGAGATCTCGGCCATCATCGTGCCCTCGGGCACTGCGGGGTTCTCGGCGTCGAAGAAGTACTCCAAGGTCGGTTGGCACGCGTCGGACACCCGTGAGCTGTCCTTCTCCGACGCCCGCGTGCCGGCGTCGTACCTGCTCGGCGAGCGCGGACGCGGCTACGCCAACTTCCTGAGCATCCTCGATGAGGGACGGATCGCGATCTCGGCCCTGGCCGTCGGGCTGGCGCAGGCGTGCGTCGACGAGTCGGTCCGGTACGCCGCGGACCGGCAGGCCTTCGGCCACAACATCGGTCACTACCAGTCGATCCAGTTCCAGATCGCGGATATGGAAACCCGCACCCACCTGGCCCGGCTCGCCTATTACGACGCGGCCGCCAAGATGCTGGCCGGGCGGCCGTTCAAGAAGGAAGCGGCGATGGCCAAGCTCTACTCCTCCCAGATCGCCGTCGACAATGCGCGTACGGCGACCCAGATCTTCGGCGGCTACGGCTTTATGAACGAATACCCCGTCGCCCGGCACTGGCGTGATGCCAAGATCCTCGAGATCGGCGAGGGCACGTCGGAAGTGCAGCGGATGCTGATAGCCCGCGAACTCGGCGTTCGCTGATCTCCTCGCCCGACGCCGTATCAGCCGCCGCACCGCCGCACCGCCGCACCGCCGGACTCGGGCCGGATAACACCGCCGAGTTGCCAGTTTTGGCGGCATTTCCTGGCCCCTGGGCAGCCAGATGTGGCAAGTCGGCCGCGAGTCCGGCGGCCGGAGGGTACCGGGGGCGGCGGCGGTCAGCAGTGGACCCGGCCGGCGACGGCGGCGGTCAGTAGTGGACCCGGAAGTGGCCGATCAGCGTGATGGTGTTGCTGTCGGGGTCCTTGATCTCGCTCAGCTCGACCCCTTTGTTGACTGGTTGGATCGGCCCCGCCGACAGGCCGCACTCGGCCAGCTCGGCGATGCCTAGCTCGAGATCGGAAACTGCGAGATTCAGCATGGAGTGCCCGGCCCGGTCCGGGGTCGTGGGTGACCTGCACCCACCCGCCGTCGGTGAGGTGCCACTCGACCAGGCTCGGCATGGGATTGTTGTCGGGCGCCCGGCCGAAGAGCCGCTCGTACCACGCGCGGGAAGCATCGATGTCCGACACGGGGACCACCGCGAGCACGTGTGCTATATGAGCCATGATTCCTGCCTATCCGAGCTCTTTGGTCAGCGCTTCGAGCTGGTCGCGGGTGCCCTGCTCGCGCCACGCCGTTGCTCCATTCCCGGCAGGTAGCTGCCGTGCTCGGTAATCACCAGAGCCGTCCCGTCCTCGGCCGGGGCGAATTCCACCGTGGTCGCGGAGACAGTCGACAGGTTGCCGTCCGACATCATCGTGGAGGTATACATGATGCGTTCGTCGGACACGATGTCGTGAAAGCGCGACTCGAAAACGAGGACTTCGCCGGTATCCACCCGGGCCTGGACGCGCTCCGTCCCGCCGACGCGGAACTCCTGCTGGTAATCGCCCGATCCGGCGAACCAGCGCTGGCGCGCCACGGGATCGGACCACGCCGCGAAGACCCGGGCCGGCGGTGCCGCGAAGGTGCGTTCGAGGGTGAAGGTGCAATGGGTGACAGTCATGATCCGCTGCCTTTCAGGTAGGTGTCGAGTTCGTCGAGACGGTGCTCCCAATCGGTGCGCTGGCGGCTGAGCCATTTTTCGGCGGTGCGCAGCCCGGCCGGATCGATCTGGCAGGTACGCACCCGGCCGACCTTTTCGGTGCTGATCAGTCCGGCCGTTTCCAGCACGCGCAGGTGCTGCAGCACCGCCGGGAGCGACATGGCGAGCGGCTCGGCGAGGGCCTTGACCGCGGCCGGGCCACGGACCAGTCGCTCGACCAGTGCGCGCCGGGTCGTGTCGCCCAGAGCCTGGAACACCCGATCCATCGCGACCGATTGGTTAAGCACGTCGTTAACTGTAAGGCGAACCCGACGATGGTAAAGAGGCTGCTTAACTATCGAGCGATCCGGATCGTCTTGT
>JBBSHJ010000076.1:0-15780 GCA_038253135.1 Mycobacteriales bacterium | reverse complement strand
TCGTCCTCGGGCACGAGCTCCTCGACCACAGCGATCGCATCGAGCACGATCGAGCGCGGCGCAACCGCCTCGACCGCCGACCACAGCGCGGCAGCCTCCAACCGGCCAGCCGACTCCTCGACCCCGCCCAGCGCGTCCGGCGGGGCGCACCCCGCGCGCGCCACCGTCTTCGGCGCCCTCTCCAAGCGCCGCAGCATCGCCAGCCGCTGCTCCGATGATGCCCGCCGCGCCGGGTTGAACAGCCGGGTCGCCATCAGCAACGTGAACAGGTCCAACGCATCGTCGACCGCTGCCGCTTCCAGATGGCGCACCACCGCGACCAGAGTCGCGGGGTCTGCTTCGGCTCACCCAGCCGCGCCAGGGCGGGGGCCTAGCTACCCAGCCCAGTACGCGCCACGACCCGCAACCGGTTCGCCGGGATGTCGGCGACCTCGATCCGGCCGGCACCCGAGGCGGCGAGCTGTTCGGCGCGCGGCAACGCCTTGATTATCTCCGGTCCCGAACTGCGCCGCGGCGCACGCCTCAGCCGCTCCAACTCCGATACCCGCGCCCCGTCTGGGACCAGCAGTAGCCCCGCGAGCCGAGCCGGGAGTCCCGGGTCGGCCTCGTCGGCAGCCGCCGCCAGCGCCTCATGCAATCGCGTCTCGGCCGCGTCCCTGGCGGCAGCGCCCTGCCGGGCCGGCACGCTGACATCCGGCAGCAGGATCCGGTTGCGGCGCAGTCACCCAACCGCGTGCTCGAAGAGGGCCGGCGGCCCTTCGGAATGAGTCCATGCCCGACTATCGAGGAACCGGGCGAACCGGCGGCCGCTCTCGGCGTCGTCGAACGGGCGGTAGCCGTCCCGGTCCCGGATCTCCCACGAATGCTCGTACGCCGTCTGTGCCCGTTGCACGTACTTCTTCAGACATGACCCATCGCCGATCTCCAGCCGCGCGGCGAGCAACTCCACCGCCGCCCACGGCACGTCCAGCGGATCTTCCAGAAACCGCCCGAGGGCCCGCGCCGTCCCCAACTGGACCGCGAAACCCAGCCGGTGCTGATCAGAACGCCGCAGGGCGACGAGATCCCGGTCGACGTCATCCAGGTAAAAGAACCGCTCCACCTCGGCGACGGAGCGTGCGACAGCGAACCGGCCGTGTGCAGCGACCTGCTCGTCGCTCAAGAACTCCACCGGCACGAATCACGACGGCTAGCCGTGCCCACGGCACGACCCAAGACCCACGCTGTCACACCAAGATCGTTCTCACCGCCAATGGCTGTTCCACTGTTCCTCAACCCCGCCGTTGTCGAGCGGGCTAGCGGGCGCGCTTGGTCGCGGACTTGCGGGCCGAGCTTTTCTTCGCCGGAGCCCGGGTGCCGGCGCTCTTCGCCGTCGTCTTGCGGGCGGTGGTCTTGGTTGCCGTGGTCTTCTTGGCGGCCGATGCCCGGGCCGTGGTCTTCTTGGCCGTGCTCTTGGCGGCCGACTTCCGTGCGGTCGTCCCGGCGGTGGACTTGGTTGCCGTGCTCTTCTTGGCCGCCGTCTTCTTCGCGGCGGCTGCCGGCCGGGCGGCGGTGGTCTTCTTCGCGGCGCTCTTTAGCGGGCCCTTGGCCGCAACCTTCGGCGCGGCCGGCGCCTTCTTGGCGCCGCTGACGACCTCTTTGAAGTTCTGACCGGCACGGAAGGCCGGAACGGAGGTCCGCTTCAGCTTTACCGGCGCTCCCGTCGCAGGGTTGCGGGCGGTGCGGGCGGCGCGGACCCGCTTCTCGAAGACACCGAATCCGGTGATCGAGACCTTCTCTCCCTTAGACACCGAGCGAACGATGGTGTCGGTGACGGCTTCGACCGCGTGCGCCGCGGTCTTCTTGTCGCCGCCGAGTTGCAATGCCAGCGACTCGACGAGCTGGGCTTTGTTCACTGTCCCTCCAAGGGGCGATCCTCGGCTGCCAAGGTTGGCGTGGTGGTGCCGACTTGGTGGGAACGGTAGGCGCCGATCGCGGCACACACAAACACCTGCGGTGCACCAATCGCCTGTGTCTCAGTGCATTCGGTCACTCAGAGGCGTCCGATCCCGCGCTGGCGGCCTACCGTATCAACAGCGCTTTCCCTTACATATCAATGGTTTGACGGCGATTCACGGGGCCAACACCACCCGTCAGGGCCGTCCAGGAGCCGTCTGAGCACGGACCGACAATTTTCGGCGCGCCGCAAGCGAATCCGGCGTGTCTGCCGCCACGGACCGCGCATCCACCTCCGTCAGGTCACGGGCGCGGGCGCGGATATCGTCGGCAAGAATGAGGATCTGGCCGCCTCGAAGGCGTCGATGTCGGCCTCGTGCCGCTGGGTAAGGCCGATGTCGTCGAGCCCTTCGAGCAGGCGCCACCGGGTGTAATCGTCGAGCTCGAAGGCGGCCGTGAGGTCACCGGAGCGCACCTCGCGAGCGGTCAGATCGACGGTCACCTCGCTCTGCGGGTCGGATTCGGCCCGCTGCCAGAGCGTTTCGACGAGATCCTCGGGCAGGACAACGGTCAGCAGGCCGGCCTTGAGGGAGTTCCCACGGAAGATGTCGCCGAAGCGTGGCGAGATGACGGCCCTGAATCCGTAGTTCTGCAAGGCCCAGACCGCGTGCTCGCGGGAGGAGCCGGTACCGAAGTCGTGTCCCGCCACGAGAACGTCGGCGCCGGCGTACTCCCGCTTGTTCAGCACGAAATCGGGTTCGTTGGCCCGCCAGGCCGAGAAGAGCCCGTCCTCGAAGCCGCTGCGGGAAATCCGCTTGAGGTATTCCGCCGGGATGATCTGGTCGGTGTCGACATTGGTACGCCGCAGCGGTACGACGCGTCCGGTGTGAGTGGTGAAGGGTTCCATGTGAGCTCTCCGTCCGGGTCAGGAAAGGTCGGCCGGACCGGCGAATGTGCCGGTGACTGCGGTCGCGGCGGCCACGGCCGGCGACACCAGGTGGGTGCGCCCTCCCGGGCCCTGGCGTCCTTCGAAGTTGCGGTTCGAGGTCGAGGCGGACCGCTCCCCTTTGGCCAGCTTGTCCGGGTTCATGCCGAGGCACATCGAGCATCCCGCTGAGCGCCATTCGGCGCCGGCCGCGGTGAAAACCGCGTCCAGACCCTCGGATTCCGCCTGCATCTTCACCTGCATCGAGCCCGGTACGACGAGCATCCGCACGCCGTCCTTGACGCTGCGCCCGCGCAGGATCGCGGCAGCCGCGCGCAGGTCCTCGATCCGGCCGTTCGTACACGACCCCAGGAACACCGTGTCCACCGGGATGTCCCGCAGCGGCGTACCGGCCGTCAAACCCATGTAGGCGAGGGCCTTCTCGACGTTCGCGCGCTCGCCTTCGTCGTCGTACGACGCGGGGTCGGGCACTCTGGCGGACAGCGGCAGGCCCTGTGCCGGGTTCGTTCCCCAGGTGACATAAGGCTCCAGCGTGGCCGCGTCGATCGTCACCTCCCGGTCGAACAGGGCGTCGGGGTCGGTCGCCAGTGAGCGCCAGTGCTCCAGCGCGGCATCCCAGTCGGCGCCCTTCGGCGCGTAACCCCGGTCCTTGACGTAGGCGAAGGTGGTCGCGTCCGGTGCGATCATTCCCGCGCGCGCACCCGCCTCGATCGACATGTTGCAGATCGTCATCCGCGCTTCCATCGACAGGGCCTCGATCGCCTCGCCGCGATATTCGATGACGTGGCCCTGCCCGCCGCCGGTACCGATCTTGGCGATCACGGCGAGGATGATGTCCTTCGCCGTCGCGCCCGCGGGCAATTCCCCCTCGACGTTGACGGCCATGGTCCTGAACGGATCCATCGGCAGCGTCTGGGTCGCCAGCACGTGCTCGACCTGGCTGGTGCCGATGCCGAAGGCCAGCGCACCGAACGCGCCGTGCGTGCTGGTGTGCGAGTCACCGCACACGATCGTCAGCCCGGGCTGGGTGAGGCCGGCCTGCGGGCCGATCACGTGCACGATGCCCTGGCCGGCATCGCCCATCGGGAAGAGCTTGATCCCGAATTCCTTGCAGTTGTGGCGCAAGGTGTCGACCTGCGTCCGCGAGACGACGTCCTTGATCTGCTCACCGGCGATCGGCAGCAGGTCGGTCGGGACATTGTGGTCCTCGGTGGCCACGGTCAGATCGGGACGGCGTACCCCCCGACCCTGCTCCCGCAGACCCTCGAACGCCTGCGGGCTGGTCACCTCGTGGACGAGGTGCAGGTCGATGTAGAGGAGGTCGGGTTCGCCGGTGGCACGACGTACGACGTGGCTGTCCCACACCTTCTCGGCGAGGGTCTTCCCCAATTGGATCACCTATCCCAGTACGAGACGTCTCACATGTCGGGACGCTAGTATCGATACATGGGACAGTCTAGCGGTATCGGCGTACTGGACAAGGCGGTTGTCGTCCTCGAGGCGACCGCGATCTCCCCCATGGGCCTGGCCGAGCTGGTCGAGGCGACCGCCATGCCCCGCGCGACGGTGCATCGGCTGGCGGTCGCGCTCGAGACGCACCGGCTGCTCGTCCGCGACGGGAGCGGGCGCTGGTCGCCGGGCCCGGCCCTGCGAGAGCTGGCCGAGGCCTCGCCCGATCCGCTGCTGGCGGTCGCGGACTCGGTGCTCACGCGGTTGCGCGACGCGACCTCGGAGAGCGCGCAACTCTACCGGCGCAGCGGCCACGAGCGGCTCTGCGTCGCGGCGGCCGAGCGTGGACACGGCCTGCGTGACACCGTGCCCGTCGGTGCGCGGCTGCCGATGACTGCCGGCTCGGCGGCTCAGGTATTGCTGGCCTGGTCGAGCCCCGAGGACATCGTCTCGACCCTGGCCGACGCATCATTTTCCACCCGCACCTTGGCCGAGGTTCGCCGCCTCGGCTGGGCCCAGAGCGTGGCCGAGCGCGAGTCCGGCGTCGCGTCCGTGTCGGCGCCGGTCCGCGACACGGCTGGACGCGTCGTGGCGGCCATTTCGGTGTCGGGACCGCTGGACCGCCTCGGCCGCAAGCCGGGCCAGCATCTGGCCCGCCCGGCGTGTGCGGCGGCGGCCACGCTGAGCGCGGCCCTCGCCGACCGCTGAGGAAAGGAGTTGACGAATCTCTGGCGGCGCCGCATTCGGATCTGGAACGTGACCGGGTTGCCGAGCCGCGAGATCTGACCGGTCATTTTGTTGTGCACCGCCGTAACGCAAGCAAGCGTCGTAACTTGTCGGGTGGATCGAGCCGGAATCGGAATACCGACGTCGCGGTTACGCCACGATCCTTGCCCGAGCGTGTCCCCGAAGCGTGGAAGACGCCGGAAAGGTTCCGTTCCGGCCGCTGTTCGAGGTGATCGCCCTACGGGTGGTGGGCTGGGAACTGCGGGTAGCCCCGACCGGATTCGAACCGGCGCCGCCGCCTTGAGAGGGCGGTGTCCTAGGCCGCTAGACGACGGGGCCCTAGGGATCGTGCCAATGACTGAATGTGCGTGCGCTGGGGTACCAGGACTCGAACCTAGACTAACTGGGCCAGAACCAGCCGGGCTGCCAATTACCCCATACCCCAATTGCATTGCCGCCTCCACGGAACAGCGTGTGTCGGCGGTGACATTTGCCGCCTCCACGGAACAGCGCGTGTCGGCCGTGGCATTGCCGCCTCCACGAAACAGCGCGTGTCGGCGGTGACACTGCCGCCTCCACGGAACAGCGTGTGTCGGCGGGCGGACGCGGTGCTGCCGTACCTGGGCAACGGCGCCGGTGTTCGATGATACCGGACTGATCGGCGTGCTCCCGACATCGGCCGGGACCGGCGGCAACGCGGGCGGTACGACGTATCGGCGCTCGACCGTAGGATCGGGCCGTGACCTCGACCGACACCGCCAACCCGCCCGCCCGGCCGGTGAGAGTCCGCATCGCACCGAGCCCGACCGGCCTCTTCCACGTCGGCACGGCCCGATCGATGCTCTTCAACGTGCTCTTCGCCCAGCAGCACGATGGCGCCTTCGTGCTGCGGATCGAGGACACGGACGCGAGCCGCAACAAGCCGGAATGGGTCGACGGCATCACCGAGGCGATGGCCTGGCTCGGCGTCGGACCGGACCAGTACGAGGGCCCGTACTTCCAGTCGGCCAACGCCGCCGCGCAGGCCGAGGCCGCGCAGCGCCTGTTCGCCGAAGGCAAGGCCTACTACTGCGACTGCACGCGCGACGACGTCCTCGCCCGGACCGGTGACCCGCACAAGGGGTACGACGGCCACTGCCGTGAGCGTGGGCTCGCGTCCGGACCGGGCCGGGCGCTGCGCTTCAGGACCCCTCGCGAGGGCAAGACGACGGTCATCGACCTGGTGCGCGGTGCGCCGACCTTCGACAACGCCGCCCTCGATGACTTCGTGATCGTGCGCGCGGACGGGTCGGTGCTTTTCCTGCTGGCCAACGTGGTGGACGACGCGCTGCAGCGGATCTCGCACGTGCTCCGCGCCGAGGAGCACCTGTCCAACACCCCCAAGCAGCAGCTGCTCTGGATCGCCCTGGGCGAGACGCCGCCGATCTGGGCGCACCTGCCCATCATCACCAATGCCAGACGCCAGAAGATCTCCAAGCGCCGGCCGGAGGACCGCACCGCGCTGGAGATCTACCGCGCCGAGGGCTACCTGCCGGCCGCGATGCGCAACTACCTGATGCTGCTGGGCTGGGCGCCGCCCGGCGATCAGGAGATCGTGCCGTGGGAGCAGATCGAGCGCGACTTCCGGCTGGAGGACGTCAACCCGAGCCCCGCCATGTTCGACCTCGCCAAGCTGCGGGCCTTCAACGGTGACTACATCCGCGCCCTGTCCGTCGACGACTTCGTCGCGGCGTGCCGGCCGTGGGTCACCGGTCCGACCGTGCCGTGGCGACCGGAGGCGTACGACGCGGACGCCTTCGCCGCCGTCGCACCGCTGGCCCAGACCCGGATCGCGGTGCTCTCCGAGATCACCGCCAACATCGACTTCCTCTTCCTCGACGAGGCCGCGGTCGACGACGCGTCGTGGGCCAAGGCGATGACGAGCGGCTCCCGCGACCTGCTCGACGCCGTGGGGATGGGGTACGCCGCCTGCGACTGGACCGCTGATGAGCTCAAGGCTCGGCTGCTGGCGATCGGCGAGGAGCGCGGGCTGAAGCTGGGGAAGGCGCAGGCGCCCGTCCGGGTCGCGGTGACCGGCCGGACGATCGGGCTGCCGCTGTTCGAATCCCTCGAGGTCCTCGGCCGTGACCGCACCTTGCAGCGGATCCACGCGGCCGCGGGGAGGCTCTGATGGCCGCATTACCCGCAGCCACTGCCCTCGGCATCACCTTTCCCTGCTCGCGGCCACCGTCCGAGCTGATCGGCTTCGCGGTCGAGGCCGAGCGCGCCGGCTACGACGAGCTCTGGATCATCGAGGACTGTTTCTGGGCCGGCGGTGTCGGCGCCGCGGCTGCCGCGCTCGCCCGCACCGAGCGAATCCGGGTCGGGATCGGCATCCTCCCGGCCGTGATGCGTAACGCCGCGACGACGGCGATGGAGATCAGCGGCCTCGCGGGTCTGTTCCCCGGCCGCGTCGACGTCGGGCTCGGGCATGGTGTCGGTACGTGGATGCAGCAGATCGGGGCGAAGCCGGCCTCACCGCTGACCGCACTGCGGGAGCACCTCGTCGCGGTGCGTGCGCTGCTCGCCGGCCAGGAGGTCACGACCCACGGCAGGTACGTCGCCCTCGACGCGGTGCGGCTCGGTCACGTTCCGGCGTCGGTCCCGCCGATCCTCGCCGGTGTCCGCGGCCCGAAATCACTTCGCCTCGCCGGTGAGAGCGCGGACGGGACCGTTCTCGCCGAACCGGCCGCGCCGGCGTACATCCGCGAAGCGCGCCGGCAGATCGACGCCGGGCGCGCGGGCGCCGAACGCACCGACCCGTACCGGCTGGTCGCCTACAACCGCATCAGCGTCGCCGACGACGACCTCGCGGCGATCGCAGCGGTGCGTCCGGTGCTCGCCGCGTCGATCGATCCGTCCCAGCGGGCCCAGCTGGCGCCGCTCGGGTTCGGCGACGAGCTGCTGGATCTGGCCGCCCGCACCACCGACCCCGCCGTGCTCGCGGCGGCATTGCCCGCCGAGTGGGTGCGCGAGCTCGCGATCGTCGGAGCCCCGTCGACGTGTGCCGAGCGGATCGTCGAGATGTACGCCGCCGGTGCCGACAGCGTGGTCCTCGTGCCGCTTCCCGGCGCCGAAGCCGAGACCCTACAGCTCGCGCGCGTGCTCAAGTAGCGCCGATTTCTTCACGACTCCGGCGACGAGGGAGCTCCGCGTCGGTCCAGTGCAGATCCATACAGCCGTCGGGCAGGTTCTCGGCCGACTCGGCCTCGGAGGCCTGAGCCCAGATTGCCGCGCCGGGGATCGACGACGGTCGCTCGTGATACATGCCGGCACTCTGGCACGGCGTACCAAGATTGGGGTCCCGTCTTACAGCAGGCGGCTCTCGCCGAGCGCAAGATGGGTCATGAACGCCTGCTCCGTGCCCCAGCGGTCGCTGCCGTAGAGCGCGTTGACGGTCTGATGGGCCCAGTAGCGGCGGATGACGGCTGGATCCATGCGCTCCTCGACCACGCGGCCGACATAGTCGACCGCCGCATCCGTCGGGTGCTGGTTACCATCCTTCGTCATGGCGGCGTGGCTGAGGTTGTGCAGCAGCTTGACCAAGGCGTAGTTGCGGTCGCCCCGGGCGACACCGTAGTTCCAGTCGATCACACCCGTGATGCCGCCATCGCGATCGAAGAGCATGTTGGGCACTGTGAGGTCGACATGCACCAGATCGTCGCCGGCAACGTCCGGCGCTGCACCCGCGGTCCGTCTGATCACCCGCAGCAGCCGGCGACTGCGCGCGCTGTGCCTCCGCAGTGGTTCGGTCGAGGACGGGTCGCCGGGTCGACCGAGGCTGAGCGGCGGCGGCGCCACGTCGGGCCGATCGGCTAGAAGGCTGGCGAAGCGATCGTTGACAGCGACGACCGCCTCGACGGCCGCCACGTCGGGTGCCTTGACGGTGGTGCCGGGCAGCCGCTCCTGCACGACGGCGACGGTGCCCGGACGGATTTCGAAGAGAAACTGGTGTTCGGGCACCGGGATCCCCCGCATTCGGACTTCGGCCAGCACGTCGGCGGTCTGGCGCATGTGTGCCATCGCGCCGAAAGCCGTGGTGACGACCGCATTGCGCCCGTCAGGCCAACGCACGTAGGCCGCGCCCGACTGCCCCTGCTCGATGATCCCGGTTATCTCAAGGCCGCAACGGGCTCGGTCGTTGAGCGCCTGGACCAGCTCGGGACTCATTGCAGGCAACGGTACGAGACGGCGCGGACATGAGGGTGGCCGGTGGGTAACACAAACGGAGCCGTCTGCTGGTGTCGGCCGCGGATCAAGTCCGAGTCGGGGCGCATGCGCGGAACATCCCACCGGAGGACAGTGCCAGCGAGAAACACGCAATAGTGGCGGAGGAAGAGCCTCTCCGTGCGCCCTCGATCGTCGTAATTGACCACAACTGCCAGTGTCCGTCGGCATCGAGGCCCTCCGCGGGGTCACGCATCATTGTCGATCGATCACCGGGTTGGTCAGGGTGCCGATGCCCTCGATCGTCACCGACACCGACTGGCCGGCCGTCATCGGACCGACACCGGCCGGCGTACCGGTCAGCACGACGTCCCCGGGCAGCAGCGTCATGACGTGCGAGGCATAGGCGATCAGCGTCGCGACGTCGTGCAGCATCAGCGACGTATGGGAATCCTGCCGGACCTCCCCGTTGAGCTCGGTGCGCAGCGCGAGGTCCGACGGGTCGATCTCGGTCTCGACCCAGGGGCCGAGTGGGCAGAAGGAGTCGTGGCCCTTGCCGCGGGTCCACTGCCCGTCGGCCTGCTGCTGGTCGCGGGCGGTGACGTCGTTGCCGCAGGTGTAGCCGAAGACGGCATCCAGCGCCCTTTCCCTGGGTACGTCGCGGGCTATGGTGCCGATCACCGCCGCTAGCTCACCCTCGAAATCGACCCGGTGCGCATCGACGGGGCGGCGGATGGAGTCGCCAGGACCGATCACCGACGTCGACGGCTTGATGAAGAGGATCGGCGCCGGGGGCGGCTCGTCGCCACCCATCTCGGCCACGTGGTCGGCGTAATTCTTGCCGACGCAGACCACCTTGGTGGGCAGCATCGGAGCGAGCAACCGGACGTCCGGGACCGCCCACCGCCCGCCCGTCAGGTTGATTCCCGCGAACGGGTGCTGGTCGACCTCGGCGACGGTCAAGCCGGACAGGCCCGCGTCAGGATCGCCCTCAACGACGCCGAATGCCATTCCGCCGGAGTGGGCAAAACGCGCGATTCTCATGTCGGGCAGGCTATCGGTCGGTGGCCTTCGAATCGGGTCCAGCCACGTCGACCGGCAGGCCGGTGTCGCGCGGCGGCTGCGGCGGCAGCGACACGATGACCCGCGTATCGCCCGGGTCTCGACGCCGTCCTGGCAGATCCGCAGCCGCTCCAGGTGCCCGTCACCTTCACGCCGGGATCGTCGTCGACGGTCAGGAGGGTCGGGTTCGCCACGGTAGAGCAGACTACGGAGTCCGCCTCTCCACGCGGCACCTGCTTTCGCCCAGAGCGTCAAGGCTCGACCTCGGGCCCGTGTATCAGCCGCGCGCGGTCCGCCGCTGGGCGATGGGCGACGTCTGCGACGATGGGGCCGATGGACAGGCAACGGTGGGGACTGGCCGCCCTCGCGGCGTTGCTGCTGGCTGCCGGCCTGCTGCCGTGGGTCAGCGGTACGCCGCTCGCGCTGCGGTTGCTCTCGCTGCCGTTCCTGCTCGCCGGCGTGATCCTCGGCGCGGCCGCCGCGCGGATGCCCGCCGTACGCGCCCACCTTCGCGGCGAGCGGCCGATCAAGGACTGGCCGCTGCTCGAGCCCGGGTGCGGGGCACCCGGCGGCTGCCGCTGCGGAGCCGCGCCCGGGGCGTCGTCGTGCGACCGGCCCGAGCGCTCTTAGCGTGGCGATCGTCCTCTTTGGGTGAAGCAGATATCGCAATCGAGGAGGACCAGGTATTCCGCGGCGGCGTTGACCGGTCGGCACGGGTTGCATTGCCGGACGTGTCCGGCCAGCCACGGTGTGTCGGCGAGTCAGGACGGGCGCGGGCGCAGGCCCGCCCGCCAGGCGTCCTCGAGGGCCAGCCAGGACGCCTCGATGATGTTCTCGTGTACGCCGACCGTGGTCCATTCGCGCTCGCCGTTGCCGCTCTCGACGAGGACCCGGGTGATCGCGTCCGAGCCGTGTCGGCCGTCGAGGATGCGGACCTTGTAGTCGGTCAATGTCATGCCGGAGAGCTCCGGGTAGAGCCCCTCCAGCGCCCGGCGCAGGGCCCGGTCCAGCGCGTTGACCGGCCCGACCGCCTCGCCGACGGCGACGATCCGCTCGCCCTTGGCCTGCACCTTGACGGTGGCCTCGCTGCTCACCCCACCGGAGACGTCGCGGTCGACGATCACCCGATAGGACTCGATCGTGAACGGTCGCGCCGCCTCCCCGAGCTCCTCGCGCACGAGCAGCTCGAAGGACGCGTCGGCGGCCTCGAAGGACCAGCCCTCGGCCTCCAGCGTCTTGACCCGCTCGACCACCTTGCCGACGGTGTCGGGGCGGCCGGAAAGGTCAAGTCCGAGCTCGCGGCTCTTGAGCTCGATGCTCGCCCGTCCGGCCATCTCCGTCACCAGGATGCGCATGTCGTTGCCGACCAGCTCGGGCTCCATGTGGTTGTAGAGCTCGGGGCTGACCTTGATCGCGCTCGCGTGCAGACCCGCCTTGTGAGCGAAGGCTGACGCCCCGACATAGGCCTGGTGGGTGTCGGGGGCGATGTTCGCGATCTCGGCGATGGCGTGCGAGACGCGCACCATCTCGGCGAGGCAGCCCTCGGGAAGGACCCGCTGGCCGAGCTTGACGGTGAGATTTCCGATGACGGCGAAGATGTCGGCGTTGCCGGGCCGCTCGCCGTACCCGTTGGCCGTGCCCTGCACGTGGCGCACGCCGGCCTCGACGGCCGCGATGGTGTTGGCGACCGCGCAGCCGGTGTCGTTCTGCGCGTGCATGCCGAGCGGCTTGTCCTCGCCGAGGGCCGCTCTGACCTCGGTGATGGTCTGGCCGACCCAGCTCGGCAGCATCCCGCCGTTGGTGTCGCACATGATCACGACCTCGGCGCCGGCGTCGTACGCCGTCCGCGCCACCGAGGTCGTGTAGTCGCGATCGAACCGGTAGCCGTCGAAGAAGTGCTCGCAGTCGACGAATACCCGGCGGCCCTGGGCCCGGACGTATTCGACGGTTTCGCGGACCATGGCGAGGTTTTCCTCGGGCGTCGTACGCAGCGCCTTTTCCACGTGCCGCACGTCGGATTTGGCCACCACGCAGACCACCGGCGCGCGCGAGTCGACGAGCGCGCGGACCTGCTTGTCCTCAGCGACAGGTACGCCGGCCTTGCGCGTCGACCCGAACGCCACCAGCACCGCGTGCTCCAGCTCGAGCTCACCGTCGGCCGCACGGGCGAAGAATTCGGTGTCCTTCGGCATCGCACCCGGCCAACCGCCTTCGATGAAACCGACGCCCAGCTCGTCGAGCAGCCGCGCCACGGCCAGCTTGTCCGTGACCGAGTAGGAGATGCCCTCACGCTGCGCGCCGTCCCGCAACGTGGTGTCGAAGACATCGAACCGCGCATCCGTGCCGCTCATGACGAGATCCAACCCTCTCAACGAAAAAGACCCCCCGCGGATGCAGGAGGTCGGCGCGCTCGCGAATCGTCAGCGAGTGCGCTAAGTGATAATAATGGCGAACATGTGCACGCGGTAAGTGTGCCACCACTCTCTCCGGGTTGGAAATGGGCTCCCACATCCTGGGATGGGCCGCTCGCAACGGGTCGGCCGCCAGCCGCATCTCCTCGCTCGCAGCCTCCCCGCCGCCGGTCCCGACCCCCCAATCCGTGCTCCCTCCCCGTCATTGTCTTCCAATATCCGGACAAATTGAGCGAGATCTTGTCCGGTTATTCGAAGACAAGACACGCGGTACGAAAGCGGGATGGAGGTCCGGGCTCGGGTCGGGGGTCGGGTGGAGCAGAGGATCGGAGTCGGGTCCGGGATCGGGGATCAGTGGCCGCGGGCGATCCATTCCTTCAGATGCGAGGTCTCGGCACCGATCGTCGTGTCCTCTCCATGCCCGGTGTGTACGACGGTGGCGGAGGGCAGCGTGAACAGCCGGTCCCGGATCGACTCGACGATCGTGCCGAAATCGGAATAGGACCGCCCGGTCGCTCCCGGGCCGCCGGCAAAGAGCGTGTCGCCGGCAAAGACGCAGCGTAGCTCGGGCGTGTACAGGCAGATCGCTCCGGGCGAGTGGCCGGGCGTGTGCATCACCTGCAGCCCGACCCCCGCCACGGCGATCTGGGTGCCATCGGAGAGGTCGATGTCGGGGGCGCGATCAGGAAGGACCACATCCCACAACATCCGGTCGGCCGGATGCAGCGCGACCGGCGCTCGCGTCGCGTCGGCCAGGTCGGCGACGGCATTGATGTGGTCGTTGTGCCCGTGGGTGCAGACGATGGTGCGCACCCGCCGGTCACCGACCTCGTCGAGAATGGGACCCGCATCGTGCGCCGCGTCGACGACCACAACGTCGCTGTCGTCGCCGACCAGCCAGACGTTGTTCTCGACCTCGAAATCCTGACCGTCGAGGCTGAAGACCCCGGACGTCACGACCTTGTCCACGCGGACATTCATTGCGCAACCTGCTCGGTCCGTGCGACGTCACTGCGCGACCTCATCAGTCGAGGCGGCCTCACAGGACAACCACCGAACGCAGCACGTCGCCGTGGTGCATCTTCTCGAACGCGGCCTCGACGCCGTCGATGCCGATCTCCTCGGAAACGAATTTGTCCAGCGGCAGCCGACCTTGGCGGAAGAGATCGATCAGCATCGGGAAATCCCGCTCGGGCAGGCAATCGCCGTACCACGACGATTTCAATGCCCCGCCACGGCCGAAGACGTCGAGCAACGGGAGCTCCAGTCTCATTTCCGGTGTCGGTACGCCGACGAGCACCACCGTGCCCGCGAGATCACGCGAATAGAAGGCCTGCTCGTAGGTTTCTGGTCGGCCGACCGCGTCGATCACGATGTCGGCTCCATTCCCGCCGGTCAGTTCCTGCACCGCCGCGACGACGCCGTCCTTGTCCAGCTCGGCCGTATTGATCGTGTGCGTGGCACCAAGGTCCTCGGCCCATCGCAGCTTGCGGTCATCGACGTCCAACGCGATGATCCGGCCAGCTCCGCCGAGTCGCGAGCCGGCGATCGCCGCGTCCCCGACGCCTCCACAACCGATCACCGCGACCGAGTCGCCGCGACCGACCTGCCCGGTGTTGAGCGCCGCGCCGAGGCCCGCCATCACCCCGCAGCCGAGCAGTCCGGCGACCGTGGCCGGGACCGAAGAGTCCACCTTGGTGCACTGCCCGGCCGCGACAAGGGTCTTCTCGACAAACGCGCCGATCCCCAGCGCCGGACTGAGCGTCGTACCGTCGGTCAGGGTCATCGAGTGGGTCGCGTTGGCGGTGTCGAAGCAGTACCACGGCCGGCCGCGCTTGCACGCCCGGCACTGCCCGCACACCGCGCGCCAGTTCAGGATGACGAAATCGTCCGGCCGCACCTCCGTGACGTCCACGCCGACCGCCTCGACCGTGCCGGCCGCCTCGTGCCCGAGGAGGAACGGGAACTCGTCATTGATGCCGCCCTCGCGATAGTGCAGGTCCGTGTGGCAGACGCCGCAGGCCTGGATCGCCACGACCGCCTCGCCCGGCCCGGGGTCGGGGACGACGATGGTCTCAATCTCAACCGGTGCGCCCTTGGACCGGGCGATCACGCCACGCACGGATTGATGGCTCACGCGGACCTCCTGCTCGACGGCTCGGGGCGAGGCTATCGTCCGCGCACGTGATCCGTCGCGCGGCGGTGGTACGCCGTGACCGCCGCCGGACGCGTCGTACCCGACGGCGCGTCCGGGACGGGCTGCCACCCCGCCCGGGCGGCAGTCCGATCAGCGCATCCGCACGACGCTGCCGCTGATGAGGTCCGCAGCCTCGCTCGCCAGGTAGGCGATGACCCGGCCGACCTCCTCCCCGGTAGCAATGTGGGTGTGCGTCGCGCCCTCTGCCACGGCTCGCCGCACCTCGTCGTTGACCCAGCCGGTGTCGGTGACCGGTGGATAGACGATGTTGGCGGTGATCCCGTAGGGCGCGAGCTCCTGCGCCGCCGACATCACGTAGTTCTCCTGGGCCGCCTTGGCCGCACCATAGGAGACCTCGGTCGGAAATCCGGCCGGTCCGCCCGAGGTGAGGCCGATCAGACGGCCCCAGGTCGCGCCACGCGCGACGTGCCGGCGGGCGAACTCGGCGATGAGCAGGGCCGGCGCCATCGCGTCGACGGCGAACTGCCGGCTCCACGTCTCGTAGCTCACCCCCCGCATGGTCCGGCCGTACCGATCGGTGGTGACCGGCGTGAAGGTGTCCTGCACCCAGCCGCTGGCATTGTTGACCAGGATGTCGACCGGGCCGAGATCCGCCTCGGCCCGGTCGAAGAGGGCGGCGGATGTGGCCGGATCGCTCAGATCGGCCTCCATCGCGAGCGCGCGCCCGCCGGCCGCCACGATGTCCCCAACCACACGGTCGGCGGTGGCGGCGCGGTTGGTGCGGTATTCCTCGCGCTGAGCCGGGTCGGGCGGATCGGCCGGCCGCAGGTAGGTGCTCAGCACGGCGACGCCGTTGGCCGCCAGTGCCCTCGCCGTGCCGGCACCGA
>JBBSHJ010000075.1:0-15847 GCA_038253135.1 Mycobacteriales bacterium | reverse complement strand
TACTGGCGGCGCATCCCGGCTGCCGCGCACCACACCTTGAGCGCGGCCGGTCTGATCGGTGCCGCGGTGTCGGTGGCGGGGCTGGCCGCGCTCCTGCACGGCGGGAGCGACGGCGGTGCCGGCCTCTGGTTGGTCCTGATGGGCTGGGGCCTGGCCCAAGGCGTTGCCTTCGGGTCGCTCATGGCGCACGCCCTCGCCGAGGTGCCGCCGGAGCGCGCCGCCGACGCGAGCGGCCTGCTCACGACGACCACCCAGCTCGGCAACGCTCTGGGTACGGCGGTCTTCGGCAGCATCTTCCTGAGCCTCGACGCCACCGGCGCCCGGCTCGACTCGGCGCACGCCTTCGCCGACACCTGGTGGACGATCGCCGCCGTCTTCGCGCTGTGCTCGATCGGCGGCGCGCTGCTCGGCCGGTCGGTGCTGCGCCTTCGGCGGGCCGCAGCGGTCTGACCAGGGCGGGTGCGCCGCGCTCACACGAGCGCGGTCCGCACCGACTGCACCAGCTCATGGTCGTCGGCCAGATCGTTGGCGAGGAAGCCGAGCAGCCGGGGTACGGCGTCCGCGTCGGGCCGGCCGGCGAGGGATCGCAGCTCGTGGGACTGCGGGTCGTTGACCGATCCGGCCCGCAGGTAGCGGACCCAACCGGCGAGCGCGGCCACGGCGCTGTGCGGCAACCGACCGGCCGACCGCTCCAGGCGCAGCACCGGGACGACCCGTTCCGGCAACTTCTGGGAGCCGTCGCCAGCGATCTGGGTGAGCTGATGGCGCATCCGCGGGTTTTCGAACCGCTGGGTCAGCGCCTCGCGGTACGCCGTGATCTCCCCGGCGGGCAGCGGCAGGTGGCTGGCGGCCGCGTCCCACCAGTCGTTCATCAGGGCGCCGCACTCGGTGTCGGCGACGGCGTCCGCCACGGTCGCGATGCCGCGTCCCAGCCCGGCGTACGCAAGCGTGCTGTGCGCCCCGTTGAGCAGCCACAGCTTGCGCAGCTCGAACGGCGCGACGTCGGCGACGAACCGCGCGCCGGCGCGATCCCACGCCGGCCGGCCGGCCGGGAACCGGTCCGCCAGCACCCACTCGGTGAAGGGTTCGGTCACCACCGGTGCGGCGTCGTCGAAACCGGTCAGCGCGCGCACGGTCGCGATGTCGTCGTCGGTGGTGTGCGGGGTGATGCGGTCGACCATCGTCGAGACGAAGGACACGGATTCGTCTATCCACGCGGCCGCATCGGCGTCGATCAGCTCGGCCAGCGAGATGATGACCGAAGCCGTCGCCGCGCCGTTGCCGGTCAGGTTGTCGCACGGTACGACGGCGATCGGGCCGGCGTCGGCGCGTCGCCTGGCCAGCAGGCCGGAGACCAGGCGGGCGGGAGCCGTCCGCACGTCAGTGCCGCCGGCCCGGAGCGTGGCGATGTCGTCGGCGATGGCGGGGTCGTTCGCGTCGATGCCGTTGGCGCCGCGACGATAGCCCGCCTCCGTGATCGTGAGCGTCACCGCGACCACGTTCGGATCACACAGAAAGCCTTGCAGCGCAGGCACGTCGGCGCCGTCGATGGCCGCCGAGATGCTGTCGATCCGCTGGACGTGATCGCCGCCGCCGTCGCGGACGATGAGGGAATAGACGCCCTCCTGCGCGGTGAGCGCGCGCGCGGCATCGGGGCGGCGCCCGGTGAAGGCGGCGATCCCGGGCGCCTCGCCGCTCCCGTTGGAATACCAGGCCTGATGGGCGCGGAAGAAGTTGCCGAGGCCGAGATGGACGGTCCGGACCGGCCAGGGCGCCGACGCTCCGGCCGCGGTGCGGGTCAGGGCGCGGGTCATAGCCGGAAGACCTCCTTGGGCAGCCGGTAGGCGAGGTCACGGGCGGTCTCGAGCGACTCGTCCTCGTCGATGCGATGCTCCGCTACGAGCCGGGCGAGGAAGGAGCAGTCGACCCGGCGGGCGGTATCGTGCCGGGCCGGGATGGAGCAGAAGGCGCGGGTGTCATCGACAAAACCCGCCGTGCGGTAGAAGCCGGCGCTGTCGGTCACGGCCTCGCGGAAGCGCATCATGGCATCGGGCGTGTCGAGGAACCACCACGGTGCGCCGACAAATACCGACGGATAAAACCCGGCCAGCGGCGCGACCTCCCGGGAAAACGCGTCCTCATCAACCGTAAAGAGCACCATCCGGAAATTCGGGTGCGTGCCATATTTCTCCAGCAACGGTTGCAGAGCCCGGGTGTATTCGGTGGCGACGGGAATGTCGTGCCCCCGGTCCGGGCCGAAGCGGCGGTACGTCGGCCCGTGGTGGTTGCGCAGCACGCCGGGATGCACCTGCATGACGAGGCCATCGTCGGCCGCCATCCGCGCCGTCTCGGTGAGCATGTGCCGGCGGAACCGGTCAGCATCAGCGGGCGGGGCGGTGCCGGCGAGCAGCCGGTCGAAGATCGTCGCGGCCTCGTCGTGCTCCAGAGCCTCGGTCCGAGCGTCGACAACGCCGTGATCGCTGGCGGTGCCGCCGTTCTCGATGAAATAACGGCGTCGCGTCTCGAGCGCCCCGATGTACCCGTCGTACGTCGTCGCGTCTACTCCCGCAGCGCTGGAAAGGTCGGCCAGCGCCGATCCGGGGGCGACATCGAGGGCGAGGTAACGGTCCGGCCGGAAGGTCGGCACCACCCGTCCCGGCCAGGACGGGTCGTCGGCCAGCGCCCGGTGCGCGGCAAGACCGCTCGCCGGATCGTCGGTGGTGGCGAGCACCTCCAGGTTGAACCGCCGATACAGGGCCCGGGGCCGGAATTCCGGCTGGGCCAGCCGGTCCGACAACGCGTCGTACAACTCGTCGGCGGTCTCCGCGGACGGTGTTGTCGTGATGCCGAAGACGTCGACCAGCTCGGCCTCCATCCAGCTTCGTACCGGGGTGGCGCGGTAGGCTTTCCAATGCGTGCAGAAGGTCCGCCAGATCTCCCGGGGATCGGCCGGTGTCGCGTCGGGAGCATCGGCGTCGGCCAGGCCGAGATCGCGGAGCGGTACGCCGTTGGCGTGCAGCATGCGCGTCACGTAGTGGTCGGGGGTGACGAAGAGCTCGGCCGGATTGCCGAACGGCACGTCGTCCGCGAGCACCGCGGCATCGACGTGCCCGTGCGGCGAGATGATCGGCAGGTCCGCCACCTCGGCGTAGAGGCGGCGCGCGATGGCCCGCGTCGTGGGGTCGGCCGGCAACAGCCGATCCGGGTGCAGCTCGATCCGAGCTGGCGTGCTGCTCATCGGGGTCCTCCGGTGGACTGGCGGATCGTCAGGTGGGTCTGTAAGACGATCGTGCGCGCGGGTGGGGGGATGGCCGATCGCTGGGCGAGCAGCAGGTCGATCGCGGTGCGCCCGGCCAGCTCGATATCAGCCGCGACCGTGGTCAGCGCCGGCGCGCAGATCTCGGCGCCGAAGATGTCGTCGCAGCCGAGCACGGACATCCCGCCGGGCACGGCGACCCCGCGGCGGCCGAGCCGGCGCATCGCGCCGATCGCGAGCAGGTCGTTGAAGGCGACCACCGCGCTGACGCGCGCGACGAGCGCGGTCTCGGCGACGGCCGTGCCACCGTCGATGGTCGGAGGGAAGGCGCCGAGTCGCACACAGGTCAGACCGAGCCTGCGCGCGGCGGCCTGCAGGGCCCGCCACCGGGTGCGGTCCGACCATGATGACTCGGGGCCGCCGGCGTAGCCCACCCGCTCGTGTCCGAGCGAGGCAAGGTGCGCGGCCGCCTGGGCCATGCCCTGATGGTTGTCGACCACGACGGCGGGTACGCCGGCACTCTTGCGGTTGACCAGGACGAGCGGGCGTTCGAGGCGCAGCGCCTCGATCCGCGTGCCGGGCAGTCGGGAGGAGGCCAGCACGACGCCGTCGACGCTGCGGGTGAGGCGATCCAGGTGCAGGCTCTCGGCGTCGGCCGACTCGCCGGCATCGGCCAGCACGAGGGTGAATTCGGCGGCGGCGGCCTGCCGCTCCGCGCCGCGGATGAGGTCGAAGAAGAACGGGTTGGTGATGTCCGGGACCAGCAGCGCTAGGGTGCGGGTCGAGCCGCTCGGCAGTGCCTGCGCGATCGGATCGGGCCGGTAGCCGAGCCGGCCGGCGACGGCGAGCACGTGCTGCCGGGTGGGTGCGCTGATGCGCTCCGGCCGGGAGAAGACCCGCGAAACCGTGGAGGTCGCGACGCCGGCCGCGGCCGCGACATCCCGGACGGTGGCCCGCCGCCGCGCGCCGGGGATCGTGGGATGCGGCATCTGACCTCCTTCGGACGGAGCCGTGTGCAGCGGCGTGCAACCGGTTGCCACCTCGACGATAGGCTATCCGGGGTGCGACGATGAATGAAGGAGTGCATCGCAAATGTGGACGTTATCGGGCTTTGCCGACGAGATCGACAAGGATCTCGACCAGCAATGCCGAACGCTGGGTGAGCTGGGAATCGGCCACGTCGAATTCCGCAGCGCGTGGGGCACCAACGTGCTCGACCTCGACGACGCCCAGATGGACACAGCCGTTTCCACCCTGGGCACGGCCGGGATCAAGACCTCGTCGATCGGCTCGCCCATCGGCAAGGTCGGCATCGGCGACGACTTCGACGCGCACCTGGCCCGCTTTGATCGGGCTCTGGCCGTCGCGGCGAAAATGCAGGCGCCGTATATCCGGCTGTTTTCCTTCTTCCTCCCGCAGGGTGACGACCCGGCCAAGCACCGCGACGAGGTGCTGCGGCGGATGTCCGCCCTGGTCGCGCGCGCGGACGGACACGACGTCGTGCTGTTGCACGAGAACGAGAAGCAAATCTATGGGGACACCCCGTCCCGCTGCCTCGACATCGTCGAGTCGGTGGGGTCGCCGAGACTCCGGCTGATCTGGGATGCGGCCAATTACGTGCAGTGCGGTGTGCGGCCGTTCACCGAGGGTTACGCATCGCTGCGGCCCTACACGGAATACGTGCACGTCAAGGACGCGAAGCTGGTGGAGGGCGGCGTCACGCCCGCCGGAGAGGGTGACGGCGAGCTCGGACTGACGCTTGACGCGCTGAAGGCAGACGGCTTCGACGGTTTCTTCTCGATGGAGCCGCACCTGGCCGGTCACGGGCAGCTGGGTGGCTTTTCCGGTCCCGAGCTTTTCGAGAAGGCCACCAAGGCCTTCACCGCGCTGCTCGAGGAGCGCGGAATCCCTTACAACTGAGGCGAATGGAGTCCATCTGATGCGGTTCGCGATCGTCGGTTGCGGCGTGATCGGAAAGCAGCACGTCCGCACGATCGGCACAGTTGCCGATGCCGAGCTGGCGTGCGTGGTCGACATCGAGCCGGAGCGGGCGGCGGCATTCGCGCATGATTACGGCATTCCCGGTCTCACCGACCTGGACAAGGCGCTGGCCCGCGATGACATCGACGCGGTTGCCGTGTGTACGCCGTCGGGCCGGCACGCCGACATCGCCGTGCCGGCCCTTGCCGCCGGCAAGCACGTGATCGTGGAGAAGCCGCTGGAAATCACCCCCGACGCCGCCGAGCGGATTGCCGATGCCGCCCGGCGTACCGGCAAGACCGTCACCGTGATCAGCCAGCGCCGGTTCGCCCCGATCAACCGGTTCATGCGCACGGCGATCGAGCGCGGCGATCTCGGCCACATCACCTCCGGCAGCGCGGCGATGTACTGGTGGCGCAGCCCCGGTTATTACGCGTCGGCCGGCTGGCGGGGCACGTGGTCACTGGACGGCGGCGGGGCGCTGATGAACCAGGGGATTCACACCATCGACCTGCTGACCTGGCTGATGGGCAAGCCGGTCGAGGTGACGGCGTACGCCGCCACGGTCGCGCATCCTGACCTCGAGGTCGAGGACACGGCGATCGCGGCGGTGCGGTACGAGACCGGAGCGCTCGCCTCCATCCACGGCACGACCGCGGCGTTCCCCGGCACGATCTCCACGGTCGGGATCTTCGGCGACCGCGGCTCGATGCAGACCACCAACGACCGGCTCGAATACTTCTACTCGGCGCCGGCGCAAGAGGCGGCAGCGGCGGCGTACGGCGGGGGCGGCGGCAACCAGGCTGACGAGGTCCGCGAGCGGGAAGGGCTCGACGGCGAGGCGCAGGAGACGCCGACGGCCGATTCGGTCAAACAGCCGGCGAAGCGGACCGGGCACTCGGCGCAGTACGAGGACTTCATCGACGCGGTCACGACGGGGCGTGAGCCGTTCGTGACGGTCGCGGACAACACGCGCACGCTGGGCGTGATCTGGGGAATCTACGAGTCGGCGCGCACCGGGATGCCGGTCCGCATCGGCTGAGGGCAACCGCGCCCCGCCGAGCATGCAGATCTGCACAGTCGTCGGTGCGGTGAGTAGCCTCGGACGTCAGTGCGGTCGCCAGGAGCGGAGTGGACGGGTGCAGAGCATCGGTGGATATGGAGCGACGGTGACCGATGCTGAGATCCAGGGCTTCATCACCGCATCGCTGGCCGATGCCGACGTCGACGGCAAGAGCGTGTGCGTCGTCGTACCCGATGCGACCCGCACGTGTCCGCTGCCGTTGCTGCTCGGTGCGGTGCACGACGCGATCGCGCACCGCGTGTCCCGGCTGACGGTGCTGGTGGCGCTGGGCACGCACCAGCCGCTGCGCGAGGAGGCGCTGGCCGCGCACGTCGGACCGCTACCCGGCGCGACCGTGGTCAACCACGAGTGGTGGCTGCCCGACATGTTGGTCGACATCGGCGAGCTCTCGGCCGACCAGGTGCGGGAGGCGTCCGGTGGCCGGCTCGCGGAATCGGTCCACATCACGGTCAACCGGCACATCGTCGAGCACGACGTGGCCCTCGTCGTCGGCCCGGTGTTCCCACACGAGGTCGTCGGGTTCTCCGGAGGAAACAAGTATTTCTTCCCGGGAGTGGCGGGCTCGGACATCATTGATTTGACCCATTGGCTCGGCGCGCTGATCACCTCGAGCGCGATTATCGGCACCCCCGGCGTGACGCCGGTCCGCAAGCTCATCAACGAGGCCGCCGCCCGGCTGCCGTGCGCGCGGCACTGCATCGCGCTCGTTGTGCCATCGGGAATGCGGCTGCCGATCTATGCCGCCTACGGCAGCACCGAGGAGGCCTGGGCGGGCGCGGCCGAGGTGTCGGCGCGGGTGCACGTGCGCTATCTCGACGCGCCGGTACGCCGTGTCCTGTCGCTGGTCTCGCCCCGCTACGACGATCTGTGGACGGCGGCGAAGGGGATGTACAAGGTCGACCCGGTCGTGGCCGACGGCGGCGAGGTCGTCATCTATCAGCCCTCGATCGATCAGATCTCGGTGAGCCACGGCGAGGAGATCGCCAAGATCGGCTATCACTGCCGCGATTACTTCCTGGCCGAGCCGGCCCGGATGGCAGGCGTGCACCGCAGCGTGGTGGCCCACTCCACCCACGTCCGCGGTGATGGCAGCTACGACGACGATCACGGCGAGCGATGCCGGATCGCCGTGATCCTCGCGACCGGCATCTCCGAGGCGGAGACCCGCAGCGTCGCGCTCGATTACCGCGACCCCGCGTCGATCGACATCGAGGAGTGGACGCGCGATCCCGACACCCTCGTCGTGCCGGATGCGGGCGAGGTGCTCTTCCGGCTGCGCAAGGACGGGCGGACGGCGCTGGGTTGATGTGTGTGCGGCGTCCGGCGATCCAAACCGATAGCGGCGACTTGTCACTTCTGGCTGCGATTCCTCCCGCAATCGCAGCCAGAAGTGACAAGTCGGCGGCACGTTACGGGGATGCGGGATGACGCGGCATCGGTTTCGCGGCGATCCCGATCGCTTCGCGGCCGTGGCCGGTTTCGTGGCCGAGCGCTTTCCGATGGCGCGGTACGCCGCCGACGTGGCGGGAGGTCAGGGCATGCTGGCCCGGTTGCTCACCAAGAGGCACGGGATCGACTGCGAGGTCGTCGATCCGCGCGGCTGGACCCTGACCGGTGTAAACGCCCGCCAGCAGGAGTATTCGGCCGCGATGGCCGATTACTACGACGTCGTCGTGGGCCTGCACCCCGACGAGGCGCTGCGCGAGGTGGTCGCGTCGGCGGCGGTGCGGCCGGTGGTCGTGATCCCGTGCTGCAATTACTGGTCCGACTCCGAGCGTCTTGGCCGGGCGGAACTGCTGGCGGCGATCGCGGTTCATCAGCGCTCGCTCGGCGGCACGGCCGAGGAGGTTGAGTTCGCCTTTCGGGGGCCCAAGAATCGCGGTCTGGTGCTGACACCTCCGGAACCGAGCGATCCCGCCGGCTGAGGCGGACGATTTCAGCGCGCTCCGTTCGTGGAGGATGCGCGTGGCGGCGCCCGTCGTCACACGGACGAAAGGGGACGCCATGCCGGAACTCAGCGCAGATCTTTTCATCACGGTGGACGGCTTTGCGGCGGGCTCGCGCTCCGCCGCGTATTTCGGCTACTTCGGACCTGATCTGGAGCGCTGGATCAACGACGAGCTGGACCGGCCCCAGCTGGTGATCTTGGGACGAACGACGTACCAGGCTCTGTCCTCGATCCCTGCGGACGCGCGGGACCGCAGCACGCAGCGGATGTCCGGCCTGCCGAAGCTCGTCTTCTCGCGGACGTTGCGCGAGCCTCCGGTCTGGCCGAACACGCGGATCACGCCGCGCGCGCTCGTCGAGGAGATCGGCGATCTCAAGGCCGGCGGCGGTGACCCGCTGCGGACCATGGGCAGCCTGTCCGTGGTGCGCCAGCTGCTGAGCGCCGGGCTGGTCGACCGGCTGCGGCTCGTGGTCTTCCCGCAGATCCTGGGCGAGACCGGCCGGCAGCCGGCGTTCGCGGACCTCCCGGATCTCGATCTCGAGCTGTCGCACCAGGAGGTCCTGGACTCGCGGGTGCTGGTGCTGGAGTACCGGTCGCGGTCGCGCGCGGGGTGAACCGTCGCCGGGAGTGCAGCTCTGCCGCGGTTCGCACTCCGAGCGAGCGGCAGATCTGCACTCCCGGGCGGATCCGGGCTCCGGGTCACGCCAACACCGAAAGCCAGTGCCCCGTTTCGCCGCCGGACTAAGCGACGTACGGAATCGTCTGCGGTCCCTCGGGAAGCACGCAGATCCGCGCCTCATGGCCGGCCTCGGCGACGGCCGCGGCGATGTCGGGCGCGGCCCGCAGGTGCGCCTCGGCCAGGTCGGCCGCGGTGAGGTGCTCGGTGTGCATGGCGACCCTGGCACGGCTCTGGATCCGGGCCTGCACCTGGACCTGCCACTGGTCGGGGATGGTGACCGGGCGGGCCAGGATCTCTTCGAGCAGTGCCTGTGGCGAAGCCGCGCAGCGCAGCACCTCGCGGTAGGAGCCGTGGTCGGGGAAGCCGTCGCGGCATTCGGCGGCGCAGATGATCAGGCCGTCGTGGGCGACAACCTGGGCAGCGGCGCTGATGCCCTTGACGCACTGGTAGAGGTTCTGGTCGAGGGGATAGCCGGAATTGGTGGTGACGACGACGTCGTACCGCCGCGGAACCGCTTGCATAGCGGTGGTTTTCGCGTGCTCACACGCGGCGGCGTGCATGTCGGCGATCCGCCCGCCGTACGCCGCGACGATCCGCTGACCGCCGTCGAGGACGACGTCCAGGGCGAAGTCCACACCGGTCGCGGCCGCGATGGCGCGCACGTCGTCGTGCACCGGATTTCCCTCGATGATTCCCCAGGTGGCTCGCGGGTCCCCGATCCGCTTGGCGTCGTGCAGGGTCAGGACGGTGTCGAGGCCGGCGAGTCCGGGAGCGACCAGCTTGGGACCGCCGCTGAACCCGGCGAAGAAATGTGGCTCGACGAATCCGGTGGTGATGCGTAGGTCGGCGTCGAGCCAGTGCGCGTTGAGCCAGGTGGGTACGCCGTCCCCGAGCGTCCCGACCCAGCGCAGCGTGTCGCTCGCGCGTGCGTCGTGATTGACCACGCGGACGGACTCGACGACCTCGTCGCCGAGCATCGCCCGCAGCTCGGCGTCGGAGTTGCTGCGGTGGGTGCCGGTGGCGACCAGGATGGTGATGTCCTCGAGCCGGACGATGCCGTCGAGCTCGGCGAGGACGGCCGGGATCATCTGGCGCCGGGGCTGCGGGCGGGTGCCGTCACAGAGGGAGATCGCGACGCTCTGTCCGCGGCGTGCCAGTGCGCGCAGCGGCGGACCGGCGACCGGCGCGCGCAGCGCCCGCTGCAACTCGGCCATCGGGTCGGCGGCCGGCTGGGCGTGCCGTGGTGTCACGACCGTGGTGCGACCATCGGGAAGGTCGACGTCGAGACCATTCTCGCCGTACGCCAAGCGGATTCGCATGCCGGCCAGCATCGCACGCCAGGGTGCGCGACCGATTAGGCTTCCGGCGTGCAGATCGACTTCTCACCGTCGGAGCGGACGACGCTCGGCGTGGAGTGGGAGTTGCAGCTGGTCGACCGTGAGACGCGGCAGCTCACGGCTGCGTCCGGCGAGATCCTGGGCGCGATCACACCGGACGGCGTCGACGAGCACCCCAAGGCCAAGCACGAGCTGCTGCAGTCCTGCGTCGAGGTCATCACCGGCGTGTGCGAGACGGTCCCGCACGCATTGGCCGATCTCGCCGAAACCGTGGCAGAGGTACGCCGTGCCGCCGGCGACCTGGGCGTCGGCGTGCTCTGCGCCGGGACGCACCCGCTGACCGACTGGACGACGCAGCAGATCACCGACCAGCCGCGCTACGCCGCGCTGATCGAGCGCAATCAGTGGCTGGCCCGGCAGCTGCAGATCTTCGGCGTACATGTGCACGTCGGTGTTCGCAGCCCGGACAAGGCGATGCCGATCGTCAACGCGCTGCTGTCCTACCTGCCGCATTTCCTGGCCCTCTCGGCGTCGAGCCCCTACTGGATCGGCTCCGATACCGGGCTGTCGTCCTACCGGTCCAAGATCTTCGAGGCGCTGCCGACGGCCGGCCTGCCCTATCAGCTGTCCGGCTGGGACGAATTCGAGCGCTACATGCAGGTCCTGATCGAGACGCAGGCGATCGAGTCGGTGCGCGAGGTCTGGTGGGACATCCGGCCGCATCCGCGGTTCGGCACCGTCGAGCTCCGGATCTGCGATGGCCTGCCGACCTTCGACGAGGTCGGCGCGGTGGCGGCGCTGGCGCAGTGCCTCGTGCATCGATTCGACACCGAGATCGATCGCGGTTACACGCTGCCCGAGCCGGCGGCGTGGATCGTCCGCGAGAACAAGTGGCGGGCCGCCCGCTATGGCCTCGACGCCGACATCGTGATCGACTCGCGCGGGTCGGTGGTGCCGGTGCGGCAGGCGATTGCCGAGCTGGTCGACGATCTGGCGCCGATCGCCCGGCGGCTCGGGTGTCCCGGTCAGCTGGCGACGGTCCAGCGGATCGTCGCCTCGGGCGGCAGCGCCGCCCGGCAGCGATCGGTGGCGAGCGCGGCGGGCGGCGATCTGGCCGCGGTGGTGGATGCGTTGATCGGCGAGATGGAAGGCGGACTTCCGGCGTGACGCGAGCGTGGCTCTCCGGCTGGCTGGCCGGGCACGAGCAGGCGCTGATCGCCGTGCGGCGCGACCTGCGCGCGCACCCGGAGGTTGGACGGCAGGAGCGGCGTACGACGGCGGCGGTCGCCCGGGTGCTGCGGGAGGCGGGGCTGGCGCCGCAGGCCCTGCGCGCCGGCACCGGGCTGGTGTGCGACATCGGGTCCGGTGAGCCGACGGTCGCGCTGCGGGCGGACCTCGACGCGTTGCCGCTGCCGGACCTGACCGACGCGGCGTACCGCTCGACCGTCGACGGCGTCTGCCATGCCTGCGGGCACGACGTGCACACCGCGGCCGTGCTCGGTGCCGGCCTGGCGCTGGCCGCCGCGCCCGGCCGCCCCGGACGGGTGCGGCTGGTCTTCCAGCCGGCGGAGGAGCTCACGCCCGGTGGGGCGCTGGACGTGCTCGCGGAGGGCGCGCTAGCCGGGGTCTCGCGGATCTTCGCGCTGCACTGCGATCCGGCGCTCGATGTCGGGAAGGTCGGCCTGCGGGTCGGACCGATCACGGCGGCGGCCGATCACGTCGAGGTGCATCTGTCCGGGCCCGGTGGGCACACGGCGCGGCCGCAGCTGACCGCCGACGTGGTCCTGGCGGCCGGGCTGCTGATCACCACGTCGGCCGCGGCGCTGTCCCGGTTGGTGGATCCGCGCGCGGCCGCGTCGCTGATCTGGGGCTCGGTGCAGGCCGGCCGGGCCGGCAACGCGATCCCGTCGTCGGGAGTCATCGCCGGCACGTTGCGCACGCTCTCCGGCGAATTCTGGGACGACGCGGAGAAGGTCATCACCCAGCTGGTGCGACAGGTCGTGGCACCGACCGGCGTAGGCGCGGACGTGACCTACGTGCGGGGAGTCGCACCGGTCGTCAATGACGCCTCGTGCGTCGACCTGCTCCGCGCCGGCGTGGTCGACTGCCTCGGCGAGACCGCCGTCACCGACACGCCGCAGAGCATGGGCGGGGAGGATTTCGGCTGGTACGCCGCCGAGCTGCCCGCCGCGCTCGCCCGGCTCGGCGTGCGGACGCCGGGCGGGGCGTCGTACGACCTGCATCAGGGTCTCTTCGACGTCGACGAGCGCTGCATCGCGGTCGGTGTACGAGCCCTCGTCGGCACCGTGCTGGCAGCGCTCGCCGCCGGCTGAGGTGCGAGAGACTGGCACCGTGACGCGGATTCTGATCATCGGAGGCGGGCCGGCCGGCTACGAGGCGGCGCTGGTCGCGGCCCAGCTGGGCGCCGCGGTCACGCTCGTGGAGCGCGAGGCACCGGGCGGGGCGTGTGTGCTCTATGACTGCGTGCCGTCGAAGACCTTCATCGCGACCAGCGGGCTGATGGAGACGCTGCGCGAGTCGAGCACCCTCGGTGTCCGCGGCGGCGAGCCCGACGACGTGATCGTCGACGCGCCCGCCGTGCACGGGAGGGTGCGCCACCTCGCCGAAGCGCAGTCGGCCGATATCCGGGCCCGGCTCGAGCGCGAGGGTGTCGAGGTCGTCACCGGTACGGCGCACTTGCTCACCGCGCGCGGCGCCGGCCGCAAGCACGTGGCGGAGATCGGTGACCCGTCGGGTCCGTCCGCGCGGGCCGTCGAGGCGGACACCGTGCTGATCGCGACCGGAGCGACGCCGCGCGTCATCCCCGGCGCCGAGCCCGACGGCGACCGGATCCTCACCTGGCGCCAGGTCTATGACCTGCCGCGACTGCCCGAGCACCTCGTGGTGATCGGCTCCGGTGTGACCGGCGCGGAATTCGCCAGCGCCTATCTCGAGATGGGTGTCGAGGTCACGCTGGTGTCGAGCCGCGACCGCGTGCTGCCCGGCGAGGATTCCGACGCGGCCGAACTCCTGGAGTCGGTCTTCGCCAAGCACGGCATGCGGATCCTGTCGCGTTCGCGGGCGGCGGCGGTACGTCGTACCGCTGGCGGTGTCGTCGTCGAATTGACCGACGGGCGCACGGTCGGCGGCAGCCATGCGTTGATGACGGTGGGCTCGGTCCCGAACGTCGGCGACCTCGGGCTCGCCGATGTGGGCGTCGAGTGCGATGAGCGCGGCTTTGTTGCCGTCGACCGAGTCTCGCGCACGTCGGTCGCCGGAATGTACGCCGCCGGGGACTGCACCGGACTGATGATGCTGGCGTCGGTTGCGGCGATGCAGGGCCGGATCGCGGTGTGGCATGCGCTGGGTGAGGCCGTGAGCCCGCTCCAGCTGAAGACCGTATCCGCCAATGTCTTCACGCACCCTGAGCTGGCGACGGTCGGGATCCAGCAGCAGGCGGTCGACCGTGGCGACATTGCGGCTCGGACCGTGATGCTGCCCCTGGCCACCAATGCCCGGGCCAAGATGCAGGACGTGACCGAGGGTTTCATCAAGCTGTTCTGCCGCCCCGCAACGGGTGTCGTCATCGGCGGCGTGGTCGTCGCTCCGGCGGCCTCGGAACTGATCCTGCCAATCACGATCGCGGTCCAGAACAGGCTTTCCGCCGCGCAGCTGGCCAATACCTTCTCGGTTTACCCATCCATGTCGGGATCGATCACCGAGGCTGCGCGCCAGCTGATGGAGCACGACGACCTCGACTGAAATCGGGGAACTCCGATGGTCGGGATACACAACGGCACGGCCCACGCGACTGGTGTCTGCGTGAGCCGTGCCGGTGGTGCGGGTGGTGATGGTTCTCAGAGAACGATCTTGCCCGTCGCCGTGGAAACGGTGATGACGGTGCCGGCCGGTAGGCCGGCGTTCGGCGCGAGCAGCTCGACCACGATCATGGTCATCTTGGCCGAGTTGGCGGTCGCGCTGTGCTGGAAGAACGTGATCTTCGCCCCGGGCACGCTCACGACGGTGTTCCAGTGCAGCGTCGACACATCGCGCGGGACGCCGAGGATGCTGACGCCGCCGAGGGTCGAGTCCTTGGTGTCGACCTCGTAGGCGGAGGCTCCACTGACGCCGTGAATGTGCACCGACGCCTTCACGGTGTCGGCCGTGACCAGGCCGCCGAGCACGTTCACCTTGGTGATGGTGTTCGTGTTCCGCAGGTCGAGCACACCGGCCCCCACCGAGCCGACGGCCGACGAGGCGACCGCACCCGCGGTCACACCGGGCACCTTGCCCAGCGTCGCGATGGAGTTGTACTCCGAGCCACCGGTGCAGTGGTCACCCACGAGCGCGGTCGGGCCGGATTTCACCACGGTGCCGACCTTGACCGTCGTGCCATAGGCCAGCCCGGAGAGCAGGCCCGGAACGTTCGGCGCGATCGACGCCGTCGCATAACCGAGGGCGATGGTCGTGCCGAGCCCGAGGCCGGTCGGGTTGCCCGCCACCGTGATGTGCACGTCGATGGCCAGCGTGTGGTAATAGATCCGGTTGGCGTCCTGCGTGGAGCCCTGCTCGTTGAAGACCACGTAGCCGATGCCCGGAAGGTCGACGCGATAATTCTTCGTCGTGCCGACCGTGATCGAGTTGCCGAGCACGATGAGGCCGGGTCGTGACGACGAGCCGGTGCCGGACAGGGTGCTGCCGTCGGCCCGCACCATCGTGGTGGCGCCGACGGTGTTCGCCTTGATCCGCCCGCCGAGCAGGCTGACATCGGCGATCGAAGCGGACGAGGTGTTGGTCGACACCGTCCCGCTGCGGGTGGTGCGGATCGAGCTGTGCACGGCGCCGATGTGGCCAACCGCGCCCAGATCCACCGCGGCGGTCGCGTTCGACCGGGTGGTGACAGCGGTGGTGCACCCGATGAAGCTGAGGCCGGTCGGCCCCGACGTAATTCGACCGCCGGCCGCGCTGACTTGCGAGCCGAAAGCGGTTGCGGCGAAGCCGGTGAGGCTCGGTACCGGAGCGGCGGACGCGGGTCCGCCGGCAATGACCGTCGTCCCGAGGAGAGCCGCCCCTACCGCAGTCGCGACGAGCCCCCTCTGCAATAGGGAATTCGAGGATTTCATTAGGTTCTCCTCTAGATGCGAGTGATGGCCGAAGCGTATGTACGGGGTTTGATACTTGTGTTCCTTTGCCTGGAAACCACCCGAGCAGGTATTTCCCACGACCGGCCGGTCACGCACCGGAGTCGACTCTGGTGGTGGTCGGGAGCGAGCCGGCCGGTAACGCTCGAAGAACGCGCGGATGTCGACCCGTCAGATGATCCGAGCGGCGGGTGGCTGCGAACCTCCCTCATCGGTAGCTGTTCGCTCCGACGCGGCGAGGTCCCTTGGGCCCCGTCTGACCTATCTGGAGAGGTGATCGGTGTGCCTGAACTAGACATGTTTGGGGGGAAGCCCGTCCTGACGTTCCGTAATGAGACGGACCGGCGTGGGTTCCTCAGGATCGCGGCCCTGGTGGGTGTGGGTGGCACGCTTGCTGCGGGTGGGGTGCTGGGTGGTTCGGG
>JBBSHJ010000074.1:0-16066 GCA_038253135.1 Mycobacteriales bacterium | reverse complement strand
CCGCCCGGCCGGCATCGCTACGTGTGAATCCGGCTCGTGAGGATCGCACCGTCGGGGACCGATCACGGCCACGCCAGTGACGGAGAGCGCCGTACCCGGTAGGCACGACAGCGTGCTTCTCAGCGACTACCTGCGGCAAGGCGTCGATGGCCTGGTGCCGAGCTGGAACGCCCGGACGGGCCAGCTCGACGATCCGGTCGTCGGCGAGCCGACGCAGTACGGCACGGCGTACTTCGCCCTGATCACCGCGGCGGTCGGGCGGCACGACCTTGCCGCGACGGCGGCGGCAACCGCGCTCGCGCACCTCGCCGACGGTGAACAGCAACCGGCGGTGTCCTCGGTGCGGGCCGGCGCGCTGCAGTTCGGCCGCGGCAACCATCGCGACTTCATGTGGCCGGCCATGCTGCGCACCGCGGACCTGCTCCGCGCCGCCGGCCACATCCGGTCCGGAGCGCTCGACGCGGCGGTCGGAGCGCTGGCCGTGCCCGACACCTTCAAGGCCCGGCCGCCGAGCAACTGGTCGGCCGTCTGGCTGTCGGGGGAGTGGCGCCGGATCGTCGGCGGCGCGTCGCCGTACACGATCGCCGACGTCGACGCCTGGCTGGAGCCGTTCTTCGCCGAGCGCATCGATCTCGAGCAGGGGATGTACCGCGAGCCCGGCCTGCCGAACTCCTACGACCTTTTCACCCGCGTGCACCTGCAGGACATGGTGGCCACCGGATACGACGGCCGGTTCCGCTCGCAGCTCGATCGGCTGGCCGAGACGGGCCTGCGGCGCACTCTCGGAGTCCAGCTGTCCGACGGGTCGGTCGCGTCCGCCCACCGCAGCACCGCGCAGACCTGGACTCTCGGCGCCCAACTTGCCCTTCTGGGAGCGGCCCGCGCGGCCGGGTACGACGTCCCCGCGGGCGCGCTGGCCCGCGCGCACGCCGCGCTCATGACCACGCTGCGACCGGATGGGACCATCAGCCCGGTCCAGAACGGGCTGCCGGCCGGGTTGCGGATCGGCTACGAGGGCTACACCGCCGACGCCCACTACACCAGCCTCGCGCTGGGCTTCGTCGTCGCGGCGATCCGGGACGGGCTCGACGGCGCGGTCGGAGTCGACGCCCCGAGCGCCGATGCCGCCGAACGCGACGCCACCCACATCGAGCACGACCCGACGTACCGGGCATTGCGGCACCGAGGGCGCTGGTCGGTGCACGTCAACCTCGATCCGCACCCGCATTACGACGGGTTCGGGATCGTCGACCTCACCACCGGGACCGGACGCCGACTGCAGTTCGTCTCCTCGGCCGCCATCGCCGGCGCCACCGGATTCGTCAACCTCGGCATCGCCGCGCGGGACGGCGACACCGTGCATCCCGTCGCCCACCGGCAGTTCGCCCGCAACCGCTCGTTCACGAGCAGCCGCGACGGCCTCTCCGCCGAGGCCCGCGACGATGCCGGGGCGGCATACCGCGTCACGGTCCGGCTCGGGCCCGAGACGGCCACGGTCGAGGAGTCGCTGCCAGGAAACGGCACGCCGCTGACCCTGCTCGTGCCGTATCCGCGCGATGTCGGTGACGGCGCGCTCACCGACGTGCGGACCGGCCGCGACGCCGTCACGCTGACGCACGGCGCGGAGACCGTGCGCATCACGCCCGAAGCGCCCATCCGCCGGATAATCCACCTGCCCGGCGGGCTCACGAACCGGCGCGGGCTGTGCGGGCTGGTGCGGATCGACCTCGACGATCCGCGCGATGCGCTGCGCTACGCCGTGACCGTCGTCTCATGACGGCACGGTTCGCGCCCGGCCAGCCGCGGTGCGCGGAGTGTCCTCGACCGCAGGGCGGGGGTCGCGGCTAGAGTTGGCCCGGGAGTGTCGAGCGCTACCGAGAGGGGACGACCCCAGTGACCAAGGCCACGCCCGATACGCCGGCCGGCGCGAGTAGTTCGCCCGCCGCTGACCGCGCCGGATCGTTGCTGTCGGCGATCAAGGGCCCCGGCGATGTGAAACGGCTCGATGAGGACCAGATCCCGCTGCTTGCGGCCGAGTTGCGGGACCGGCTGATCAGCGTCGTCACCCGTACCGGTGGGCACCTCGGCCCCAATCTCGGCGCGGTGGAGCTCACCATCGCGCTGCACCGCGTCTTCTACTCGCCCTACGACAAGATCCTGTTCGACACCGGTCACCAGGCTTACGTGCACAAGCTGCTCACCGGCCGCGACGGCGCGTTCGAGTCGCTGCGCCAGAACGGCGGCCTGTCCGGATACCCCAGCCGGAGCGAGTCCGAGCACGACATCATCGAGAACTCGCACGCCTCGACGGCGCTGTCGTACGCCGACGGGCTGGCCAAGGCGTTCTCGGTGCGCCGGGAGGCGCGGCAGGTCGTGGCCGTGGTCGGTGACGGCGCGCTCACCGGCGGGATGTGCTGGGAGGCGCTGAACAACATCGCCGCGGCCAAGGACCGGCCGGTCATCATTGTCGTCAACGACAACGGGCGCTCCTACTCGCCGACCATCGGCGGGCTGGCCGACTACCTCGCCGGCCTGCGGCTGCGCCCGGGCTATGAGCGGGCCCTCGCGGCGATGAAGGGCATGCTCAACCGCACCCCGGTCCTCGGACCGCCGCTCTACGACGCCCTGCACGGCGCCAAGACCGGCTTCAAGGATTTCGTCGCGCCGCAGGGCATGTTCGAGGACCTGGGCCTGAAGTACGTCGGCCCGATCGACGGGCACGACGAGCCGGCGGTGGAGAGCGCGCTGCGCCGTGCCCGCGATTTCCGCGGACCGGTGATCGTGCACTGCGTGACTCGCAAGGGCTTCGGCTATGAGGAGGCCGAGAACGACGAGGCCGACTGCCTGCACCAGGTCCGGTTCCCGTCCACCGACCACAAGCCGACGGCGGTCTTCTCCGAGGAGATGCTCAAGATCGGTGCGGCCCGCCCCGACGTCGTCGCGATCACCGCGGCCATGTTGCACCCGACCGGTCTGGCGCCGTTCGCCCAGGAGTTCCCCGACCGGATCTACGACGTCGGCATCGCCGAGCAGCATGCGGTCACCTCGGCCGCCGGGCTCGCCACCGGCGGGTTGCACCCTGTGGTCGCGATCTACGCGACCTTCCTCAACCGCGCCTTCGATCAGGTGCTGCTCGACGTGGCCCTGCACAAGCTGCCGGTGACCTTCGCGCTCACCCACGGGGGCGTGACCGGCGATGACGGGCCGTCGCACAACGGTATGTGGGACCTGTCCGTCTTCGGCGTCGTACCAGGCCTGCGCATCGCCGCACCCCGGGACGAGGCCACGATGCGGGCCCAGCTCTGGGAGGCGCTCGACATCCAGGGACCGACGCTGGTGCGCTTCCCGAAGGCGCCGCTGGTCGAGGAGGTGCCGGCGGTACGCCGCGAGGGCAACGTCGACGTGCTGCGCGAGGACCCGGGGGCCGACACCCTGATCATCTCCGTCGGTGCGATGGCGCCGATCGTGCTGGAGGCGGCCGGGCGGATCGCCGACCAGGGGATTGCGACCACCATCGTCGACCCGGGGTGGGTGCTGCCGGTGCCGGAGGAGATCACCGCGCTGGCCGACAAGCATCGCCTCGTCGTCACCGTCGAGGACAACGGCCGCACCGGCGGGATCGGCACGCAGGTGGCGCTCGCCCTGCACAGCGCCGAGATCGACGTACCCAGCCGTGAGATCGGCATTCCGAAGCAGTTTCTGGACCACGGCAAGCCCGCCGACGTGCGGGCCCGCGTCGGCCTGACCGCGCAGGACATTGCCCGGCGGATCGTGGAGTGGAACGCCCACCTCGGGCACCGCGAGACCGTCACGGGCTCGAGCCACGCGGATCTCGAGAGCGCGCCGAGCGACTGACGGTACCGCGTGCTGGAACGGCCAGGGGGCAGCATGGCTTCGAGCGGGACCGCCTCGAACTGGGTGTGGTCGTCCGCCCCACCGGTGGGCTCGAGACCGACCCGCCACGGCATGTTCCTGACCGACCCGGTCGTGACGCTGCCGTAGTGCCCGATGCCGCGCAGGGGTAGCCGACGCCGGCGAGCACGCGCCCGCTGGGCAGGACGGACGCGGCTGGCACGAATCAGGGAGGCAGTGCGTGGAGCCTGGATGTGCGGCGATCGTGGTGGCCGGCGGGCCGGCTCCGCCGCCCGCCGTGGCCGCACTGCTGCCGGCGACGGCGTACGTCGTGGCCGCCGACAGCGGCGTCGATCATGCGCACGCGCTGGGACTGAGGATCGATGTGGCTATCGGCGACTTCGACTCGGTGTCCGCCGCCGGCCTCGCCGCGCTGGAGCGCTCCGGTACGCCGTGCGAGCGGCACCCGGCGGCCAAGGACGCCACCGATTTCGAACTCGCCGTCGCCCTGGCGCTGCGGCACCGGCCGGATCACTTGCTCGTGGTCGGCTCGGCCGGCGGCCGGCTGGATCACCTGCTCGGGATGCTCGCGGTCCTCGCCGGTCCCGGGACCGTGGCACTGCAGGTCGAGGCCCTGCTCGACCGATCGCGGGTTTCCGTCGTGCGCTCACGGGCTGCTCTGCGCGGGCGGGTGGGGGAGCTGGTCAGTCTGATTCCCTTGCATGGCAGGGTGACGGGAGTGACCACCGCCGGCCTGCGCTGGCCGCTGGTCGACGCGGACCTGGATGTGGGGTCGAGCCTTGGCGTCAGCAACGAATTCGCCGCCGGGTCGGCCGGCGTGCAGGTCACCCGCGGAACGCTGCTCGTCGTACAGCCCGATGCCCTGACCGATCCATCGACGGAGGATTCATGATCGCCGAGATCCAGTGCCTGCCGACGCCGGCCGGCACGGCCGACAACCCGCACGGTCATGTCGAGGCGGCGATCGCCGTGATCCAGAACAGCGGCCTGCACTACGAGGTGGGCCCGCTCGGCACCACGCTCGAGGGCGACGCCGACGCGGTGTGGGCGACGGTACGGGCCGCGCACGAAGCCGGCCTGGCCGCCGGCGCCGACAGCGTGCTGTCGGCGGTGAAGTTCGCCGACGTGGGGTCGATGTCGATGGAACGGCTGACCCGGAAGTTCCGTTAGCGGGCTACCTGCCGGACGGTCACGCCTGGGCGATGGCGGTCGTCAGCGCTTGGGCCGTCACGTCGACCTGCCATCGGCGGGCGGCGCGGTCGACGAGCGCACGTCGTACGCCGTCGACATCGATCGGATCGGGCGGCGACCAGGCCAGCCGGCGCACGGCCTCGGGAGGGACGAGGTTCTCCACCGGCGTGTGAACCCGCGCGGAGATCTCGGCCAGCGCGGCGCGGGCGCCGGCCAGACGGGTCGCGGCCTCCGGTGAGCGGTCCCGCCAGCGGTTGGGCGGCGGGAGTTGGTCGATGGGGCGGGCAACGGTCGGCAGCTCCGTGTCGGGCAGGTCGCGGGTCGCCCGGATGGCCCGCCACCACGCGGTCACGTCGCGGTTGCGGCGGTATCCGGAGAGCGCAACGAGGTCGCCGCGCGCGCTCGGCAGGACGCGCGCCGCCTCGACGATGGCCCGATCGGGAAGGATCCGCCCGGGCGCGATGTCGCGGTCCCGGGCGATCTCGTCGCGGGCCTCCCACAGCGCCCGCACGGTCGCCAGGTTGCGCCGGCCGTGGATGACATGGATGCCGGATGTGCGCCGCCACGGGTCCGGCCGCGGCGCCGGTGGACCGGCACTGCGCAGGTGGGCGAACTCCTGCTCGGCCCACTCCTGCTTGCCGGCGGCCACGAGCTCACCGGCCAGATGATCTCGCAGCTCGAGCAGGAGCTCGACGTCGAGCGCGGCGTAGGCGATCCACTCTTCGGGCAGCGGGCGGGTGCTCCAGTTCGCCGCCGAGTAGCCCTTGGCGAGCGTGCTGTCGAGCGTGTGTTCCAGGAGCGTGGCCAGCCCGACCCGTGGATAGCCGAGCAACCGCCCGGCCAGCTCGGTGTCGAACAACCGCTGCGGGCGCATCCCCAGCTCGGCCAGGCACGGCAGATCCTGACTCGCGGCGTGCAGTACCCACTCGGCCGGACCGATCGCGCGATCCAGCGCGCCCAGTCCCGGCAGGTCCAACGGGTCGATGACAGCGGTGCCGGCGCCGGCACGGCGTACCTGCACCAGGTAGGCGCGCTGGCTGTACCGATAACCCGACGCGCGTTCGGCGTCGAGAGCGACCGGACCGGTCCCGGCGGCGACGAGGTCGCAGTAGTCCTGCATCGCCGCGGCGGCGACGATCGGTTCCGGTACGCCGTCGCGCGGCCGATCGACGAGCCTCGGCTGCGGGACAGACTCCTGCCCGGACGTCGACTTGCTCGGCGTCGTGGTCAGCGGATGACGCCCGCGCGCATCACGAGCGCGACCATCTCGGCACGGTCGCCGGTGCCGAGTTTGCGGGCGATCCGGGCAAGGTGGCTCTTGACCGTGAGCGCGGACAGGTTGAGCGTGTCGCCGATCTCCTTGTTGGAGTTGCCGTCGGCCACCAGGCGCAGCACCTCGATCTCCCGGGCCGACAGATCGGAGACGCCCGAGTCGGTCCGGTTACCGCGAAGGCCGGCAGCCAGCAACGACGCGACCGACGGGTCGGCATAGACGCCCCCGCCGAGCACCTGCCGGACGCCGTCGGCAACGACCGAGGGGGACGCCGACTTGAGCAGGTAGCCCTGCGCACCGGCGACGAAGGCGGCCCGCACGGAGTAGGGATCGTCGGCGGCGGACAGCACGACGAGGCGGTTCCACCCGGCTTCGCGCAACTCGGCGAGAAGGTCGAGGCCGTTGCCATCGGGCAGTCCGAGGTCGAGAACGCACAGTTCCAGCGGGCCGGTGGCCGAGGCCCGGGCCCGGGCCTCGGCGATCGACGCTGCCTCGTAGACCTGCGTGGCCCCCATCTCGGTGAGCCGGGTGGTCATCGCCTCGCGGAGCATCGGGTGGTCGTCGACCACGAGCGCGCTGAACTGGCCCGAGCCGTCCGGCATGCGACGGCCCACGGCGTTGAGGGATTCGGACGAGAGCCCTGACACGGTCGCAGGCGAGCCGGCGATCGGGCCCTGCCTGGCGCTTACAGCGGCGTTGTCGGACAACGGAACCTCCGAGCGTCGGGTGGATCAGCAACGACACGGTCGGCGGAGCGAACCGGCGTAACCGGTCGCGGTCACTCGCTGACGTGCTGCGAGCACCCGCCGACGGGCCGAACCGTACCGGCCGCGCATCCGCCTGCGTGTCTCCGCGGCCATGTTACGCCGATCGGGCGATTCTGGAGCCACGTTTGCGCAGTCATTGGCGTCCGCGGTTCGGGCGCGTCATTCTATGTCAGTCGGCCGAACACGGCGCGCTGGGCGTTTCATGCGGATCGACGCCCCAGGAGGCACGGATGTCAAAGATGAAGTCCCGGCTGGCCGCGATCGCCCTCGCCGGAGCGGCAGTCACCGGCGCATCCGTCGGTCTCGCCGGTACGGCGTCCGCGGCGACGGTGCGCCCAGCTTGCGACATTACGTGGACCTTCGGCTGCGGCGGCGTGGCGTCCGCTTCCAGCGCGACCCTCGGTCGGGTGGTCACTCCGGCCGGTGACATTACGTGGACGTCGACGTGCGTAACGCAGAGTCCCTCAAATCGCGCCAGGCCCGAGGACATGACCTGGACCTGAACGCCGCGGATCTCCGATCGCCGTCCGCGGAGGTCGATCGGGTTATGAGTCGGGCCACGGTGTGCCATCGGTCGGACGACTCGAGGATTATGGGAGGGCTGGGTGAGCCGGATGCGTAAGAACGCGCTCGTATCCGCACTCGGCGCTGCTGCCTTCGGACTGGGGATCGCGGGCGCGATCGTCACCGATCGAGCACTGTCCGATCCCTTCGATTGGCTCGCGGCCCATTGGTGGCTGCCGCCCCTGCTCATCCTCGGCATCGCACTCGGGCAGTGGCAGGCCGCGCGCGTGGTCATCGACCGTCAGGGCACGTCGTTCGCCCTTGGTGACGTGCTGCTCGGCGTCGCCCTTGTCGCCCGGCCGGGCGGGTGGGTGGCACCGTGCATGGCCATCGGGTTGGCCATCGGACTGCTGGCCAACCGGGTCGAACCGCTCAAGATCTGGTTCAACGTCGGCCAAGCGACCCTGGGTGCCGCGGCCGCGGCCGGCGTAACGATTCTCGCCGGCCGCGGTGTCCTCGGCGCGGCGGCCGGTCTGGCCGCGTTCGCGATCATCAACCATCTGGCGATAGCTGTCGCGATCCGCGTGACGACCGGGCAGCCGCTGCTGTCGATTCTCCGCCGGCCGGGGTCGCTCGGCGCGCTGCACAATCTGGGCAACATCTCGATCGGACTGCTCGCCGGCTGGCTCGCGGTCCATCACCCGATCGCGCTGCTGGGACTGGTCGCGCCGCTGGGCCTGCTGCTGTGGTCCTACCACCAGCAGACCGAACGCGCAGCCGAGGCCCGGCTGTTCGCCGAGCTGGCGCACCGCCGGGAGACCGCGGCGCCGCCCAGCCTGGACGCGTCCGCGCGGGTGCTCGTGCTCGCCGCCGCCAGGATCTTCGGCGGTGCCGAGATCGAGGTGCTGCTGCGCCACCCTGACGGTCCGGTGCGCTACGCCGGTGACGAGTCCGGGCTGCACGAACGGGTGCGGGTCGATTCGAGCGCATTCGCCGCGCCCTGGGCCCTGCACACCCTCGGGTCGCGCGCGGTGCAGATCGGTGTCGAGAGCGAGCGTCCGTTCTGCTCCGCGGTGCTCGGCGAGATCGACCGGCCGGTCGGCGTCTTCATCGCGCGGCGGCCGGAACGGTCCGGATCGTTCACCCGGCTCGATGCCCGCCTCGCCGAGGTGCTCGTGGGCCAGGCGGCCGATTGGCTGTCCACCGCGGACCTTGCGATCCGGCACCAGAGCGCGCTCAGCCAGGTCGCCTCCCTGGCCGGGGCGAGCCATGCGCTCGGCGACATCGGTGCCTACACCGCGCCCGCCCTGCTGGTGCTCCGCGAGTCAACCGATCGGCTCTCGCGGCTGGCAACCACCTTCACCGGGCCCGACCCGGTGAGCGGCATCGTCGATGAACTCCACACGGTCGAGCGGGCCGTGGCCTCCCTGCTGGGCGCGATTGCCCTGGCCACGGAAGAGCACCGTGTCGAGGTCGACGGCCGGCAGGTGGCTCGCGACTCGGACACCTGGACGAGCACGGGATTGCTGTCGTCGGCCGACCTCGGCTGATCGGACCGCCGTGCGCCGCAAGGCGGTCCTGCCCCTCACCGTGTGGGTCTGCGTCGTCGTCGTGGCGACGGCAGCCGCCGTACTCATCGCCGTCGCCGCTGTGATCGGACTGAACGACACCGACCATCGCACGGGGTTGCTGGCCGGAGCTGCGGTCGGGATCATCACGGCCGTGGCCGCCGCGCTGGCGGTGCGGCCCGTCAGCCGCGCGGCCGAGGCCCTGTCCCTATCGGCCACGCGCGTCCGGGCCGCCGAAGACGACAAGGCGGAGATCGTTCGGGCCGGCCGGTTCGCCGCATACACGACGGAGTTCGACGATCTGGTCCGGGCGATCGCGGCTCTGCAGCGGCGGACGGCGCTCGCAGAATCGGTTGCCGACCAGGCCAGCCGGAGCGCCGAGATGACCAGCGCCGGCATGTTCGAGCTGCTCTCCGGCCTGGTCGCCGCCGAGGAGGCGACGAGGGGGCAGCTCGCCGCGGAGCTGCACGACACAGCCGCGCAGACCTTGATGCGCGCCAAGTCCGAGCTGTCGGATCCGACGCAGTGGGCCCACCTCGACTCGTGGGAACGGGTTCGAGCCCTCGTCGACGACGCGGAGGAGGAGCTGCGCGCCGCGATGGCCCGCGCTCGCCCCCCGGAGTTACGCGACGGCGACCTGGGCAGCGCGGTCGCGGGCCTGCGGCGCGAGATGGCGGCGCGCTACCTCTTGGACGTCCGCCTCGAATGGCCGCCTCAGCAGCATCCACTGCCACTCGCTACCGCCGTCGCGGTCTACCGGTTCTTCCAAGAGGCGCTGCTCAATGTGGTCAAACACGCCGACGTCGACGAGGTCGATGCTCGGCTGGAGGTGCTCGACGCACAGCTGATCGCATCGGTCGTGGACCACGGTGACGGGTTCGATCCGCGGGCTGTCTCCTCTGCGGGCGGCCGGCATGTGGGCCTGGGCCTGCTGCGTGAGCGGGCTCGGCTGGCCGGAGGCACGCTCGTCGTCGAGTCGATGCCCGGGGCGGGTACGGCGGTCCGCTTGCTGATGCCGGCCACGGCCCAAGCGAGCCTCCTCGCGGACACGCAACCGGTCGCCATCGACCCCATTTAGTTGCGATGAAAGCAATTGTCTAGCTGACTAACAGCTAGGAAGCTATTATGAGTTGGTGACACCTCCATCGCCACGCAACGACCAGGGGCTCGTGCATGCCTGGCTGAGTATCCGGGACGGCTACCACCATGCGCTGGCCGAGATCGATAGCCGGGTCGGCTCGGTCACGGACCGACCGGCCGCTTGGAGTGACCTGCTGCGATTCCTCCGCGGCCAACCCGACCGCCGGGCCACAATGCACGCGATCGCCGACGCGCTGGGGATGAGCAGCGGCGGGCTGACCCGGCTGGTCGACCGCATGGCAGATGACGGACTGCTGATCCGATCGTCGATGCCGTCGGATCGGCGGGTGGTTCTCGCGAGCCTGACCGATGCCGGGACCGACATTGCCGACCGGGCCCGCGAGGCCGAGCTCGCGGTGCTGCGAACCGAGATCTTCTCCCGCCTCACGCCGGAGCAGATCGACCAACTGGACACGCTCATGACCTCGCTGCGCAGAAACGATCGGGAGCCGGCGGCGCGATCCGGCGGTTAACCAGCCGGCGAGGTGGCCCGGTCCGCGATGGCGGCGACACCCGGCGGTGGCAGTCCCGCCGCCGTACACAGCACATCGGTCCACGCGGCCAGATGCGCGGACAGGTCACCCGAGGCCGGGGTCCACGATGCGCGCAGCTCGATCTCGAGCGTGTGGGCGGGACCGGCGATGTCCCCGAAGCGGGCCGACGACGTCTGGGTGACGGTGCCGCCGACCGCGGAGTAGCCCGCGTCGTGCGCGTCGAGCGCCTCGGTGAGCCAGCTCCAGCCGACCTCGGCCAACAACGGATCCCGGGCCATCTCGGGGTCGAGCTCGGCGCTGGCGAAGGTGACGAGGCGCAACGTGCCGCCCCAGGCGTCGTCGCCGGCGGGATCACAGAGCAGAACGAGCCGGCCGGTCGCCAGCACGTCATCCTCGGCCGAGCCGAGCACCTCCGCACCGATGGCATAGGTGTGCGGCGCCAGGCGGCTGGGCGCGGGCACCGTTTCGACGATCACTTCGGGTCGTGCCTGCGGGCGCGACAAGCTGGTGACTGCGGCGGTGAACTCCGCGGGCACAGCGCGCATCGGCGTCCTCTCCCGGAGCGGACTCCGCGGGGAGCGAAGTCGCGTTCCGACACTGGCACGACCGGCCGGGAGTGTGGCGGACCGGTCACGGCGTGTCGGGGCCGGACCTGTCCACCGTATCCGTGCCGCCGCCGGCCCGATCGGCATGCGACGATGACGGGCGATGGAAACCGCACGCCGCGCCGCCGATCCCGCTCGTGTCACCGACGTGATCGGTACGACGTGGGGGCCGGACGGCCCGGCTGTGCCGGTGTGGTTCATGCGTCAGGCGGGGCGTTCGTTGCCGGAATACCGCGCCCTCCGGGCCACCGTGAGCATGCTGGACGCGTGCCGGGATCCCGACTTGGTCGCCGAGATCACGATGCAGCCGGTGACCAGGCACGGGGTCGACGCCGCCATCCTGTTCTCCGACATCGTCGTGCCGCTGGCTGCCGCGGGCATCGACGTCGCCATCGTCCCGGGCACCGGCCCGGTCGTCGCCGCGCCCGTGCGCACCGCAGCCGATGTGGCGGCCCTGCCGGAGCTCGTTCCCGAGGACGTCGAGTTCGTCGCGCGGGCATGCGCTCGGCTGGTCGCTGAGCTCGGTACGACGCCGCTCATCGGTTTTGCCGGCGGCCCGTTCACGCTGGCCAGCTATCTCATCGAGGGCGGCCCGTCGCGGACCTACGCCCGCACCAAGGCGCTGATGTACTCCGCGCCCTCGGTCTGGCACGACCTGGCCGGTCGGTTGGCCCGCATCGCGAACACGTTCCTGCGCGTGCAGGCGGGTGCCGGCGCCCGGCTGGTACAGCTGTTCGATTCGTGGGCCGGGGCGCTGTCCGTCGCCGACTACCGCGAGTACGTCCTGCCGCACAGCATGGCCGCCCTCGTCGACGTACCGGTGCCGCGGATCCACTTCGGCGTCGGCACCGCGCACCTGCTGACGGCGATGGCCGAGACCGGCGCGGAGGTCTGTGGGGTCGACTGGCGCACCCCGCTCACCGAGGCGGCCACGCTGCTACCGGGACGCACCCTGCAGGGAAACCTCGACCCGGCCGTCGTGCTGGCCACGCCGGAGGTCGTCGCGACACAGGTCCGCCGGGTGCTGGCCGAAGGGACCGCGGCCGCCGGCCACATCTTCAACCTGGGACACGGCGTCCTTCCCGAGACCGATCCCGGAGTGCTCACCGCCATCGTCGACCTGGTGCACGCGCACGCCCCTGGCCGATGACCGCTCGGGTTGCCGTCGTCGGGGCGGGCATCGCCGGCCTCGCGGCCGCATACGCGCTGCGGTCGAGCGGTCTCGACGTCGTCGTGCTCGACGGTGCGGACCGCATCGGCGGCAAGCTCCTGGTCAGCGAGGTCGGCGGGATACCCGTGGACGCCGGTGCGGAGGCGATGCTGGCCCGCGCACCGGCCGGCACAGCGCTGGCCGCCCAGGTGGGCGCGGACGTCGTACATCCACTGGCAACCTCGGCCGGGATCTGGGCGGACGGCGGGTGGCATCCCCTTCCGGGCAGGACCGTCCTCGGCGTGCCGGCGGACATCGCGTCGGTGCGGGCCAGCGGCCTCGTGTCCGACGCCGACGCCGAACGGATCGCCGCCGAGCCCGGGCTGGACGGGCCGGTGCTGCGCGACGACGCGCCCGTGGCGACGGTGATCGGTGCTCGGCTCGGGGGCGGCATCGTCGACCGGCTGGTCGAGCCGCTGCTCGGCGGCATCTACGCCGGCCGGTCGGAGCTGCTCTCGCTGCGCGCCACGATGCCCGCGATCGCTGCCCGACTGGCCGAGCGGCCCTCCGTGGTCGCGGCGGCACGGTCCGCCCTCGCCACCGCACCGTCGGCGTCCGGCCCGGTCTTCGGCACGCTCATCGCCGGGCTCGGCGCGCTCCCCGCGCTGGTGGCGGCGGCCTCGGGCGCGCAGATCAGGACCGGCACGACCGTCCGCGCGGTCGAGCGGACCAGCAGCGGTTTCCGGCTGATCGCCGGGCCGGTGCCCCACCCGGAAGCGATCGATGTCGAGGGCGTCATCGTTGCCGCGCCGGCCACCAAGGCCGCGCTGATGTTGCGCGCGGCCGCGCCCGCAGTGGCGCGCGAGCTGGCCGGGATCGACTACGCCAGCACGGCGCTGCTCACCTTCGCCTTCGCCGGCGACCCGGGGCTGCCGGCCGGTCGCTCCGGAGTGCTGGTGCCACCGAGCGCGCGGCTGGCCGTGAAGGCGTTCACCTTCAGCAGCGCCAAGTGGGCGCACCTGGCCGGGCCGGTCACGATCGTCCGGGCCTCGCTCGGCCGCTTCGGCGATGAGGTCGTGCTGCAGCGCGATGACGGCGAGCTGGTGGGACTCGCCCGCACGGATCTGGCGACCGTGGCCGGTGTCCGCTCCGAACCCGTCGACGTCCGCGTGAGCCGGTGGGGTGGGGCGCTGCCGCAGTACAACGTCGGGCATCTCGAGCGGGTCGGGCGGATCGAGGCGGCCGTCGGCGGCGTACCCGGGCTCGAGGTGTGCGGCGCCGCCTACCACGGCGTCGGAGTGCCGGCCTGCATCACCGACGGCCAGGCGGCGGCCGGGCGGATCCTGGCTCACCTCGCGGAGCAGAATGGCTCACATGGCTGACGGCAAGGACGCGCGCGCACTGAACCAGCAGATCCGCTACACCCTGTGGTCGGTCTTCAAATCGGCGACCGGTGACGGACTCGGGGACGACCGCCAGGCCGCGGCGGCCGAGGTGGAGGACTTCTTCACCGCGCTGGCCGGCAAGGACGTCGTCGTGCGCGGGACGTACGACGTCGCCGCGCTGCGCGCGGATGCCGACTATCTCCTCTGGTGGCACGCGTCGACGGCCGAGGCGCTGCAGACGGCATACGCAGACTTCCGCCGCACCCGGCTCGGCCGGGCCAGCACGCCGGTCTGGTCGTCGCTGGCACTGCACCGGCCGGCGGAGTTCAACAAGAGCCATGTCCCGGCGTTCCTGGCCGGCGAGGAGCCGAAGAATTGGGTCTGCGTCTACCCCTTCGTACGGTCCTACGAGTGGTACCTGCTGCCCGACACGGAGCGGCGCGCAATGCTGGCCGAGCATGGGATCATGGCCCGGGAATACCCCGATGTCCGCGCCAACACGGTTTCGTCCTTCGCGCTCGGCGATTACGAGTGGATCCTCGCCTTCGAGGCGGACGAGCTGCACCGCATCGTCGACCTGATGCGGCATCTCCGCGGTGCCGCCGCCCGCCGGCATACGCGAGTGGAGATCCCGTTCTTCACCGGATCCCGCAAGGCGATCGCGGAGATCGTCGCCGCGCTGCCCTGACCGTCCACGTCGGTCGAGGCGCGACGAGGGTCCGACCGATCGCTGGCCCGAATTTCTCGATCTCATTGCCCAGGGATGATCAGATCCCGGGGGCTTCTCGGGCATTGTTCGTGAGCCAGGTAACGATCAGGACGCACATTAATCGGGTCTTTACCAACATCGGTGTTCGCGATCGGGCCCGGCGCTCCGCTGTGCCTATAAAAGTCGCTTCGTCGGCCGGGGAGACGGCTGTGGAGCAGTCCTCAGGTGGCGATGAAATCCCTGCATGGCAGCGGAACTGCCGGCACTAATGCGATGCACCCGTCGTTTTGCACATGGATTGTGCGCCTCCGTGGATCCAATGGCTGCGGCGGCTCGACAGCCATGTTGCACGAGGAGGCGTTTGTGGGGATCGTCGGCGGTAGATTCCTGATCCTGTGCGTTGCTCTCGCGGTGACTGTCACGGGAATTGCCGTGTTCGCCTGGAAGCGGCGGCGCCGGATCTGGGTCGTGGCGGCCACGATCGTCGCGAGTCAGCTCGCGCTGGTATTCGCCTCGGCGATAGCGGTCAATCGCGAGTTCGGGCTCTATGCCAATTGGAATGACGTGCTCGGCATTCATCCGCCGGGGGCGTACCAGGACCGCGTCGTCGCGGGTCGGCTCGACGGCGCCATCCGCATTGCCGGCACCGACGGTAACGGGCGGCTGCGCGTGAGCTGGCAGCGCCCCCACGAACACGGGTGCGGGTTCGCCAGCGTGCCGCGATCCTATGCCGGGATGTACGTCGCTACCCGACGGTTCCCGGTCATCATGACCATCGGACCATTCCCCGCCCGGGCGGTGCCGCGGACCGCACCGGTGCTGGTTGTGCGGATGTGTTCGGCGGGCGCCCGTGCCTACCGCACCGCTTCGACCACGCTCGGCACCGACCGCTCGGGCCTCGATCGGGCGTTCCGTACGTACCCCGTCGCGCAGGGCTGGGCGCTCGTCGGGGCGTTCCAGGAGGCCTGGTCGGCGCTCGGCACCTCGATCCGAGACGGTCGCTCGGTCGGTGTGGTCGGGCTGGTCGAGCCCGATCCCGCGGGGGCGGCGGCGGCGCTCAGATCGTTGCCGCGGGACGGCTGCACGTTGCGGGTGGTCGTGTCCGAGCCGCGCACCGACACCGCCCTGACGCAGGTCTGGCATCGGTTGCGGGGTGCCGGCTGCCGGATGACGTTTGTGCCGGCACGCTCGAGTCGGCTCGGCCGGCGGGGCACCGACGGCGCGGCCAGGGCGACCGTGGCCGGCGTCACGCGGCTGATGCCGCCGCCGTTGGCGCCGCCGATCCGGGTCAGGTCGATCCGGCTGCGGGGCGGCCTCGTCGAGGCGGCCCGCCGATGAGCCTCACCGGGATCGCGCTGATCGTCCTGCTGATCGCGGCGGCCCTTGTCCTCGCGCTCGGCGCGGCGT
>JBBSHJ010000073.1:0-16176 GCA_038253135.1 Mycobacteriales bacterium | reverse complement strand
TCGGTGCGACACCCGCAGAGTCAATCCGTGTACGCCGAGACGAGTGGCACCAGCAATCGGTGCGACACCCGCAGAGTCAATCCGTGTACGCCGAGACGAGTGGCACCAGCAATCGGTGCTATGCCCGCAGAGTCCGGCGCTGCGCAAGCGTACCTGGCGATCGTGGGGAGTGGGTCACGCCGGGCGGGGCGATCGGCCACTACACTCACGCCGACGGGGTGTGGCGCAGCTTGGTAGCGCACTCGCTTTGGGAGCGAGGGGCCGTGGGTTCGAATCCCGCCACCCCGACAACCGTGCCGTGCCCTCGCCTACACTTTGCGGGACTTGGCGTCGTACCGCCGTCCCGCGGACCTCAATTCGGGTACGACGCTGCTCGCGTGCACCGATCCACGAAGGAGAACCCGTAGTGAAGAGCACCGTCGAAACCCTGAGCCCGACGCGAGTGCGGCTCGCCGTCGAGGTGCCCTTCGACGAGCTCGGACCGAGTATCGCCAAGGCGTACAAGAGCATCGCCCAGCAGATCAAGGTCCCGGGTTTCCGTCCCGGCAAGGCGCCGGCACCGGTCATCGACCGCCAGGTCGGTCGTGATGCGGTCCTATCCGAGGCGCTGCAGCAGGCCGTCCCGGACGCCTACTCGCGGGCCGTGCAGGAGAACACCGTCAAGGTGATGGGCCAGCCCGACTTCGAGGTCCAGAAGATCGAGGACCACGCGACGCTGGAATTTACCGCCGAGGTCGACGTCCGGCCGGAGCTCACGCTCCCGGAGCTCTCGGCGATCGCCGTCACAGTCGATGACGCCGCGGTGAGTGACGGCGACGTTGACGAGCAGCTGACGTCGCTGCGCGAGCGCTTCGGCACGCTGAAGAGCATCGAGCGGCCGGCCGCCACGGGTGACTTCGTCTCGATCGACCTCTCGGCCGAGGCCACGGGCGACCCGGAGTACACGCCGGGTGAGGACGAGGAGCGCGACGAGCAGGTCGAGATGATGCTCAACGGGCTCCGGGTCCAGGGGACGTCGTACGAGGTCGGCTCGGACAGCCTCGTTCCCGGTCTCGACGTGGCAATCACCGGCCTCGGCGTCGAGGAGTCGGAAGACTTCGATGCCGAGCTGGGTGGCACCGACGGTGTGCACGCGGACGTCACGGTCACCGTGCGCTCGGTCAAGGAGCGCGAGCTGCCGGAGTTGGACGATGATTTCGCCCAGACCGCGAGCGAGTTCGACACGCTCGACGAGCTCCGCGACGACGTCCGCGGCCGGCTGTCGCGGATGCGGCTCGCCCAGCAGGGCACGCAGGCTCGGGACAAGGTGCTCGATGCGTTGATCGAGGCGGGCGACGTGCCGCTCCCCCGGAGCGCCGTCGATCACGAGCTGCAGTGGCGGCGCGAGTCGCTCGCGGGGCAGTTGCAGGGCGCCGGCATGGACCTGGACGAGTATCTCGCCATGCAGGGCGAGGACACCGAGACCTTCGAATCCGCCCAGCGGGAGCAGGCCGAGCTGGCGGTCCGCACGCAGCTCGTGCTCGACACCATCGCCGACGACGTCGAGGTGACCGTTTCCGAGGCCGACCTCACCGAGCACCTGGTCGCCGAGGCGCAGCGCTACGGGTTGCCGCCGCAGGAGCTGGCCCAGCGGGTGCAGCAGGCCGGCAACCTCGGCGCGCTGATCGCGGAGGTACGACGGAACAAGGCGATGCGTTACGTGCTCGCGGAGGCCACCGTGACCGAGGAGTCCGGAAAGGTAGTCGACTTGACCGAGATCCTCGGCCCGGTCGACCGTGACCCGGAGGCCGACGCCGAGATCGACGCCGCGAATGTGGCCGGCGAGGCCGAGGCGGATGCCGACGCCGAGGACGCCGACCGTCGGGACGCCGCACGAGAGGACGCCGACACCGCACCGGCCGGCGCCCCGCAGCCCTGAGCTCCCGCGCGCCGTCCGGCGCCGTGATGTGCCCAAAGCGAACACGGCTCGATCGGGGAGTGGGGCCCCGTCCGCAGACGTTAATGTCGGCGTACGAGCGCCTCGAATCCACCTCCAGCGAACCCCCGGCTACGAACCTGGCATCGAATAAGGAGCAGTAGTGAGCGATCCCGCCAGCCCGTCGGCCCGGCCCGACGCCGGAGCCCTGCGACTCTCGTCCCCTGCCGTGCAGGTCGGTGCGCCGGAGCTGCGTTCGGGGCAGAGCGGAATGAACCTCGCCGACTCGGTCTACGAACGCTTGTTGCGCGACCGCATCCTGTTCCTGGGCTCGCAGGTCGACGACGACATCGCCAACCGGCTCTGCGCTCAGCTGTTGCTGCTTGCCGCCGAGGACCCGACGCGCGACATCAACCTCTACATCAACTCGCCGGGCGGTTCGGTCACCGCGGGTATGGCGATCTTCGACACCATGGAGCTCGTCGAGTGCGACGTTGCGACGTGGGCGCTCGGGCTGGCCGCGTCGATGGGGCAGTTCCTCCTCTCGGCCGGCACCCGTGGCAAGCGTTACGCGCTGCCGCACGCGCGCATCCTCATGCACCAGGGTTCGGCCGGCCTTTACGGGACCGCGTCGGACATCAAGATCCAGGCCGAGCAGTGGAACCTCTCCAAGAGGGAGATGGCCGAGCTGATCGCCGAGCACACCGGGCGCCCCGTGGCGGAGATCGAACGCGACGGCGATCGCGACCGGTGGTTCACGGCCCGGGAGGCGCTCGACTACGGATTCGTCGATCACATCGTCAGCCGCGCCAGCCAGGTCGCCGGCGGCGTCGCTCCGGCTGAGTGAGGCGGAGATGCTTCCCCTTGAGTCCCGTTCCGGCGGCAATCTCTACCGGCCGCCCTTCCCGTCGCCGGTAGGCCCACTCTCTTCGAAAGGTCTGCCCATCGTGCCTGCTGACGCCTCGAGCCAGGGCCTGAACCCGGCCGCGCGCTACGTCCTTCCCCGTTTCGTCGAACGCACCAGCTACGGGATGAAGGAGTCCGACCCCTACACCAAGCTGTTCGAGGAGCGGATCATCTTCCTCGGTGCCCCGATCGATGACGTCGTCGCCAACGACGTCATGGCGCAGCTGATCACGCTGGAGAGCACCGATCCCGATCGCGACATCGTCATCTACATCAACTCGCCGGGTGGCTCGTTCACCGCGTTGATGGCGATCTACGACACGATGCAGTACGTCCGGCCGGATATTCGGACCTACTGCATCGGGCAGGCCGCCTCGGCCGCCGCGGTGTTGCTCGCCGCCGGCACCAAGGGCAAGCGGGCCGCCACCGAGAGCTCGCGGATCCTGATCCACCAGCCGTCCGGCGGCACCGAGGGCCCGATGCAGATCTCCGACCTGGACATCCAGGCCAAGGAGATCCTGCGGATGCGCGACGTGATGGAGCAGATCATCTCCAACCACACCGGGCAGACGATCGAGCGCATCCACGAGGACGTCGAGCGGGACAAGATCATGACGGCCGCAGAGGCGCTGGACTACGGGATTATCGACACCGTCGTGCTCACTCGCAAGGCCAACGCGGGCAGCTAGTGGACCCAGTCCTGAACCGGCCGTCGTACCCGCGTGGCCCGGCAAGACTCGGGCGGCGCGACGGCCTAATTCGGGCGCGGGGTCGCCAAGACAAGGTACCGTCAGCCCGTGGGGCCCCACAGGTGGTCGCACCCGGCCGACCGCTCCGGCGGGCATCGGGGCCGGCGAGCCGGCACTCGAGGAGAGGATCCTGTGGCGCGTATCGGTGATGGCGGTGACCTGCTTAAATGCTCGTTCTGCAACAAGAGCCAGAAGCAGGTCAAGAAGCTCATCGCGGGCCCTGGCGTCTACGTCTGCGACGAGTGCATCGACCTGTGCAACGAGATCATCGAGGAGGAGCTCAGCGAGACCACCGAGCTCCGGTTCGACGAGCTGCCCCGCCCGACCGAGATCTTCGACTTCCTCGGTGAGTACGTCGTCGGCCAGGATCCGGCGAAGAAGGCGCTGGCCGTCGCGGTCTACAACCACTACAAGCGGGTGCGGTCCGGCGCCGAGCGGTCCGGCAGTGACGTCGAGCTCGCCAAGTCCAACATCCTGCTGATCGGGCCGACCGGGTCCGGCAAGACGCACCTCGCGCAGACGCTGGCCCGCATGCTTAACGTCCCGTTTGCGATTGCCGACGCGACCGCCTTGACCGAGGCCGGCTACGTCGGTGAGGACGTCGAGAACATCCTGCTCAAGCTCATCCAGGCCGCGGATTACGACGTCAAGCGCGCTGAGACCGGGATCATCTACATCGACGAGGTCGACAAGATCGCCCGCAAGGCCGAGAACCCGTCCATCACGCGGGATGTCTCGGGCGAGGGTGTGCAGCAGGCCCTGTTGAAGATCCTGGAGGGCACCACCGCTTCCGTGCCCCCGCAGGGCGGCCGCAAGCACCCGCACCAGGAATTCATCCAGATCGACACGACCAACGTGCTGTTCATCGTCGGCGGTGCCTTCTCCGGCCTGGAGAAGGTCATCGAGACCAGGATCGGCTCAAGCGGCATCGGCTTCGGCGCAACCATCCGCAGCAAGCGCGACCTGGCGGACGACATCTTCGGCGAGGTCATGCCCGACGACCTGCTGAAATTCGGCATGATTCCCGAGTTCGTCGGGCGGCTCCCGGTCATCACCACGGTCGCTGCGCTCGATCGCGGCGCGCTGATCCGCATCCTGACCGAGCCGCGCAATGCTTACGTGAAGCAGTATCACAAGCTCTTCGAGCTCGACGGCGTCGAGCTCGAGTTCGCCGACGACGCCCTCGAAGCGATCGCGGACCAGGCCATCCTCCGCGGCACCGGCGCGCGAGCGCTGCGCGCTGTGATGGAGGAGGTCTTGATGTCGATGATGTACGAGGTCCCGAGCCGTGATGACGTCGAGCGCGTCGTCGTCACCAAAGAGGTCGTCGAGAAGCACGTCAGTCCGACGATCGTGCGGCGCACGCCGCCCAAGCGAGAGCGCCGCGACAAGTCCGCTTGAGCCGGCCTACCGATCGCTCGGCCGGGGCTGGCGGGCGAACAGCTTCGCCGCCGCGGTACCGAACTCCCCGGGCAGCCCGGCATCGGAGAAGGTACGGGCGATCTCGGTCATCTCATCGCTCCACCGCCAGCCCTTGGCGATCGCCGACGTCCGGGCGCGGTGCAGCCGGTCGGCCAGCTCCGGCAACGACTGCGCCCACTCGGTACGCAACGCCTCGTCGACTCCGAGTTCGTGCGCGGTTTCCGCGGTGGCGAGCAGCAGCGCCGAGCTGATCTTGGTCCACGCGGCGTAGGTCATCTTCAGCGCCGACGCGGCGTAGTCCCCGTCGAGGATGCGTGCTTCGGTCCGGCCACCCGCGAACAGGCTCGCGACGTCCGCGGCGTTGGCGCCGGACAGGTAGAGGCGCGTCGCACCAGCGCGCGACGGCGGCGCTCCGATCACCGAGCCGTCGACGTACGTCGCGCCCCGCTCGGCCACGAGCCCGGAGATCCGTAGTACCGTCGCCGGGCTGACCGCGTTCGCGTCGACATAGAGGCCGTCGTACTCGCCGATCCGGCGCGCCGTCTCTACGGCCGCCGCCGGCGGGCAGATCGAGATGACCACGTCGCAGCCGACGAGGTCGCTCGCCGCGGCCAGCCGGGCCGCGTCGGCCCGCCGCCTTGTGCCCGCGCCCCGTCCCGCCGGCAGCCAGCGGACCTCGTGCCCGAGCTCGCGCAGGTCCGCGCCGATCGCGGCGCCCATCTCGCCCGGATGCAGGATCGCGATCCGTGCCATGAGCGCCCCCTTGGATACGTGGAATCGTGCCGGTCCGTCCAGTGTGGCCAACTCCGCCCCGCCCCGAGCAGCATGCGGTCCTTTAGCCGGCGATCTCAACGCGGACGCCGATCAGATCGTATGTCGCCTTGGCCCGCGCATCGCGGGCGGCAAGGATGCAGTCGTGCTCGAGCGCGGCCAGGCCGATGATCGCGTCGTGCGTCCCTCCGCCGGCCACCCCGACGGAGCTCAAGAGGGCAGGAAGGCGGGCCGATTTCGCTGCGCTGAGGAGCAGGGGGAGTGTTGGAGCGCTCGGCCAGCAGCCGTGGAAAGACGCTACCTGCTCATCCCCACTCTCTGACACCTCTCGATCCGATCGCCGGCTTGCCCCGCGGCACGGGCGTGGCCGGCTGAGCATGTTTCTCGACGCCGGTTTCTCGGTCTATGCGAGGGGACACACGACACGCAACGTCGCCGTCCGCCGTACCCGGTCGAACCGCCGTTGACATCGACCGGTCTCTAATCGAGCGCCGCCAGCAGAGTCTCGCAGGTACGCCGTACCGCGGCTCGGTCGACGCTCACGCGCCGATCGCTCTGAACGCCGACGATCCCCGCCTTGCGCAGCGCGTTGACCTGGCGGGAGATCGTGCTCTGGTGCACGTCAAGAGCGTCGGCGATCTGTTGCATCAACAACGGCCCGCGGTCGAGCAGATGCAACACGATCGCGAGCCGGGTGCGCTCGCCGAGCGCGGTCATGGCCGTCGCCAGGTCGGCGAGCCGGCCGATCGCGATCCCTGGCCGGTCGCTGTCGGGCTGGCTTCCTGTGGACTGCGGTGTGTAGACGAAATAGGTCGTGGTCTCGGAGAAGACCGACAGACTGCGACCGAGACCTGGCGACGGTACGACGGCAACGTCGCTGGCCCGTTCGGCGATCCGGGAGTATTCGTCGTCAGGGCGTAGGCCCGAGACCAGGGTGATCCACTGGACGGGCCCGATGCCCGGCGGCGGCGGCGGAGCCGCGGCGACGGTGGCCCTGAGCCGGGGGAGCTCGGCCGGCCCGACCCGGGCCAGCCACAGCTCCCAGATCTCGTCGAGTAGCGCCAGCAGACTGCGCTTGAATCCGCGGGCGTCCAGCAGCTCGCCGGCGCGCTCCTCGGGGTCGGGCACATCCCACCACCGCAGGACCTCCGCACCGTCACGCCGGGCGGTCTCCGACGGCCCGGGCAGCTCGATGATGTCGGCGGTCGTCGGCTCGGGGTCGCGCGGCGGCGCCTCGTAGTGCATCACCGAGTCGACCCCGAAGTCGACCACACCATGCACAAACCCGTCGCTCCATCCCGCGATCCATGACCGGAGGGCCGGCCAGTCGTCATGGCCAGGATGATCGGCCGGCAGCTGATGCAGCAGCAGCGGCCGCAGCACCGCGCCGTGCGCCATCGACGCCCGGACCGGCCAGCTCGCGTCCACGACGTCTGACGGCAACTGCTCCGCGAGCGCGGTCAGCTCCGGCGTCGGCATCGCCTTGAAGGACAACGCGTAATCGACCAACAGCATCGTCATCGGCATCGTGACCGCGAGCGACGGCTGTCGGACGCGCAGCGTCGGGGCCGGATGCGCCTCGGCGAGGTCTGGTATCGGTCGGGTCATGACGCTAGTATGCGCATTGCGCAACCCGCACTGCACGGCGTACGACGAGGGGAAGCGAGCACATGGGCACCGTAGCGTTCGACGGGATCATCATCTTCTGCACCGACGTCGAGGCGTCGGCGAAGTTCTATGAGGGCGCGCTGGGGCTGCAGCGGCGGCCCGACGAGGGCGACGTGACGCTGCGCCTGCCGACCAAGGGCACTTCCGACGGTGCGTGGCTGCTGCTGCATCAGGCGACCGAGGGCGGTCCACAGCCGCACCCGCTCGGTTACTTCGCTGTTGACGATGTCGACGTGACCGTCGAGCGGCTGCGCTCGGCCGGCTACCGCATCCGCAGCGAGCCGACCGATCAACCGTGGGGCATCCGGGAGGCCGGCGTGGTCGACCCCGACGGCTACGACCTGATGCTGAGCGCTCCGCAACCATCGGATTCGTGAGGGCCGCAGCGACGAAGCGGTGACGGATTTCGTCAAGACCTCAGTCGACCGCCGCCGGCATGCTGAAACGTGATCTGACTGGGGGATATCGCCCACGGATTTTGGTGCACGGACTACCCCGGTCTGCGCTGCGAGCGGAGGAACACGTGACGTCATGGCCCTAGCCGCGCAGTCCTCGGCCGAAGCCGAAGCCGAAGCCGAAGCCGAAGCGCGGCCCGGCCGCTGGCGCCGGCTGCTCGATTCGGGCGAATGGCAGCTACTGTTCGGCGCGATCTGGCAGGCCGACCGCCGGCTGGCCGCGGCGTGGTGGCAGCTGGCAGTGCTCCGGGCCGCGTTGCCCCCGGCGCTGTCCGTGGCCATCGGCTGGCTCGTCGGCGCGGTGTCCGGCGGCGGGTCGCTGGCCTGGCCGTTGAGCGTGGTCGGCGTGCTGTTCGCGTTGCTCCAGACGCTCGGGCCGTTGCACACCGAACTCGCCACCAACCTCGGCGACCGGACCTCCGCGGTGCTGCAGGACCGGTTGATGACCGCCGCTACCGCTCCGGTCGGCATCGCGCACCTGGAGGATCCCGAGCTCGCCAGCGACTTCAGCCTGGCCCGCGACTTCGATCTGGGCATCACCTCGCCGGAGTTGCGGACCTGCATGTCCTACATCGGCTCGGGGTTTGTGAGCTTCGGCGCCGGCATCGTGTCCGCGATCGTGGTGTGCGGCTTCCGGTGGTGGGCCGGGCTGGCCCTGTTGGCGGCCTGGGTCTCGCCCCACGTGCTGTTACGAAACAGCGTGGCCTGGAACGACTGGCGCTCCGACGAGGTGAAGGAGCACCAGCGGCACGCCGACTATGCCTACCGCATGGCGGTGGATTCGCCGGCCGCCAAGGAGATCCGACTCTTCGGCCTCGCCGACTGGACGGCGACGCGGTTCACCGAACGCCGCAACAAGCTGCTGGCGATCTCGCTGCAGGCGCTGCGACTGAAGGAGCGCTCGGTCGGTCTGACCGTGCTGCTGCTCGTTACCGGCAACGGCCTCGTCTACTGGGCTCTTGCCGACGCCGCGATCAGTGGTGATCTCGGCCTATCGCGACTCGTCGCCTATGCCGGTACGGCGACGGGTGTGAGCGCGCTCGCGACGATGGACTTCGACTGGTGGCTGGCCGACGGCTCCCGGCCTGTGCCGGTCGTTGCGGAACTCGCCCCGGCCATGGAGCGGGTCGGCGGCCTGCCGGCGGGACACCGCCGCGCCGACGGGATCCCGGCGAGGGAGATCCGCTTCGACCGTGTGTCCTTCTCCTATCGGGGAAGCGATCGGCCCATCCTCGACGGTCTCGACCTCACCATCGAGGCCGGTACGTCGCTGGCGATCGTCGGTCAGAACGGCGCCGGGAAGACCACTCTGGTCAAGCTGCTCGCTCGCCTCTACGACCCGACCGCCGGCCAGGTGACCGTCGATGGCATCGACCTGCGGAAGCTCGCACCCGACTCGTGGCGGGCCCAGATCGCCGCCGCGTTCCAGGATTTCGTCCGCTACCAGCTGCCGCTGCGCGAGAACGTCGCTCCGGCCGGCGCGCCGGACGACGTCGTACGCGCGGCCCTCGAGCAGGCCGGCGCGAACGGGCTGGCCGGGCTCGACACGGTGCTCTCCAAGCAGTACGCCGGCGGCACCGACCTCTCCGGCGGCCAGTGGCAGCGGGTCGCGCTGGCGCGTGCCCTGGCCGCGGTCGCGGTCGGCGCGCGCGTCGTGATCCTCGACGAGCCGACCGCCCAGCTCGACGTACGCGGCGAGGCGGAGGTCTTCGACCGGATCCTGCGCGCCACCCGCGGCCTGACGACGATTCTCGTCTCGCACCGGTTCTCGACGGTCCGCCATGCCGACCGAATCTGCGTGCTCGAGGGCGGCCACGTGGTCGAGCTCGGCACGCACGAGGAGCTGATGGCCGCCGGCGGCCGCTACCGCACGATGTTCGACCTGCAGGCGTCGCGCTTCGCCGAGGAGCGGCCATGACCGCGCCGCCCGCGGACCTCCCCCGTTCCGCTCCTCGCCCGCGCCCGCCGTCGTGGCGGCCGCCCGCTGGGGCGCTCGCTGCGATGCACACGGCGGAGGTCCGCTCGTGACCGGCTGGACGGCCGTTGCGCCGGACCCGCGTGCGGAGTTGCCCAAGGCTCTGCCCACGCTGCGCCGGTCCATGCAGCTGGCCTACCGGGCCGAGCCCAAGCTGATCGTGCTCTCCCTCGGCATGGCGCTGCTGGAGGCCGTGCCGGGCAGCCTCTTCGCCGTCTGGCTGGTGCTGCTCGCCGACGGGCTCGGCCGCGGCCACCACGGCGAGGTCTACCTCGGTTGCTTCGGTCTGGCCGCGTCCGGCGTCGGGTCATGGCTGTTGCAGACCCTCGCCGGCCGGGTGCAGCGCACCTTTCGGATGCGGGTCGGGGCCGCGCTCGAGGGCCACGTGGCGCGACTGCAGGCTCAGGTGCCGACGATCGAGCACCAGGAGCGGCCGGACTACCTCGACCGGTTGTCGGTCCTCAAGGAGCAGACCTACCAGCTCGATCACATGTATCTGGCGCTTTTCAGCCTGCTCGGCTCGGCGGTGCGGCTGCTGATCACGCTGGCCCTGGTGATGTCGGTCCACCTGGCGATGGGGCTGCTGCTGGTCTTCGCGCTGCCGACGGTCTGGGTGGCGGCGCGTCGGTCGGCGGTCTCGCAGCGGGTGATGGAGGACGTCGCGCCGCACGAGCGCCGGCACCGGCACCTCTTCGTTCTCGGTACGACGCAGCCGCCGGCGAAGGAGGTGCGACTCTCCCGCATCGGTCCGGAGCTGATCCGGCGGCGCCGCGCGGCGTGGGACGCGTGGTACGCGCCGCTGGCCCGGACCCGGTGGCACACCGCGCTGTGGCAGGCGGCGAGCTGGGCGCTGTTCGCCGCGGCATACGTCGCTGCGGTCGTGCTCAGCGCCACCGTGCTGTCCGCCTCGGCCGGCCAGGTGCTGCTGGTCGTGACCGCCGGCAGCCGGCTGTCGCAGTATGTGGCGATGACCGCCGGCGAGGCGGATTTCGTGAGGATGTGGCTCGACGCGTCCCAGCGGCTCGGCTGGCTCGAGGCCTATGCGAGCGAGCATCGCGACGCCGCCGACGGCGTCGTACCGGACCAGCTGAACGAGGGCATCGCGTTCGAGCACGTGTCGTTCCGCTATCCGGGCACCGATCGGCTCGCCCTCGACGACGTCTCGATCGCCTTGCCCGCCGGGTCGGTCGTCGCCGTGGTCGGCGACAACGGGGCCGGCAAGTCGACCCTGATGAAGTTGCTGTCGCGGTTCTACGCCCCGACGTCCGGCCGGATCACGGTGGACGGTGCCGACCTGCAGCGGCTCCCGGCGGTGCTGTGGCGCGAACGGCTCGCCGGCGCCTACCAGGACTTCTTCACCTTCGAGCTGCCCGCCCGGCACTCCGTCGGCGTCGGCGATCTGCCCCGGTCCGACGATCGCGGCGCGGTCGCGACGGCGGTACGCCGCGGCGGGGCGGATGACGTCGTGGCGGTCCTCCCCGCTGGATTGGCCACGCAACTCGGCCCGACCTGGGACAACGGCGTCGATCTGTCCTTCGGGCAGTGGCAGAAGATCGCGCTGGCGCGCGGTTTCATGCGGGATGACCCGTTGCTGCAAGTGTTGGACGAGCCGACCGCGGCGCTGGACGCCGAGACCGAGCACGCGCTCTTCGAGTCGTTTGCCGGGCAGGCCCGTCGCGGCGAGACCGCCGGGCGGATCACCGTGCTGGTCTCGCACCGCTTCTCCACCGTGCGGATGGCCGACATGATCCTCGTGCTGCAGGGCTCTCGGCTGGTCGAGGCGGGCTCGCACGAGGACCTGATGGCCGCTGCCGGTGTCTACTCCGAACTCTTCCGCATCCAGGCTGCTGGTTACCGTGCGTAACGAACGGGGTGAATAGGTGGGTGTGTCTGGCGTGACGTGAGTTAAATCCTGATTGCGATTGGGGCTAGTGGTTCCGTTCGGAGTAGGTCTTCCGTAGTCTGCCTGCCGCGAGTGTTTACGGAGTCTGGAGCACCGGAGGATCTCATGCTCGGCCACAGGTCGGCCAACGGTCCAAGCCTTCGCGTGGCGCTGTCACTCTGCGTTGCCGCGACGGCAGTCGTAGGAATCGTGGCCGCCGACGCGGGGGCGAACGGTGCAACAGGTCTGCCCTGTACGACGCCGCACGGCCCGTACCTGGCCCGCACCGCGACCGAGACCTATTCCCGACCAGGGATGTCGATCCATCGCTGGACGGCCCCGGGGCGGACCAACCTCTATGTGCTCAAGGCGAGCACCGTCGGGGCGAAGAAGGTGAAGATCGCCCCGCTTCCGGGTGTCTCGGTGGCACAGCGCTCGGCGGTGAACAGCCGGCTCTACCACTCCCGCTACGGGCTGGCCGCGATCAACGCCGACTTCTACTTCTGGGGTCAGAGCTGGACGCCGTGGGGACCCGAGGTGCTGAACGGTGTGACGCGAAAGGGCAACGCGTCGCCGCAGGACGCGCTCGTGCAGTACCGCGACGGCCACGTCGCCCGTACCAAGGTCGCCATGCACCAGATCATCTGGACCAACGGCAAGGTGATCGGTCTGGACGTCATGAACAGCCAGAACCTGCCGGCTGACGGCGTCGGGCTCTACGGACCACTGTGGGGTAACACGTCGCGGCTGTACCTGTCCGGGTCCAGCCGAGCGGAGGAGGTCTTCGTCTCGCACGACAGGATCACGAGGATCAACCACGAGATCACGACCGAGCCGCGCCCGGCCGACGGCTACGTGCTCGTGGCCCAGGGCGACGGCGTCGACCGGCTCAACAAGCTCGGGCCGCGTGTGGGACTGAAGATCGGAAAGCTGATGTCCGCGGCGACGGACTCGACCGGTCGGAGGGTCGAGGAGGCTGTCGGCATCGGATTGATCGTGATCGCCAACGGCGACCTGCACGCCAACGCGGCCTGCGTCGCGGACCGCCGGGTGGCCAGGACCGTTCTCGGTATCGCCGACGGCGGCAAGACCCTGTACGTCGTCGTGTGCGAGGGCATCAAGGACAACCAGGCGACCGGCGACGCGGGCATGTCGCTGCGGGAGACAGCCGGTGTGATGCGGTCCCTCGGCGTGCGCGACGCGATGATGTTCGACGGCGGCGGCTCGGCCGAGATGTCGGTCCGCCACGCCGCGCACACCTGGCAGATGGCGCGCTCCTCCGACGGCTGGCAGCGCCTGGTTCCCAGCATCCTCGGCATCTTCAGCCAATAGCCGGCCGGGACAGCAGGGCCGCGCCGGGTTCGCCGCGACCTACCGTCGGTAGCGGCGGGCCTCCACGCGATCCCGTTCGAGAGTGTTTGACCTTCTTTTGATAACGGTTGGGCGAAACCGCCCCCGTCGGAGTGCTCCCGCCCCTTAGGCTTCCGCCGCACCCGGTGAGAGACCGGTGCGTGAGGTAAGGGAAGGAAGTCCATGCACCACCGCAGGATCGCGGCCGGGTCGGCCGCCATGCTCACGGCACTGGCCCTGTCCGCAACGGCGGGCGCCGCGGGGCAATCCTCCGCGGGTGCGCCCGCCGAGAGCGGCCCGGGCGTCGTACCGCCGGCGACGAGCACGACGGGAATCACCACCAAGGGCTTGCCGTGTTCCAAGCCGGGTAGCCCCTACCAGAACCGCTCCGTCCACACGACGTACAGCCGTCCCGGAATGTACGTGCACCGCTGGACCGCCCTGGACCGCACGAGACTCTTCCTGCTCAAGGCGAAGACGGTCGGCCGCCCGCGGGTCAAGTTCGGGCCGATCGCGGGTCAGGCGCTGAACAGCCGGGCGACGTCCACGCAGCGGCTCGGACACACGCGTTACGGTCTCGTCGCCACCAACGCCGACTTCTTCTATTGGGGACAGACATGGACGGCGTGGGGACCGGAGGTCCTTAACGGCACCACGCGCAAGGGCAGCTTCGTCGCCCAGGACGCCCTCGTCGGATATCGCGACGGGCACGTCGGCCTGGCCAAGGTGAAGATGAACGAGATCATCTGGGCGAACGGCAAGGTGCTGGCCCTCAACACCATGAACAGTCAGAACCTCGCGGCCGACGGGATCGGAATGTATGGCGCGATGTGGGGGAACACACCGATGTCGTACGTGATCTCGTCGGGACGCGTCGAGGAGATCTTCGTGGCCAATAATCGGATCACGGCGATCAGCCAACGGTTCACCACGCAGGCCCGACCGACGAACGGCTACGTGCTGGTGGCCCAGGGGCGCGGTGTGGATCGGCTCAATGCGCTCAAGCCCCGCATCGGCCTCAGGCTCGGCAAGATGATGCAGCCCGCGACCACGTCGACCGGCCGCACGGTTTACGAGGCCCTCGGCGTCGGGCTGATCCTGATCCGCAATGGCATCCTGCAGGCGAATGCCGCCTGCGTGTCCGACCGCCAGGTGGCGCGAACCATTGTCGGCATCGCCGACGGCGGTACGACGCTGTACGTCGCGGTGTGCGAGGGCATCAAGGACAACTCGTACTACGGACACGCCGGCCTGTCGCTGCGCGAGGCGACCGGTGTGATGCGTGAGCTCGGCGTCAGCGACGCCATGATGTTCGACGGCGGCGGCTCGACCCAGCTGTCGGTCCGCGACTGGGCCCGCACCTGGCAGGTAGCCCGGCCCGCCGACGGTTACCAGCGTCCGGTCCCGAGCATGCTGGGCATCTTCAGCCAGTGACGTCTCGAGGGAAGGCACCCCGACCGGTGCCTTCCCTCGCTGGCGCTCGGTCACTGCGCGCCTCGCTCGTTCCTCTGCGATATTTCTGCTCGGTCTCCTCGGTCGCTGCGCGCCTCGCTCGTTCCTCGCTCGGGTGCTCGCTCCCTCGTCGATCCGAGCGGGTGCTCGCTCCCTCGTCGATCCGAGCGGGTGCTCGCTCCCTCGTCGGCCGCCGATACGATGGACGGCATGGCCGACGCTCCTCCCGCGACGCACCGGCAGATGCCGGACAAGCCCACCCTCGATGGTCTCGAGGCGAAGTGGGTAGGCGTGTGGGACGAGCAGCGCACCTACGCTTTCGACCGCACCGCGACCCGCGAGCAGATCTATTCGATCGACACCCCACCGCCAACCGCCAGCGGCACCCTGCACATCGGCAGCGCCTGGTCCTACACCCACGCCGACGCGATCGCGCGGTACCAGCGGATGCGCGGCAAGGTCGTCTTCTACCCGATGGGCTGGGACGACAACGGCCTGCCGACCGAGCGGCGGGTGCAGAACGTTTACGGCGTCCGGTGCGACCCGTCGCTGCCCTACGACCCCGAGCTCACCCCCCCGACCAAACCTGACCGGAAGCGTCAGGTGCCGATCTCTCGTCGCAACTTCGTCGAGTTGTGCGACCGGCTCACGGTCGAGGACGAGAAGGCCTTCCAGTTGCTCTGGCAGCACCTCGGCCTCTCCGTCGACTGGTTGCTGCTCTACCGGACGGTCACGCGCGACGTGTGGGGTGTCTCGCAACGCGGTTTCCTGCGCAACCTGGACCGCGGTGAGGCCTACCAAGCGGACGCGCCAACGATGTGGGATGTGACCTTCCAGTCGGCGGTCGCGCAGGCCGAGATGGAGGACAAGGAGCAGCCGGGGGCCTTCTACCGCGTGGGCTTCCACGGCACCGGCGGGCCGGTCCACATCGAGACCACCAGACCCGAGCTGTTGCCGGCCTGCGTCGCTCTGGTGGCGCATCCCGACGACGTGCGCTACCAGCGGCTGCTCGGACAGACGGTGCGGACGCCGCTATTCGACGTCGGGGTGCCGGTCGTCGCGCACCGCCTGGCTGACCCCGACAAGGGCGCCGGCATCGCGATGATCTGCACCTTCGGCGATGCCACCGACGTGACCTGGTGGCGCGAGATGTCGCTGCCGACCCGGGCGGTGATCGGCCGCGACGGGCGGATCGTCCCTGACACCCCGGACTGGATCGAATCGGACGGCGGCCGGACGGCGTACGCCGAGCTCGCCGGCAAGACGGTCTTCTCGGCCCAGAAGCGAGTTCTCGAACTCTTGGGCGAGTCCGGCGATCTCGACGGCGAGCCGAAGCCGATCACGCACCCGGTGAAGTTCTACGAGAGGGGCGACAAGCCGCTCGAGATCGTCACCAGCCGCCAGTGGTATATCACGAACGGCGGCCGCGACGCCGATCTGCGCGACGCCTTGATCGCCCGCGGGCGGGAGATCGAGTGGCATCCGGACTTCATGCGGCACCGGTTCGAGAACTGGGCCAAGGGTTTGACTGGTGATTGGCTGATTAGCCGGCAAAGGTTCTACGGCGTTCCCTTCCCTCTCTGGTATCCACTCGACGCCGACGGTGAAGCCGACTACAGCAGACCGATCAC
>JBBSHJ010000072.1:0-16609 GCA_038253135.1 Mycobacteriales bacterium | reverse complement strand
GCGGCCTCGGTCGCTATGCCGTCAGCCGGCGTCCACCGCGCGCCGGCGGGCCCGACAGCGGCTGGATCGGTCCGGGATTTCGGGTCAGCGGTCTCGGTGGCACGGGATTCGAATTCGGTGCTTCTCATCGTTCTCCACGAGGTCGCGCTCGCACACGGTCAGGGATGGCGGTTCGGAGCCCACGATGGAGCCGCCGATCACATTATCCGCGCGAGCGGATGAACTGATCGCAAGGTGGCCCCGCACCCTGGTCACAGGGGGTAAGACTGACGGTGCGCTGCCACCCGAACGAGAAGGAGCACCCTTTCATGAGCCCGTCGCGCATCTCCCGCATTCTCGGCGCTGCTGCACCGCTGGCGCTCATCGCTGCGCCGCTCGCCGCGTCCTCGACGGCGTCGGCCGCCGACGCATGGACATTCCAGAGCACCCTGAGCTCGATCAACGGCTCCGGGGGCAGCGGCACGGCGTGGATCACCCTGCACGCCAATGACTCCGCCGACGTCAACCTGAAGTGGTCCGGCCTGGCCGGCACGTTCAACGGCGGGCCCTACCCGCACGCCGAGCACATCCACGTCGGCGGCCAGGGCCGGTGCCCCGAGCCGTCGGTCGACACCAACGGCGACGGCACCATCTCGACGACCGAAGGTCTGAAGGACTACGGCGGCCACATGACCTCGTTGACCACCAAGGGCGACACGTCGATGAGCTCCGCTCTGGCCATTGACCGGATGCCCGGTGGCCCGTCGACGACGTACCAGCGGACGATCAGCCTCGACTCGCAGACGGTGGCCGCCGTCAAGGGCGGTACCGCGGTGATCGTCATACACGGTCTCGACCCGTCGACGCTGTCGAAAAAGGCGCAGGGCGAGAAGAGCGACCTCGACCCGAGCCTGCCGCTGGCGGCGACCAGCCCCGCGCTATGCGGCGTGCTCTCGGCCGCGCAGATGAGCGCGATGCCCAACGGCTCGGTCGCAACCGGCGGTGGCAGCACATCGGGCACCGAGGACCGTGCCCAGCTGGTCGCCGGAGCCGGTGCGATCGTGCTGGCCGGTGCGGGCGGTGCCTTCGCCTACCGTCGCCGTCGTTCGGCCGGCCGGGCCTGAGCGGCCGCGGACTCGAGCGAACTGACATTGAGCTACCGCCGGCGGCGCCGGTGAGTGCAGACCCGGAGCACGGTGAGCGGTGAGCAGAACGACATTCGGCGGCCGGCGCGGCGTCATCGCCACGTCGGCGGCCGTCGTGCTCGTCGTCGTCGGCGTCGTACTGCTCGTCGTCGGTCTGCAGGCCCAGGAGTCCGCACCCGAACCGCCGCGATCGGCCGCGGGCACACTGCTCGACTCGACCGCCGCGCCGACGGGTACGCCGTCCCAGTCGCCGGCCGCCCGGTCGTCGGCCGCCGGGCCGGCACGGGCGACATCGGTCCCCCCGACGCGGACCACGGGCAAGCCGCGCGCCCCGACGGCGCCGAAGACCCTGGCGGCCACCCGACCCTCGAAGCCGGCGGTCCCGCCAACGAAGGGCCCGATACTGCCGGCCGCAACGCCGCAACGGCTGTCGATCCCCACGATCGGCGTCAGCTCGTCGATCATGAAGCTCGGCCAGCAAAAGGACGGCTCGATCGCCGTCCCTCCGGTGTCCGACCCGCACTCGCCGGCCGGCTGGTACACCGGCTCACCGTCACCCGGCCAGCTCGGACCGTCCGTCCTGCTGGGCCACGTCGACTCGGCGAAGTACGGTCCCGGCGTCTTCTTCGACCTGGGCAAGCTCAGGCCGGGCGACACGGTCGACATCGCGCGCTCCGACGGTGTGGTCGGGGTTTTCCGCATCGACGGGGTCGTGTCGTATCCGAAGGACGACTTCCCGACGCTCGCCGTCTACGGGAACATCGACCATGCCGGGCTCCGGCTGATCACCTGTGGTGGCACCTTCAACCCCGGTACCGGTCACTACGAGAGCAATACCGTGGCCTACGCCTCGCTCGTCTCGTCCCACCCGAGCTGATCGCCGGTTGCCGCTGATACGCCGGACGGGTGTCAGTGCGGGGCCGGCGGTTCGGTGCGGGCGGGCGCTCCGGCGGCGCCGGCCGGCCCGTCCGGTCTGCCGGCCTCGGCGCGCCGGGCCTCGGCCCGCCGCCGCGCCGAGCGCGTCTGTACGGCGCTCAACGGCAGCCCGACCAGCCCGAAGACCCAGCCGGCGAGGGTGATCCAGAGCCACTCCCCGTGGCCGTGGTCGGCGAGCGATCGGTGCCAGATCGCGACGAGGACGAAGGCGACGAACCACGCCGCAGTGCCGATCGCCACCACGACCTGTGCCCGGACCTGCAGCGGCGGCGGGGCGGGTCGCGGCGAGGCGGGCACATACGGCACGCTACCGGTGGTCGCCCCCTGCGGTGCCCGATGGTGGGCCTGAGCCGGCAACGTCAGCCGGACAGGCCCCCGGATGGGCCGGCCGGTCGGGCCGGCCCGTTAGGCCACACACCAGCGCGCAATGAGGCGCCCCTGAAATGTCCGCCCCGTACCGCCTTCGGAGGCAGCGCGTGAGCACGACCTCGCCGGGTCCGTCCTTCCTCGACCGATATTTCTCGATCACCGCCCGCGGATCCACGATGCGCCGGGAGATCCGCGGCGGTCTCGTCACCTTCTTCACGATGGCCTACATCGTGGTACTCAACCCGATCATCATCGGCGGCTCGCCCGACATCCATCACAACGTCCTCGGCTCCGCACCCGTCGCGGCGGGGACCGCCCTCGTCGCCGCGGTCATGAGCGTCCTCATGGGCGGCATCGGCAGGTATCCGTTCGCCCTCGCGACCGGGCTCGGCCTCAACGCCTTCATCGCCGGCAACGTGGCGCGGCAGATGACCTGGCCGGAGGCGATGGGTCTGGTCGTGTGCGAGGGCATCATCATCACCGCGCTGGTGCTCACCGGCTTCCGGACCGCGGTCGTGCACGCCATCCCGGCTCAGCTCAAGACCGCGATCGGGGTCGGCATCGGGCTTTTCATCGCGCTGATCGGCTTCGTCGACGCGGGCGTCGTACGACGCATCCCCGACGTCGCCAAGACGACGGTGCCGTTGCAGTGGGGGACCACCGGGACCGGGAGCCTGAACAGCTGGCCGGAATTCGTCTTTGTGATCGGCCTGATTCTGATGGCCGCGCTGGTGGCGTTACGGGTCAAGGGCGCGATCCTGATCGGGATCGTCGTCAACACGATCCTGGCCATCATCGTCGAGAAGCTCGCCAAGGCGGGTCCGGCGGTCGACGCCAAGGGCGCGCATCCGTCCGGCTGGGCCCTCAACGTGCCGAGCTGGCCGCACAAGGTCGCCGACCGCCCGGACCTGAAGCTGCTCGGGCATTTCTCCCTCGCCGGCGGCTTCGAGCGGATCGGCGTCGTCGCCGCGTTGTTAATCGTGTTCTCCCTGATGCTCTCGGACTTCTTCGACACGATGGGCACTGTCGTCGGCGTCGCCAAGGAGGGCGACCTGCTCGATTCGCAGGGCAACCTGCCAGGGATCGGGCCGGTGCTCTTCGTCGACTCGGTGGCCGCCATGGCCGGCGGCGCCGCGAGCGTTTCGTCCAATACGACGTACGTCGAATCGGCCGCCGGCGTGGGCGATGGCGCCCGCACCGGCCTCGCCTCGATCGTGACCGGTCTGCTCTTCGTGGTGGCGATGTTCCTGTCGCCGCTGGTGGCCGTCGTACCGTCTGAAGCCGCGGCCCCGGCTCTCGTCGTCGTCGGAACGCTGATGATCGCGCAGGTCCGCGATCTCGACCTCACCGACTTCTCGGTCGCCGTGCCGGCCTTCCTGACGATGGTGCTGATGCCCTTCACCTATTCGATCACGGTGGGGATCGGGGCAGGGGTCGTGAGTTATGTCGTCCTGCGCACCGTCAAGGGCGGGGCGCGGGGGATCCACCCGCTGCTGTGGCTGGTGGCGCTGCTGTTCGTGGCCTACTTCGCGATCGATCCGATCCGCAACGCCGCGGGAGTCTAGACAGCGGCCGAGCCGTCAGTCCGTGCCGGTCGAAACGCGCGACCCAGCCGCGGCGCGCGACCGGCCGTTGTCGTCGGTGGGGGATCGGGTCCGCGTCGCCCCGCTACTGCCTCACCCTGCGCCGCAGTGGCCGAGCGGCCCCGGACGCAACATTCCTTCAGCGCGATAGAGCAGCGGCAAGATGGAGCTTCGTCGCACGGGACGGCGCGCGGGCGGTCGTGGGCTTCGCCGGGCTCGGCGAGTGGATCGATCAGCGCGAGCGGGCCATCCGCATTCCCGGACACGGCGCCGGCGCGTCGTACGCCTTCAAGGTCATTTCGCCTGATGCGGAAGCGAAACCGGCCCGCCCCGACCTCCGGCGATCACCGGTCGGGTCGCCGTACTCGACCGCAGCTGAATCCCACCACCGCGGTTTTGGCGCCGCTGCGTCGTCTGCGACGCGGCACCGCCAAAAGTGCGGGCGGAGTGAGCGCCGAGAGAGTTAGTGACGTAAGCTAACGAATATGACTCAGGCCGTGGCGCCCCCGATGGGCGTCCTCGCCAGCGCGGTGCGCGGCGCGGTGACGCGGCTCAACCGGCGGTTGCGCTACCACGCCGCCAAGGCGAAGGGCTGGCAGGCGGTCTCGATGCCGAGCGCTCGGCACTGTCCGCGCTGCAGCGCCGGGGATCCATGACGCCGGGAACGCTTGCCGCTCACCAAAAGGTGCAGCCGCCGTCGATGACGCGGGTGCTGGCCGCGCTGGAGGCGCGCGGCTACGTCCAGCGCGTGTCCCACCCGACCGATCGTCGTCAGGTGCTGGTCTCGGTCATGCCCGCGGGAACGGAATTACTTCACGAGGAGGTGCGCGCCCACGAGGCGTGGTTGTGCCAACGGATCAGCGAGTTACCACGCCAGGATCGGGAGACGTTGCGCAAGGCGGTCGAGGTGATCGACCGGCTGCTCGAATCCTGACTCCGGGCCGGATCCTCGCCCGGGACGAAGCGGCCGGCGCCGGCTCAGCGCCGGGTGTCGCGCCGGCCCGCTCCGCCTTTGCGACGGCGAGCTCCGCCGCTTCGACGGCGGACCTCGCCGACGTGACGGCCGGACCCGATGACCATCGCCGCGTCGTACCGGCGGGCCGCCCGGGCAGGCGGGCCACTAAAGGTGCCGGACCGGGCGAGCGCGGATCGATGTTCCGCAGCCTGCGAGTGCGCAACTACCGGTACTTCGCGATGGGCCAGATCGTCTCCAACACCGGGACGTGGATGCAGCGGGTCGCGCAGGACTGGCTGGTCCTCGGGTTGACGCACAACAGTGGTACGGCGCTCGGCATCGTCAGCGCATTGCAGTTCGCCCCGACCCTGCTCTTCAGCCTGTGGGGCGGGGTCATCGCCGACCGCTGCGACAAGCGCAAGTTGCTGCTCATCACCCAGACCGCCACCGGCATCGCGTCGCTGGTCCTCGGCCTGCTGATCGTCTCGCACCAGGTGCACGTCTGGCACGTCTACCTGCTGGCCCTCGCGCTCGGAGTGATCACCAGCATCGACAATCCCTCCCGGCAGGCCTTCGTCGTCGAGATGGTGGGCCGGGACGACGTACCGAACGCCGTCAGCCTCAACTCCGCGACCTTCAACCTGTCGCGGATCGTCGGGCCGGCCGTGGCCGGGGTGCTGATCTCGGTGATCGGGGAGGGCCCGCTCTTTCTGGTCAACGCGGTGTCGTGCATCGGGGCCCTGGTCGCGCTGGTCATGATGCGTACGTCGGAGCTGCAGACGATCGCGTTGCTGCCGCGGGCGGCGGGACAGCTGCGCGCGGCGCTGCGCTACGTCCGGGAGCGGCGCGATCTGATGCTGCCGATGGCGCTGCTGTTCGTGGTCGCGACGCTGGGGCTGAACTTCCAGGTCACGGCCGCCTTGATGGCCAAGGGCACCTTCCACTCCGATGCCAGGTCCTACGGACTGCTCACGACCATGCTGGCGGTCGGGTCACTCACCGGCGCGCTGGTCTCGACGCGGCGCCTGCGCCGCCCCCGGCTGCGGATGCTGATCGGCTCGGCGCTGGCGTTCGGGGTGATCGAGAGCGCCTGTTCGGTGATGCCGACCTATGCGAGCTTCGCGATCATGCTGATCCCCATGGGCGTCGCCACGATCGTCTTCACCACGGCCTGCAACGCCGCCGTGCAGATGGGTACCAGCCTCGAGATGCGCGGCCGCGTGATGTCGCTCTACCTGCTGTGCTTCATGGGCGGCGGTCCGGTCGGATCGCTGCTGATCGGTTGGCTGGCGCAGGTGATCAGCCCGCGGGCCAGCATCGCCATGGGTGGGATCGCCTCCATCGGCGGGGCGATCGTGCTGTCGCTGCTGCTCGCGCGGCGGGAGGGCGTGCGGGTCGAGACCACCCGCTTCGGAGCGATCCCGCGCCTGCACCTCGCCGTACCCGAAGGCTCCAGCCTCGTCCGCGCGACCGCCGGATCGCCGATGACCCTGCGCCGGCGGGCCGCCGGCTGAGACGGGCGTCCGGCTCAGGCCTCCGACATCGACGTGATCCATTGCGGTTGCCGCCCGTCGACTGGCCACGTTTGGTCCTCGACACCCCGGCGACCGGAAGGGACCAATCAAAAGGGAGAGAAACGGGGTGGGCCACGGATCTGCGACGCTGGCGCGGTGCGTCTCTTCGTCGGTGTCCGGCCGCCCGAGGCCGCGCTGGCGCGGGTGGCGGCCGCGGTCGAAGCGGTGCGGGACCTCCCGACCGCACCGTCGTGGACCGACCCGCGCACGTGGCACCTGACGCTGGCCTTTCTCGGCGAGGTGCACGAGGCACACCTCCCGCGCCTGACCGCCGCGCTGGCCGAGGCTGCGGCCGCCGACGCGGCGCCGACCATCTGGCTGGCCGGCTCGGGGACCTTCCCCGGGCGCGGGCCGCCGGCGGTGCTCTGGGTCGGCGTCGACGGCGATCTCGACGGTCTGGAGGGACTGGCCCGCGCGGTACGCCGTGCCTGCAGGTCGGCGCGGGCACCGGCCGAGGGCAAGGGCTTCTCGCCGCACCTCACCGTCGGCCGGTGGCGCCGACCGGGGATACGCGCCGGCGCCGACCTGCTCGACCTGCCGCCCGGCCCGCCCTTCGCGGTCGCCGAAATCGAGCTGATCCGGAGCTACCTCGGCTCGAACGCCCGCCACGAGAGCGTCGCCCGCATCGCGCTGGGCCGGTGAACCGGCCGCGGACCGCTCCAGCACCGCCGGCGTGACTCGCCCGCCCCAACCTGCTGGAATGGTCCGGTGCCCAGACTCAAGCTCGGCCCCGTCCTGCGTCACGTCGACGAGGATTCCGCGACGGTGTGGGTGGAGACCGACGCGCCGGCCACCGTGGCGATCCTCGGCGGGTCGGAGCGGACGTGGAGCGTATCGGGCCACCACTACGCGCTGGTCGAGATCGCCGGGCTGGCTCCGGGCAGCAGCACGGCGTACGACGTCCGGCTCGACGGCGAGGTCGTCTGGCCGCCGGCCGACACGGCGTACCCGTCCCCGCTCATCCGCACCCGCGCCCCCGATCAGCCGCTGCGGATGATCTACGGGTCCTGCCGCTATGCCAGCCCGGAGACCGCGTCGGCCTCGATGGAGGACGACGCGCTCGCCGCGTACGCGGCTGAGCTGGTGACTGCCGACGCCGACCGCCGGCCCGATCTGCTGCTGATGCTCGGCGATCAGGTCTATGCCGATGAGACCTCCGATGCGATGCAGGACTTCATCGCCTCGCGGCGCGACCTGCACCGCCCGCCCGGTGCCGACGTCGCCGACTTCTGCGAATACACCAAGCTCTACGAGGAGAGCTGGGGCGATCCGGCCATCCGCTGGCTGCTCTCGACCGTGCCGACGGCGATGATCTTCGACGACCACGACGTGCGCGATGACTGGAACACCTCGGAGTCGTGGCGCGCGGAGATGAAGGCGACCGACTGGTGGCAGGAGCGGATCGTCTCCGGCCTGTCGTCGTACTGGGTCTATCAGCACATCGGCAACCTCTCGTCGGCGCAGCTGCGGGCCGACCCGATCTATGACCGGGTCCGCGCCAGCGGCGACGCGACCGCGATGGTGCGCGGGCACGCCGCGGCGGCGGACCGCGTCGGCGACGGCGAGCCTGGACCGACCTGGTCCTACGGCCGCGACATCGGCCGGGTGCGGCTGCTCGTACTCGATACGCGTGCCGGGCGGGTCGTCTCGGCGCGGGAGCGCGCGATGCTCTGCGATGGCGACTTCGCGTGGCTGGAGGGCCAGCTGGCCGGTGCCGTCGATCACGTGGTGATCGGTACGTCGCTGCCGTGGCTGATGCCACCGGCGCTGCACGAGCTGGAGACGGCGACCGAGGCGATCGCCGCGGGCACCCGTGGCCGCCGGCTGGCCGGACTTGGCGAGAAGGCCCGCCGCGCCAGCGATCTCGAGCACTGGGCGGCCTTCCGCACGTCCTTCGACCGGCTCGCCGCCGCGATCGGCGCGCTGGCCCGGGGCGAGCGGGGCCCGGCGCCGGCGACGATCTGCGTGCTCTCCGGCGACGTGCACCACGCCTACGTGGCCCGAGCCCGGATCCCGTCCTCGGTGTCCCGCGTCTACCAGCTGGTCTGCTCGCCGATGCACAACGAGGTCCAGGAGGTGATGCATCTCGCCTTCCGGCTCAGCTGGTCGCGGGCGATGACGGCCCTCGTCGCGTCGCTGCGCCGCCTCGGCAAGGGACCGGGGACCGACCTGACGTGGGAACGCAGCGCCGGCCCGTTCTTCGGCAACGAGATCGCCACGCTCGTGCTCGACGGGCGCGAGGCCACGGCGTCGCTGCAGCGGGTCGTACGACGGGACGGCCGGGTCGCGCTGGAGACCGTCGACGAGCGGTCCCTGACCTCCTGACCCGGCACCGCCCGAGCCGGGCGATACGCCCTGCGAGGTGACAGCCGAGGTGGTGACCGTCCTGCGCCGGCGGGGTTGGCGCGATCTCTCGCGTCGGTGCGGGCCGGGGCTGCCGGTTCGACCTGGCGGCGTGAGAGCGCACACGCAACAGCGGGGCGGGATCGGGCACCGATCCGGTGCACGATCCGCCCCACTCTCGGGTCCGGAACGCCCTACCAGGCGTAGTGCTCGGGCGCGCTCTGGTAGCCCGGGAAGATCTCGTCCAGCGCGCTCAGCGTGTCCCTCGTCAGCCGCAGGGACACGGCGCGCTGGGCCCCGTCCAGCTGCTCCATGGTCCGTGGCCCGATGATCGGGGCGGTCACGGCCGGCTGGTGCAGCAGCCAGGCCAGGGCGACGTTGGCCGGCTCCTCGCCCAGCCCGTCGCACAGGTCCTCGTAGGCCTTGATCGCCTTGCGGTGGGTCTTGACCGCATCCTTGGCGCGGCCCTCCGCGCGGCGCACGCCCTTGCGCTCCTTGGCGAGTACGCCGCCGAGCAGCCCGCCGTGCAGCGGGCTCCACGGGATCACGCCGACGCCATACTCAAGCGCGGCCGGGAGCACTTCGAGCTCGACCTCGCGGGTCATCAGGTTGTAGATCGACTGCTCGCTGACGAGGCCGAGGTAGTTGCGGGCGCGGGCGGCCTCGTTGGCCTTGGCGAGGTGCCAGCCGGCGAAGTTCGACGATCCGACGTACAGGATCTTGCCCTGCTGGGTCAGGACTTCCATCGCCTGCCAGATTTCGTCCCACGGCGCATCGCGGTCCACGTGATGCATCTGATAGAGGTCGATGTGGTCGGCCTGGAGCCGGGCCAGCGACGCGTCGCAGGCCTTGCGGATGTTGAGCGCGGACAGCTTGCCGTCGTTGGGCCAGTCGCTCATCGCGCCGAAGAGCTTGGTCGCGAGCACGGTCCGGTCCCGGCGGCCGCCTCCCTTGGCGAACCAGCTCCCGATGATCGTCTCGGTGCGGCCGGCGTGACCCGGCCCGCCGTAGCGGTTGGCCGTGTCGAAGAAGTTGACGCCGAGCTCGTGCGCGCGGTCCATGACCGCGTGGGAGTCCTCCTCCGAGGTGTGCTGCCCGAAGTTCATCGTCCCCAGGCAGAGCTTGCTGACGGACAAGGCGGTGCGACCCAGAGTTGTGTAATCCATCCGTCGATCCTTTCATCGACTCGACGCCGCGCGAAAGGCGGCGACGGTACGACGCTGCTGACAAACGGTGCTGCTGACAAACGGTGCTGCTGACCAAACGGTGCTGCTGACCAAACGGTGCTGCTGACCAAACGGTGCTGCTGACCAAGCGTCAGCGGCGTTTGTCAGGGTGACCTCATTGGTCCCGCCGGCCGCCCGCTCCGGTCACGTTGTTGGAGCCCCACCGGCCGTGAGCCGCGGGCGGCGTACACGGCAACCCGCCGAAGCCCGGGTCATCCCCGCCCGCATCGGCACTCGGCGCGGCCGGCCAAGGCCCGGCTAAGGCACCCAGCCGGTGCGGCGAGCAGATCTAAGGCGCTACGAAGTCCCAATCGCGGAGTTCTTCCGATGCCGCCGGCTACCTCAGGCGGTGAGAGTAAAGGACGTCGGAGAAGCGCATCGATCGACAAGGACCGGTGCTCGCAGTGCAGGGAGGTAGCCATGCAGCCGAGTCTGACTTTTGAGGTTGCGGCGGCACGCATCGACGAGATGCGCCGGGTCGCCGACCGCGAGCGCGTCGCCCGGTCGCTGCACGATGAGAATCGCCGACCCTCTACCCTCGCGCGGCTCACCCGCCGGCTCCTCGGCCACCGGTCCGGCCGACGAGTGCGCGAGGCCCGCCCGGCCGCGCCGGTCCGCCCACTTCCGGCGCGGCCGGAGGCGGATCCGGCGGAGCGCCGGGCGCAGGCGGCACCCTCTGCGATGCAGCAGCCACGGGCGGCACCGCCGACGCAGCGGCAGGCCGGGCAGCGAGCCGCGCACGACGTCCACCCGGCGCCGCGGCTCGCCGGGACCGGCGCGGTCCCGAACCGTTCCGCGGAGAGCTTCCCCGGCTCCGCGCGCCGGTTGGCCAGCCGCAGCGAGGTGCTGTCCGGCGCGCCAGGAGCCGGCCCGATCGCGCCCGAGCCGCCGCGTGCCGCCGGACCGGCCCCCCGGCTCGAGCTCGAGCAGCGCGCCGCAGTGGACACGGCGCTCTACCTTCTCGGTGAGCCGACGACGACGATCACTCGTTGAGCGGCGGCGGGCCGTCGCGGGGTGCGCCCTTTCGTATCGGCATGGGTCTGATCGCCATCGGCCCCAGCGGCGGCGGTGTCTACGGCAGTGGTCTCTACGGCAGTGGTCTCTACGGCATTGGTGTCAGCGGCATTGGTGTCAGCGGCATTGGTGTCAGCGGCATTGGTGTCAGCGGCGTCGGTCCTCTCAGAGTCGGGGGGCGGGAGCGGGCGGACGTTCCGTTCACCCGGCGCGAAACTGGGAAGACCGATGTCGGCCTTGACTGGCATGCTCGCTGATGTGGCGATGCGGGTAAGCAGCCCGGTCCTTGTCGGCCGGGTCGGTGAGCTGCGCCGGCTGCATGAGCATCTGGCCGCGGCGTCCGCCGGACAGCCCCGCGTCGTGGTCATCGCCGGTGAGGCCGGGATCGGCAAGACGCGCCTCGTTGCCGAGTTCCAGCCCTCCGCAGTCGAGGCAGGGGCGCGGGTGCTGGCCGGCGGCTGCGTGGAGTTGTCCGCCGAGGGCCTCCCATTCGCCCCGTTCACGGCGATCCTGCGCGAGCTGGTGCGCACCGAGGGCGCGGCCGGCGTACAACGCCTTTGTCCCGATCCGTCCCCGCTCGGCGGACTGTCCCCGGAATTCGGCCACCCCGGCGGCGACGACACCGGCCTCGCCCGTACCCGCCTGTTCGAGGCCTTCCTGCTCCTTCTCGAGCGGCTCGCCGAGGACCGGACCCTCGTGCTGGTTATCGAGGACCTGCACTGGGCCGACCGCTCGACCCGCGACATGCTCGCCTTCATCGCTCGGAACGTGCGCGCGGGACGGCTGCTGGTGCTCGCGACCTACCGGTCCGACGATCTGCATCGCCGGCACCCGCTGCGCCGGTTCGTCGCCGAGCTGGAGCGGCTGCCCTCCGTGGAGCACCTCGCCCTCGCCCGGCTGGCCCGGCCGGACGTGGCCGCGCAGTTCGAGGGGATCGCCGGGACGGTGGCGACCAAGCCGATCATCGACGAGCTGATGCGCCGCACAGAGGGTAACCCGCTCTTCGTCGAGGCCCTCGTGAGCGACGCCGGGGTCTCGGGCGAGTTGGACGGGACCCTGCGGGATCTGCTGCTGCGCGCGTTGCAGCGCGTCAGCGAGCCGGCCCAGCAGGTCGCGCGGATCGCGTCCGCGGCCGGCCAGCGCACGTCGTACCGGCTGCTGGCCGCCTGCTGGCCGGGCGCGCCGGCCGAGCTCGACGTCGCGCTGCGCGAGGCGGTCGAGCACAACGTGCTGGTCGCCGACGCCGACACCGTGAGCTTCCGGCACGCCCTGATCCGCGAGGCCGTGTGCGACGAGTTCCTCCCCGGCGAACAGGTCGCGATGCACCGAGCGCTGGCCGAGGCGATCGAGGCCGATCCCACCGTGGTGCCGCAGGGACGCGCGAGCATCGAGGTGGCCTACCACTGGGACCACGCCCACGTGCTCGACCTCGCGCTCCGCGCGGCCTGGGCGGCATCGGCGGATGCGGCGGCGTCCTTCGCCTACGCCGAGCAGCTCGACCTGATCGAGCGCGTGCTCGCGCTGTGGGCCCAGGTGCCCGACGCCGCCGAGCGGATCGGTGAGGACGAGGCGCGCGTGCTGTCCGATGCCAGCGAGGCCGCGCTGAACGCCGGCGACGCGCACCGGGCCCTGGCCTATGCCAGTCGCGCGCTGGCCGAGCTCGACGGTGAGCGGGATCCGGGTCGGGTCGCTGCGGTGCTGGTACGCCGGGCCTGGATTCGGGTGCAGCTGCGGCAGAACGACATCCCCGACCTGCTCGAGGCCGCCCGGCTGGCCGAGCGCGCCGGCGAAGCGGAGGGCATCGCGCTTGCCTACGCGCGGTTGTCGTGTGCGCAGAGCCTTGCCAACATCTACCCGGAGGCCCGGGCGCACGGCGTACGCGCGCTCGACGTCGCGCGTACCGTCGACTCGCCCCGCGCGATGGCCGTCGCGCTGAACTCCATGGGCATCGTCCACGGACAGGACGGCGAGTACGCGCTGGCCATCATCTGCGCGCGCGAGGCCCAGGAGCAGGCGCGCCGCGCCGGCCTCCTCGAGGAGGCGTTGCGCGCGACCGTCAACCTGATCGACGCGCACACCTGCCTCGGACGGTACGACGAGGCCATCGAGATCGGGCGCTCGGCGGTCGCACGCGCCCGCGCCGCCGGGCTGGAGCGCACGACCGGCGCGTTCCTCAACCTCAACGTCGTCGAGCCGCTGGTCGCGCTCGGCCGGTGGACCGAGGCACTGGACCTGATCGACGAGGTTCTGCACCTCGGCCCGCCGCCGCGGCACCAGAGCATGCTGCTGCGCAACCGCGCGTTCATGATCCTGCATCGTGGCGATCCCGATGGCGCCGAGGCGGGACTCGAGCGAGCGCTGCGGAGCCGGCCGGAGGTGGATCCACAGCCGCAGCACCAGCTCTCGCTGGATCAGATCACCGCCGAACTCGCCCTCGAGCGGGGCGATCGCGGCCATGCGCTGGAAGTGGTGCTGATAAGCCTCGACTCCTCGTTCCGGCCGGGAATGGCCCGGTACGCCTGGCCGCTCACCGCGCTCGGCACGCGGCTTGCGGTGCAGGAGCAGGAACGCGCCCGGGTGCTGCGCGATCCCGGGGCCGCGGCGGGAGCGGAGCGGGCGTTGAAGACCCTGCTGGCGCACGCGGAGGCACTGCCCGCCGACATCCCGGTGCTCGCCGCATGGTCGTTGCTCAACGACGCCGAGATCGCCGGCACGGCGGCGGCGTGGGCGGCCGCCGGCCGGGCGTGGCAGGGGGTCGGCGATCCTTACCAGATGGCCTACTCCTGGCTGCGCGCGGCGGAGGCGGCCGCCGCCGAGGGCGCGAGTGCCGACGCCGTCGAGCTGTTGCATCGCGCCGACGGCCTGGCCCTGCAGCTGGGCGCGCAACCGCTGCACTCGGCCGCCGCCGACCTCGCCCACCGGGCGCGGCTGCGGCCCCGCGAACTTCCCGATCCAACGCCGGTCGCCGTACCAGCCGCTGGCGCGGGCTCGCCGTCGGATGACCCGGGTGCGCATTTGGGGGACTCGAGTACGTCGGCGGCGGGCGTGCGGAGCGCCGCCGCGGTGGGTGCGGCGGCCGGCGTTGCGATCGGGTTGACCAACCGTGAATCCGACGTGCTGCAGCTCCTCGGTGCGGGCCTGTCGAACCGGGAGATCGGGGAGCGGCTTTTCATCTCCCCCAAGACGGCGAGCGTGCACGTCTCCAACCTGATGGCGAAGCTGGGCGCGCCGAGCCGCACCGCCGCCGCTGCCGCCGCGCACCGGCTCGGGCTCTTGAATTAGCTATTGCTGATGCCGAGCGGTGGCCGTACGCCGTGTCGCCGGTGCCGTCCGGCCTCGGGCGCAATTCGCTCCGCTTGCGCGCCGCGCGCAAGGGCGCCGGGCCTGGCTGGCAACCGTGCCCGGGCCAGCCGGCGCCGGCCCGGGCTCTGCTCGGTGATCGGGGGGTGTCGGCCTAGAGATCGCAGCCACCGACGTGGCCGGAGCCGGACCGGCACGTTGGGGTCGGTCCGGCGGACTACCCTCCGTGGCCGTCCACCGGACCGATACGAACGATTCGCCGCGACCGGCTCCCCGGTTTACCGCTCACCAACGCCGCATCCGCGCGGGGCGGCGCGGACGCCCGCTGGGGACGCTGCTGGAAGATGCGGGGTTCGGCCCGTCGCCGGGTGCCTCTGATCGGGGAGCCGCCTCGGCGATGCACCGGTCGGGAGGTCCGGGGCACCGCCGGCGCCGGCGCGGCCGCCCGATTATCGACGCAGATCCCATGGGTTTCCCGATGGCTCGTGACTCAGGCCAGGATCAGGATGACGATGAATGCGGTCACGTCGTCATCGTCGACCGAGTCGACGCCCACCCGCTGCGCCCGGTTGATAACTCAGGCCATAATGCTCGACGATCGCGGGCTTCTCGGCAGCGGCGAGCTCACCGTCGGTGCCAATGGACGGCGCATCCTTGACCAGTTTTTCTCCGAGCGCACTCGGCGGTGCTTGGGGCGCCACGGTCGCTCCGGCCAGGGGGACGCGATGGCCGCCGACCATACCGACTTTCACGGTAGCGAATACCGCTTCCTCGCTCGCGGTGTCGATGTAGACCGACTCCAGCGATCCGATCTTCGACCCCTCGTCGTCCACAACATCGTGATCGCGCCATTCTTCGGATGTCTTCGGCTTCGAACATCCCTGTCCCTCCGCTAAACCGTTTGTCCACCGTCATGCTCGAGTGTCGGCGGTGTCCCCGGGCGCACACCGCGGAGACGATCGGCCGTGGGCGATTATGTCCGACGCATCCGACTCGACCGATTCCCCGTAGCTGAGGCATCGTGCAGGAACCGCATTGCGGTCAGAATGAGCGCTCTCACGGTGGTAACGGGCAGTTCGGTCTCGGCAGCGATGGCCGCATAGGTGTATCCGCCGAAATAGGCCAAGACCAATGCCTCGCGCTGTGGCGGACTCAACGCGATCAGTGCGCTCCGGATCGCGTAGCCCGAATCGACAGCTTCCGATCGGGTCTCTGGCCCCGGGTCGGTCGCGGGCACAGCGCGCAGGAACTGTTCAACGTCGAATGCCCGGTGATGCTTGTCGGGTTGGCATCGAATCATGTCCACCGCAAGATGATGGGTAGTCATCAGCAGCCGAGTGCGGATATCCGGCCGATTGGCGCCGAGCCGGTCGCGACACTGCCACACGGCCAGGAAGGCATCCTGCACGACGCCCTCCGCCTCCCGCTGGTTCCGCGTCATCGCCAACGCGAGCCCGAGGCACCGGGCGCCGTGGGCGGCATACCAGGCATCGATCCCGGCCGCCGCGCGTTCGGTGCCGACGCTGCCCTCTTCGTCGGGTCTTGCGCTGGCGCCCATGACAGTCCTCCGGAGGTCACCGGCACCGGGGTCTGGGGTCACCTGAGAAAACTAGGAGTCCCATCTTACCCTTCGCGTCGACCGGGCAACTCGATCCGTTCCGGTTGAGCACTATCGACCGGCCAGCGCACGCACCGATTCACCGGCCGTGAACCAACGGGTAGGCGGCGGGCCGGCACCCGCCGGTGCGGACCCGACCTAACTGTCGGGAGCTATCCCTTGACGATCGTGCTCCGCGCTCAGCTCCCGGGAACCGGGCAGCGCGGGCTGACCAGATCGGCGGCGACGCCGGATTGCCGACCCGGTCCCGGCGGACTTCAGTCGGGCCGGGCTCTCCCTTGCCGCCTGTCCGATTTCGGTCATCATCAAGGAGAGCCGGGTGATCCGCTCGACGCACGGGCGGCGAACGACCACATAAGACCTTTGCAGTCTTGCTTGCACCGTCGGTAGGAATCCGCCGGTCCTCACATGAAGGGGTTTGGTTGTTGTGCCTGAACTAGACATGTTTGGGGGGAAGCCCGTCCTGACGTTCCGTAATGAGACGGACCGGCGTGGGTTCCTCAGGATCGCGGCCCTGGTGGGTGTGGGTGGCACGCTTGCTGCGGGTGGGGTGCTGGGTGGTTCGGG
>JBBSHJ010000071.1:0-16622 GCA_038253135.1 Mycobacteriales bacterium | reverse complement strand
GGGGGGGGGGGGCCCCGCGGCCGCGTAGTGCGGCTGCCGCCGGGGGGGGGGGGGGGGCCCGCGCCCCCCCCAACCGGGGGCGACGGTTGCCGTCGCGGGGCTCTTCGGCGACGCCGCCCGGCTGGGTGGCGTCGTCGACTCCTGCTCCGTGGAGGCGCGCGCCGTGCTGGAGGCGCTGGCCCATCGCGACGTTCCGGTGGGGCAGGTGACCCAGCCCCTGGCCCTGCTCGCGGCGGCGGACGCGACCTCCCCGGTCCGGCCGCTGCTGGCCCACGGCCTGCTGGTCGCCGTCGGCACCGACCTGGTCGAGCTGCCACGGGAGGTCGGCCTGCTGATGCGCGGGCCCCGCCCGCTCGGCGACCTGTCCCCCGAGCCGCCGCAGCCCGCGGGGGACATGCGTGAGGGGGCCGTCGTCGATCGGTCCGGCGGCGGCCAGGCCGGCGCACTACTCCGCGTGATGACCGGCATGCTCGAGGCGATCGCCGCCGACGCGCCCCGGCAGCTCAAATCCGGTGGGCTCGGCGTACGCGAGCTCCGGCGGCTCGCCCGCGGGCTCGACCTGACCGAGCCGGTCGCCGCGTTGCTGCTGGAGATCGCGTACGACGCGGAGCTGCTGGCGCCGACGGACGAGCTGGAGCCGCAATGGGCGCCGACGCCGGTCTTCGACAAGTGGCTGACGCTGGAGCCGGCCGAGGCCTGGCGCCAGCTGGTCATGACCTGGCTGTCGATGCCGCGGTTGCCGTCGCTGGTCGGGATGCGCGATGACGGCGGGCACGCGGTGAACGCGCTATCGCTCGAGGTCATCCGCACGTCGGCCGGTCGGCTGCGCCGCCGCATTCTCGACGGGGCAGGGGCCTTGCCCGCGGGCCTGGCGGTGACCCCAGAGGGACTGGCCGGGATTCTCGCCTGGCGGGCGCCGCGGCTCTCCGGAGTCTGGCAGCAGCAGATCGTCGCCGACGTGCTGGCCGAGGCGGAGGCGCTGGGCCTCACCGGGCAGGGGGCGCTGACGTCCTACGGCCGCGCCCTGCTCACCGGCGGTGATCCGACCGCCGTCGCCGAACACCTGCCGCCGCCGGTTGATCACGTGCTGGTCCAAGCCGACCTGACCGTGGTGGCGCCGGGTCCCCTGGTGCCGGAGCTGGCGCGTGAGATCGCGCTCGTCGCCGACGTGGAGTCATCCGGCGGCGCCACGGTTTTCCGGGTGACGGAGGGCTCGGTACGCCGGGCGCTCGACTCCGGCCGCACCGCCGCGGAGCTGCAGAGCCTCTTCGCGGACCGCTCGCGCACCCCCGTGCCGCAGGCGTTGCGCTACCTCATCGACGACACCGCCCGGCGGCACGGCTCGGTCCGGGTCGGGACGGCATCGTCCTACCTGCGCTGTGACGACGAGTCGGCGATCGCGGCCATGGCCGTCGACAAGGACCTCCTCCGGCTGCGGCTGCGCCGGATCGCGCCCACCGTCCTGCTCGCGCGGGCGCCGGTCAGGGAGGTGCTGGAGCGGCTGCGGTCCCGCGGCTACGCGCCGGTGCCGGAATCCACCGAGGGCGCCGTCGTGCTCGCCGAGCCGGAGCTGCGCCGGGCGCCGGTGCCGCGCAAGGCGGCGTACCCCACCTATGAGCCCGTGCTCGCCGAGGCCGACATCGCGAGCCTGGTACAGCGCGTTCGCGCCGGCGAGGGCGCGGCCCGCCGCGTCCGCGAGGTCGGCCGCGTCCCCGGCATCACCACGGCAACGACGCTGGGAATGCTGCAGTCGGCGGTGCAGGCCGGCGAGCCGGTGACCATCCGCTACGTCAACGCCGACGGCGAGTCCTCGATGCGGACGGTCGAGCCGGCCTCGGTCGGCAGCGGATACCTCCACGGTTTCGACCACCACCGGGGCGAGATGCGCACCTTCGCTCTGCACCGCATTATCTCGGTCGTGCCCGGCCCGTCGTACGACGATTAGCCGGCTAGCGGCACTCCGCCACGGGCACCTGCCACCACCCGAGAGCCGGTCACGGCGGCACCGCCGACGCGAGCATGGCAGGGTGAGCAGCACAGGCAGCACGAGTCCGGGCGAGGGGTCAGCGACGTGAGCGAATCCGGAACGGCGTACGACGTCATCGTCATCGGCGGCGGGCCGGCGGGCGAGAACGCGGCCCAGTACGCGATCCAGGGCAGCGAGCGCACCGCCGCGATCGTCGAGGGCGAGTTGACCGGCGGTGAATGTTCCTACTGGGCGTGCATGCCGAGCAAGGCCCTGCTGCGGCCAGTCGACGTGCTGGCGACGGCCCATGCTTTGGGCGGGTCGATCACCGGGGCCGACCTCGACGTCGCTGCCCTGCTCCGGCGGCGCGATGAGTGGGTCAGTCACTACGACGACAGCGGGCAGGTCAGCTGGGCCGAGGGCGCCGGGATCACGGTGGTCCGCGGTCGGGGCCGGCTGGCCGGCCCGAAGCGCGTCGCGGTCCAGAACGGCACCGGTACGACGTACCTCTCCGCCCGGGCCGCGATCGTCATCGCCACCGGCAGCGTGCCGACCTTCCCCGACGAGATCGCCGACCTGTGTCCGTGGACGTCCCGCGACGCGACGGGCATGAAGGAGGTGCCCGACTCGATCGCCGTGATCGGGGGCGGCGTCGTCGCCTGCGAGGCCGCGACCTGGCTGGCCGCGGCTGGCGCTCACGTGACGATGCTGGTGCGCGGCGAGCGGCTCCTGGCCCGTGCCGAGGACTTCGCCGGCGAGGCGGTCCACGACGCGTTGCGCACCCGCGGCGTCGACGTGCGCACGGGCGTCACCGTCACCGATGCCGAGCGGCCCGACGCGGCCGATTCGGGTGTGGGGCGGGTGCACGGCGGGCCGATGACGCTGCAGACGAGCACCGGCCCGGTGACGGCGGCGGAGGTGCTGGCGGCGACCGGACGCAAGCCGGCCGTCGACGACGTCGGGCTCGGCACCGTCGGGCTGGGCGACCGGCGCTCGCTCGGCGACGTCTCCGACCTGGACTGGCTGTACGCCGTCGGCGACGTCACCGGAGAGGCGCCGCTGACGCACTGGGGCAAGTACCAGGCTCGCCTGGTCGGTGCCCAGATCGCCGCGCACGCCGAGGGGCGGCCAGGCCCGGCCCGGCCGGACGCCGTACCCGTGCCGCAGGTCGTCTTCACCGACCCGCAGGTCGCGAGCGTCGGCCTCACCGCAGCCGCCGCCCGCGCCGCCGGGCACGGCATCGAGACGTACGACGCCGACATGGCCGCGGCGTCGGGCTACGGCCTGCTGCGGGACGACGCCGCCGGGCACGCCCGGCTGGTCGTCGCCACCGCCACCGGGACGCTGCTCGGCGCGACGTTCGTCGGCACCGAGGTCGCCGAGATGATCCACGCGGCGACGGTCGCGGTCGTCGCCAAGGTCCCGGTCAGCACGCTGTGGCACGCGGTGCCGTCGTACCCCACCGTGTCCGAGATCTGGCTGCGCCTGCTCGAGGAACACCGCGCCGCCACCGGCTGAGCCCGTGCCGCCGCCTGGGCCTCATCGCCGCCGATTGGGCCTCATCGCCCCCGCCCGCCCGCGTCGCCGCCTCCTCGCCGCCGACCGCCGCGTCGCGGTCCACTTGCCACTCTTGGCTAGGTTGAAACGATTCATCACAGCCAGAAGTAGCAATTCGGCGAAAAGCGAGAAGCGAGGAGCGAGGGCGAGGCCCGGCGCGGAGAGCGTCAAGGCCGCGGGAAGAGCGTCAGAGTGAGGTCTCGCCGTAACGCGCCGCCAGGCGGATGAGTTCGGCCTCGAGGTCGGCGGGTGGCCGACGGGCGGCGTACTCGACACGGATGAATTGTTCGGCGCGATCCGCCAGCCGCGAGCGCAGCCGGTCGGGGTCGACGTCGGCACCCGAGTCGAGTGACTTGCGCAGCTCGTCGAGCCAGATCGACCACCGTGGCCAGTAATAATTGTCGACCATCCCGCTCCAGATGCGCGCCGCGTAGTCGGTGAGCTGGTCGAACGGCGTGTAATCCCACATCGTGACAATGCGGCGGGAATTGTCGAGCAATATCGATCGGTCGGCGGGCGCCATCGCCCAGGCCAGCGCGTGGTCACGGAAGGAGCCGAAACGCCACTCCGGTCGACTGGCCAGAATGCTGTCGAGATCATTGAATGCCAGCAGCAGCATTCTTGCCGCGCCCTCGAACCGATCGCGGTCACGGTCGTCGTACGCGGCCGCTACCGCGGCACAGATCCGGTTGATCGAATGCCCGGCCAGCACGGTGGTGACGGCGATGAGGTCACTGCCCATCGGCCCGTCGAGCACACCTGTGGCCCGCGCAGCCTGCAACAGCAGCCGTCCGGCCTGCCGGATGCGGATCGGGTCGTACTCCGGCGGCGCGGCCTCCCGCGGCCCGGCCGGCGTCGGGATCTGTTGCAGCGCCGAACGCGCGGGACGGGCGTCGCTTTGGTGATAGACCGTCTCGCGCAGGATCTCCCAGGCCGACTGCGCATCGGGCAGGTCGGCTTCGTACCGGCGGGCGACGAAACCGCGCAGCCACTCACCGACATTGCCGACCGGGCCCCAGGCCAGCGCGGTCGCCAGCTCGTAGACGACCGGGTTGGTGCCGGCACCCTCCATCGTCAGACCGACACCGACCGGCGGATCCGGCGAGGAGAAAGCCGCCTCGACCCCGGCGGCGAGCCCGTCGAGATTTCCGAACATCGGCGTCACGCCGCCGAAATTGTGCAGCAGGCACCACTGCCACGGCTTTCCCCGGAGTCCGCCCTCTCGCGTCCACGCGGGCGTGTGCTCGGCGAACAGGTCCAGCACCGTCATGCCGTCATCCGGTACGCCGTCCAGAAATGCGTCCACCCGCTCCTTCGTCCAGTAGTCGGCGTTGAAGGTGAACGGCCAGGACTGCAGGATCCATCGGGCCCGCGGATCGGCGGAACGCAGGGCCGCGAACAGCTGCCCGGAATACCGGTTCAGCTCGTCCGGGCCGAAGGAGTCCGGCGGCATTTCGATGAAGGGGTCGACCGCATACAGCGAATCGGTGCCGAAGAGCTCCCGCTGCGCGGCGATGATCCGGCGGGTGATATCGGCGAACGCAGGTTCGGACGGATCGAGCGCGTGTGTGGTGATGCCCGCCCAGTCGCGGGTTGTGGTCATCCCGAGGTCGAGTTGTGCCGGGACGTGCCCGGTGAATCCAGGCAGCACCGGCCGCATGCCGAACTCGCGCTCGCGCTCGATGATGCTGGCCCCCAGCACCCGGTGCGGCTCGAGCCAGGAGGTCGGCAGCGTGCGGCCGAAATTCTCGACGCAGCCCATGAAGTGGAACGGCAGGTATCCGGGGCCTCCGATGAAGGCACGGGCCTCCTCGTCGGTCAGCCCGAGCTCCACGTACACCCTCAGCAGCACTGCCTCGTGTCCGGTCGCGGCCAACGGCATGGTGATGCCGTGCAGGGCCATCCAGTCGATCTCGCGCTCCCACCGCTCCCAGCCCCAGTAGGCCGTGGTGTAGCTGAAGGTGCAGAAGTTGAGGTAATAGGAGTCGGTGGAGCGGGCCCGTGAGGTTCGTTCGGCCGCGTCGGGCAGGGCGAGGGGGAGGTCGAGCGGCAACGGCGAGTCCCAGCAGACCTGGCGCGCGCAGGCGGTCTGCAGGTAGTGGTGCAGGGCGACGCTGGCCGCGTTCGCCTCCGTGGCATCGACGTGGAGTACGCCGTCCGCGCACCGATACCGGTAGGTCCGGGCGGCCGTCCCCGCCGGCAGCGCGCCGACGCGGAGCGCGCCGGCCAGCGGCGTACCGCCGATCCGCTCGGCGAGCGAGCGCACCGCATCCGACCAGGAGGCTGTCACAGCCCACCCATGCCTTCCCTTAAGGCGCTGCAGATCTGGAAGCGGCTGCCCCGCGCGCCGACGCCGACCGAGCGCTGGTCAATTGTTACCGCACTGCCGGTCGAGAACACGTCACCCGATTGAATCGTTTTTCGCCGCCGGAGGTCCGCGAACGCGGAGTCGGCGTCCACACCTGGTCGCGACCTGTCGGTGGGACGGGTCAGAATGGACAGGTGACCGACGGCCCTTTGATCGTGCAGTCCGACAAGACGCTGCTCCTTTCGGTCGACCACCCGCAGGCGCAAGCCGCGCGGGCGGCGATCGCGCCCTTCGCGGAGCTGGAGCGCTCGCCGGAGCATGTCCATACCTACCGGGTGACGCCGCTGGCGCTGTGGAACGCGCGGGCCGCCGGCCACGACGCGGAGCAGGTGGTCGATGCGCTGGTCCGTTTCAGCCGCTACGCCGTGCCGCACGCGTTGCTCGTCGACGTCGCCGACACCATGGACCGCTACGGCCGGTTGCAACTGCAGAAGGATCCGGCCCACGGGCTCATCCTGGTCGCGCTCGACCGCGCCGTCCTCGAGGAGGTCGTCCGGCAGAAGAAGATCGCCCCGATGCTGGCCGGGCGCATCGACGACGACAACGTCGCCGTGCACCCGTCCGAGCGCGGCCGCCTGAAGCAGGCGCTGCTCAAGATCGGCTGGCCGGCGGACGATCTGGCCGGGTACGTCGACGGCGAGGCGCACGAGATCGCGCTCGCGGAGGACGGCTGGACGCTGCGGGACTACCAGGTCGAGGCGCTCGAGGGCTTCTGGGCGGGCGGATCGGGGGTCGTCGTGCTCCCCTGCGGCGCGGGCAAGACCTTGGTCGGCGCGGCCGCGATGGCCCGGGCCAAGGCGACGACGTTGATCCTGGTCACCAACACCGTCGCGGGCCGGCAGTGGAAGCGCGAGCTGATCGCCCGCACCTCGCTCACGGAGGAGGAGATCGGCGAATACTCCGGCGAGCGCAAGGAGATCCGCCCGATCACGATCGCGACTTACCAGATCATGACGACCCGCCGCAAGGGTGAGTATCGCCACCTCGAGCTCTTCGACTCCCGCGACTGGGGCCTGGTCATCTACGACGAGGTGCACCTGCTGCCGGCGCCGATCTTCCGGCTGACGGCCGACCTGCAGAGCCGGCGGCGACTCGGGCTGACGGCGACCCTGATCCGCGAGGACGGTCGCGAGGGCGACGTGTTCTCGCTGATCGGTCCCAAACGCTACGACGCGCCGTGGCGCGACATCGAGGCACAGGGCTGGATCGCACCGGCGGATTGCACCGAGGTGCGGGTGACCCCGACCGAGGCCGAGAAGATGGCCTACGCGACGGCCGAGCCGGAGGATCGCTATCGCATCGGGTCGACGGTGCGCACCAAACTGGCGGTCGTCAAGCGGCTGGTCGAGCGGCATCCGGGTGACCAGGTGCTCGTGATCGGTGCCTATCTCGACCAGCTCGACGAGCTGGGCGAGACGCTGGACGCGCCGATCATCCAGGGCTCGACGACGACCAAAGAGCGCGAGCGGCTCTACGATGAGTTCCGCCGCGGCGAGATCCGGGTGCTCGTCGTGTCGAAGGTTGCCAACTTCTCCATCGACCTGCCCGAGGCCGCGGTCGCGATCCAGGCGTCGGGCACCTTCGGCTCCCGGCAGGAGGAGGCCCAGCGCCTGGGCCGGGTGCTCCGGCCCAAGGCCGACGGCAAGACGGCGCACTTCTACACCGTCGTCACCCGCGACACCGTCGACCAGGACTACGCCGCGCACCGGCAGCGGTTCCTGGCCGAGCAGGGCTACGCCTACACCATCATCGACGCCGACGACATCCTGGCCGCCTAAGGACGCGCGGCCGATGCTGGTGTCGGACTCGAGGAGTTCCCGTGACCCGACCGGCCGGCAACTCGGGCAGCATCACCTCGCCGCCCGGTGCCCGCGAGGAGTCCGACGTCGAGGACGCCTACGACCGGCTCGTGTCCGAGGGCAACGACCGCCTCAACCGGCCGCTGCTGCCGCTCGTCGCGACCGGTTTCCTCGGCGGTGTCGACGTCGGCGTCGGCGTGCTCATCTATCTCGTGGTCAGCCATCAGACCGGGCAGCCGCTGCTGGGCGCGATCGCCTTCACGGTCGGCTTCGTCGCGCTGCTGCTGGCCCGCAGCGAGCTGTTCACCGAGAACTTCCTGGTGCCCGTCATCGCCGTCGTGGCGAAGGAAGGCTCGCTGCTGCAGCTGCTGCGATTGTGGCTGGTCACTCTCGCGGCCAACCTCGCCGCCGGATTCGTCATGGCCGCGATGATCGTCGTGGCGCTGCCCGAGATCCGCGACACGGCGACCGAGGCGGGCGCGCATTATGCGCACCTCGGTGTCTCGTGGCGCTCCTTCGTCCTTGCCGTGCTGGGCGGAGCCGTGATCACCCTGCTCACGCGCATGCAGCACTCCACGGACAGCCTGGGCGTCAAGATCGTGCCGGCGGTGCTGATGTCCTTCGTCCTGCTGGGCGCGCAGCTCTTCCACTCGGTGCTGGACTCGATGCTGATGTTCGCCGGGCTGCTCACCGGCGACGCGCCGTTCGGCTATCTGAGCTGGCTCGGCGCGCTGGGCTGGTCCGCGTTCGGCAACGTCATCGGCGGCCTGGCTCTGGTCACCTCGATCCGCCTGCTGCGGGTGCCGCACCGGGTGCGCGAGAGTCGCTCCAGCACGTCTCCGTAACCGTGCCGTTGGTACGGCGTAGGCGCCCGACGGTGCCAGCGGCCTGACAGATGGCCTCGACGGCCCGGTCGAGGTCGTCGACCATGATGTGTACCTCGAGCTTTACCTCACCGGCCGGTGGCCGGCCGGAGGGCTACTAAGGTGCCCGAGACCTGGCCCGTGCGGTCGTCGAAGGCGGCGCCACGCCCGGGGACCCGAGGGGCAGGAGCGCATGGCCCGCTCAGCGGTAGGCGCGGGCATGCATCTCGAACAGCTCGGCGTAGCGGCCGCCGGCCCGCACCAGCTCGGCGTGGCTGCCGCGCTCGGCGATGCGACCGTCGGCCACGACCACGATCAGGTCGGCCATCCGCACGGTGGAGAAGCGGTGCGAGACGAGGACGGTGACGGCTCCGGTCGTGGCGCCCAGCGTGCGGGCGGCCGCGCCGTACTGCTCGTAGATCGCCTGCTCGGCCTCCGGGTCCAGCGCGGCCGTCGGCTCGTCCAGCAGCATCAGCAACGGCCGGCGGCGCATGAAGGCCCGAGCCAGCGCGAGCCGCTGCCACTGCCCGCCGGAGAGTCCGACGCCGCCGTCGAACTGCGTCCCGAGCTGCGTGTCGAGACCCTCCTTCAGGCTTGCGATGACCGGGTCGGCCTGCCCGACCGCGATCGAATCGGCCAGCCGGTCGCGGTCCCCGCGACGCTCGACGTCACCGACGCCGACCGAGTCGGCGGCCAGGAACTCCAGGCTCGCGAAGTCCTGGAAGCCGGCCGACATCCGCTCCCGCCAGAGCACCGGATCGAGCTCGGCGAGGGGTACGCCGTCGATGAGGACTGCGCCGCGGGTGGGGTCGTAGAGCCGCGCCAGCAGCTTGACCAGAGTCGACTTGCCGGCGCCGTTCTCCCCGACGAAGGCGACCGTCGTACCCGCCGGAAGGTGCAGATCGATGTCGGTCAGTGCCGGGCGCGCCAGCGCGTCGTCGTCGGCCTCGGCCGCCGCCTCCGCCGACGGGTAGGCGAAGTCGACGTGATCGAACCGGATGCCGTCGACGAGCCGGTCGGGCGGCAGCGCGACGCTGTCCGCCCAGGTGTGCGCGGCGGAGTAGTCCCGCAGCCACCGGTAGCGGCCGAAGGTCTGTACGGCGTTCATGATCAGGCTGACGTTGTTGGCGATCGACGAGGCCGTCGTGCTCACCTGTGGCCCGATCAACAGCACGAGAGACACGTCACCGACGGTGCTCTGCCCGTGCCGGGCGCGGTCGAAGACCCACCCGACCGCAGCGGCATAGGCGATCCCGAAGCCGAGCCAACCGACGGCCGTGAACCACGCGTAGCGGCGGGTCTTGGCGACCCACGGCCCGCTGCGCGAGTCCAGCGACTCCCCGGCCACTCGCAGCAGCGCGTCGCTGAGGCCGAAGCACCGCACCTCCACGCCCTGCCGCGGCTCGAGCATGACATCGACTACCTTGTGGCCGAGACGACGGAAGCGCTCATTGGCCTTCCACAGCTTGTTGCGCTGGTGCAGTCCGACCGAGTAGATCGCCGCCGGCACCAGCGCGACCACCAGCACCAGCGCCAGTCCCGGTGTCACCGACCACAGCATGGTGACGACGGTGATCGTGCCGCTGACCGCGCCGACCGTGGACAGCAGCCGGTAGATCCCCCCGAGCTCCCAGGCGTCGCGCTCGACCAGCGACAGCCGGTCGGCCAACTCCGGGTGCTCGTGGTGACTGATCGACGGGATCTCCGTGGTCAGCCGGATCAGATCGCTGTGCACGAATCGCGCGACCTTCTCATCCACCGTGTCGCCCATCGGGCCGGCCAGCGTGGCGGCGACGGTCGAGACCAGCAGGGCGCCGCCGGTGAGCAGGATCCCCGGCCAGACGGAGGTGTGCCTGGTCACGCCGTCGATCGCCATCTTGACGCCGTAGACGCTCAGCGGGCTCAGCACGGCCGACACGATCGTGGTCACGCACATGACCGCGCTCATCAGCGGCGACGCGCGCACGGCCGTCGCCACCCACAGCCAGAGCGTCCGGAGCGCGTTCACGACTCGGCACCCGAGCGGTCGGCGGCCTCCGCCGCCTCGACGTAGCGGCTGGCCTGCAGGCTGAACATCGTGCGGTAGCGGCCGTCCACGACCATCAGCTCGGCGTGCGATCCTCGCTCGACGATCCGGCCGGATTCCAGCACGTAGATCAATGGCACCGGCCGCACGACCGAGAAACGGTGCGAGATCACCAGGGAGGTGACGTGCTGGGCCAGGTCGAGGTAGCCGTCGACCAGCCGCGACTCCGCCTGCACGTCGAGCGCGGCGGCCGGCTCGTCGAGCACGAGTACGTCGGCGCCGACGGCGACCGCCCGCAGCGCGCGGGCCAGCCCGATCCGCTGCCACTCGCCCCCGGACAGGTCGGTGCCACCGGTGATCGTCTTGTCCAGCGGGGTCTTCCAGCCGCTCGGCAGCCGCTCGATCAGGTCGGTGATGCCGGCCCGCCGCGCGGTCCGCTCGAGCGCCGTGGCATCGAGTGCGGCAGCGCCCGGCCAGGTGTCGAGATCGATGCGGCCGGCCCAGGTCTGACCGGTGCCGAGCTCCACATTGTCACCGGCGCACAGGGGCAGCCGGATGAAGTCCTGGGTGATCGGCGCGACCCGGCGCTGCCAGCGAGCCCGGGCGTCGTCGTCGAGGGTGGCGAGATCGACGCCGTCGACGAGGACCCGCCCGTGGTCGGGAGCGTAGGTGCCGGCCAGCAGCTTGACCAGCGTCGACTTACCCGCGCCATTGACACCGACCAGCGCGACCGCCTCGCCCGACGGCAGCGTCATGCTCAACCCGGACAGGATCGGGTTATCCGCCCGCGGATAGGTGAAGGTGACGTCGTCGAAGACGATCTCGGGCGGCGTGCCGGTCGTCACCGGCGCCTCGACGGGTGCCCGCGCGGCCGCGCGGGCCACCGGGACGCCGGACGACGGGTCGGCGATCGCGAGCTCCTCGAGCCAGGTCAGCACCGCGGAGCCGCGGCCGATCATCCCGAACATCCACGTGTCGGCCTGGCCGATGCTGAGGATCAACGGCAGCGCGGTCGCCACCTGGGTGAGGCCGAGCCCCCCGCGCCCCGCCTGCCAGCCGGTGTAGGCGAGCGAACCGGCGGTGATGAGCACCCGGCCGCCCATGACGGCGACGTTGGTGACCGCGTTGCGGCGGCGCCGGCGCCAGTACGGCGCGAACGCGGCGGTCATGTTGTCCCAGTGCCGCTGGCGGAAGTATCCGGCCAGCCCGAAGATCCGGATCTCCTTGGCCGACTTGCCCATCCCCTGCTGGAACGCGTACCACGCGTGCTTCTGCGGCTCGGTCTGCCCCGACCACAGGTCCATCTCGCGGGCGATGAGCCGGCTCACGAACACGGTCTCGCCGACCCACCCGGCCACCATCGCCGCCGGCAGCCACCAGTTCGCGGTGATGCCGAGCGCGACCGCCGTACCGACGAGGCTCAGCACCTGGGCGATCACCGGACCCTGGGCCTGCCGCACGCTCACGTCGATCTCCCACCGGCGGCCCCGCACCTTCTGGACCCGCGACATCACGTCGGGGTCATCGAGCGTCGCCAGCCCGGGCCGGCTGGACACGGCGTGACCCATCCGCAGCGTGCAGTCCTTCTCGACCGTGCCGGAGATCCTCGTGGCGGTGGTCTCACCGACCAGACCGAGCACGTTGTTCAGCAGCAGCACCGTCAGCAGCGCGGCGAGCACGGCGATGAAGGCGGGGTCGGCGCCGCGCGCGATCGCGTCGGGCAGCCGGCCGATCGCCTGCCCGACGAGGATCGGGGCGGCGACCGTGAGCGCCGCGATGAGGACCCGTGCGGAGAGGCCCAGTGCCAGCGTCCGAGGCTCGAGGCGGTAGGCGTAGCGGAGCAAGCGGACTAGAACGGTGCGCCTCCTCGCGGTGTCGCCCCGGACGCCACCCCGCCCGAAGCCTGCGGCAGCAGCGTAGGCGCGGAGCCTGACACTCGCGACCCGTTTCCGCGGGACCTCGGGGTAGCCTGCCCGCGTGCCCATCACCGACGCGGCGCTCGACGCGTTCCGCGATCTGGCCCGGTGGCGGCGTACCTGGCGCGCTCGCTGCCCGCCCCAGCGGCACGACCCTCATGGACGACGTGCCCGACCGGGGAGGTGACCGCCCGATCAAGACATGGGGTGCACCAAGGCGGTGGTCGGCCTGCTCGTCGGCCGTGCCTCCCGGTCAGGTGCCGGCAGCCGGCATCAGCCCGGCGCGTATGGCGACAACACCGATACCAGGCGCTCGAGTGCGGGCTCGTCGCCGGCGCCGAATCCGGCGCACGCGCTGCGCGACACGTCGTACGATCCGACGGAGATCGAGATGGCGGGTACGTCGGCACAGTGCGACCCCGGCTCGCTCGACAGCTCGTCGACGAGGCGGCCGTCGTACTGCAACGCCCCCAGCGCGGCGGTGTCCGGTTCGGCGAGCTTGCGCGTGCGCGTCGCGCCGTCGCGATTGATCGTCACCGTGCCGTCGCTGCTCACGGAGACGGACTGGCGCGAGCGCTCCCCGCCGACCCAGTAGTCGTGCCAGGTCACCACGACCGGCCAGCCCGCGGCACTCGGGTGCTTCGGGCTACCGGCCAGGGCTGGCGAGCAGGACGTCGACCCCACGACGCCGATGCCGACCGCCGCGACGGCGATGAGGGAGCGGATCCGCGTGGTCATCCCGCTGGGACGCCATCGGCTCGCCTTCGGCTCCAGGGCGCCGGTGCCGATCGGACGGGTGCGCGGCGAGATCCGCCTCAGATCGAGCCGTGCGCGGCCCGCAGGGCCAGGCCGAGCCCGACGACAAGGACCAGCGTCGCGGTGAGGAAGGGAAGGGCCGCGGTGATCTTGTTGACGGCGGCGATGTTGCGGCCGATCGCGCTGGTGCTGAGCCGGTCGCGCAGCTTGACGAGGAGGAGCCCGGCGCAGGTCAATGCGGTAGCCATCCCCAGGCCGTAACCCAGCACCAGGACGATGCCGAGCCAGGCCCGCCCGAGGGCGATGGCCGCGAGCAGGACGAGCAGGGCGGACGGGCTGGGCACGAGCCCACCGGCCACCCCGAGACCGAGTAGGCCGCCCTTTCCGAACGCACCGCGGTCGTGGGTGTGGCCATGCGCGTGACCGTGCGGATGCTCGTGCGGGTGGTCGTGACCGTGCGGATGCTCGTGTCCGTGCAGCTGCTCGTGTCCGTGCGAGTGCTCATGCTCGTGCGGCTGCTCGTGTCCGTGCGGCTGCTCGTGTCCGTGCGAGTGCTCGTGCGGCTGCTCGCCCGCATGCTCGTGGGGATGGTGATGTCCGCCACGGCCCGCCGCGACCATCGCCGCGACGGGCGCCGGTCGCGGAGGTGCCGGGCGCTCACTGGAATCGGGGCCCGCGGCGGGTTCGGGCTCGGTGTCATGCCGATGGGCCTCGGCGGGGCCGTGCGAATGCGCGGACTCGTGGCCGTTCGGATGGCTGTGGTGGTGGCCGTCGAGGCCGGTGAACGATGACCCGTCGTGGCGGCGGCGGAAGGCGGAGACGAGCAGTGCGACCCCGACACCGGCGACGATGAGCCCCGAGATGACGCCGAGGTACTGCTCGACGGCCGTGGGGGCGAACGCCGAGCTGATGCTGATGAGAAGGCCGAGGATGAGCACCCCGGCGGTGTGGGTGATGGTGACCGTTGCGCCGACGGCAACCACGTCGCGCAGCCGGCCGCGGCGCCCGACGAGGTAGGCCGCCATGATGGTCTTGCCGTGGCCCGGGAGGAATGCGTGACCGGCACCGAGCACCATCGACAGTAGGATCGCGAGCAGCCCGACCCCGAGGGTGAGATGTTTGGCGCCGACGAGGTTGTTGAAGGTGCGGGTGATGCGGTCCAGGATGCGGGTGGCGAATCCGGCGCCGCCGACGTGCCGCGCCTTGTCGTACGTCGAGGGTCCTCGGCCCGGCGTGGTGTGCACGGATCCCGAGCGGACGTCCAGCGGCGAGGAGAGCAGGTTGTTGGGGTAGTGCCGCAGGACGTCGCTGATGCTGGTCGCCGGGAACGGCGAGCCGTGCAGGACGACGCCGGTCCCGACCGCGGTGATTTCATGCCAGCCGATGCCGCCGGAGTCCCAGGTGGCCTCGACACCGACGGTGGCCGTTGTCGTGAGCGTCGCCGGTCCGGTGAGCTCGCAGGTGAGGCGCCCGACCTTGAGGTTGATGACGCCGGGGCGTTCGGAGTACGACGCCCGCGTGACGGTCAGCCGGATCCTTCGGCCGTCGACGGTGACGGTGTTCGAGCCGGCCAGCTCGCGGCATTGGCTCTGCGCGTAGTGTTGACGCTCGGCCGGGCTGAGGGTGTTGTCGTTGTCGCTGTCGATACGCGGCTTGCGCTGCAGCGTGGGTATCTCGGCGATGTCTTCGACCGCCGTGTCGCTGACGTGGTCTGGGTAGAGGCGGAGCCCGTCGTAGTGGTTGACGGTCGCGTTGCCCAACGGGTGCGCGCCGGCCGGCGTGCCGACCGCCAGGCCGATAGCGAGCAAGGCACCCAACAGCCCGACCGCGGCTGTCAGTCGGGACCGCGTCACAGCTTCGCCAGGGAGGCGCGGGCGACGGGCGCGTAGAGCGGGCTGAAATACGGATTGATTGCCAGCGCCTGCCGAAGGTCGGCCTTGGCCTTCGTCCGGTTGCCCAGTGCCTTCTCGATCATCCCGGCGTGATAGTAGAACAATGCATTACGGGTGCCCAGTTGCATTGCCCGTTTGACCTGGACCAGCGCTTCCGCATTGCGACCGTTGGCGTGCAATGCCCACGCGTAGGCGTCCTGCATCTCGATGAACGGCCGGATCGTGAGGCCGATCTTCCCGAAGTGCAGCGCCAGCTTCGGATTGTTGTGGTTGGCATAGAAAAGCGTCGGGTCGGTGTCAAGGGTGACGCCATTGGCCTCAAAGAGCTTGTTCTCGGTGGCGAAGAGCTGATACTGCTGCTGCGCCTGCGCGGTTCGGCCCAGCGACTGCAGGTATTCACCGAACTCGACAACGTATTGCGGCTGGGGTACGTCGTTGACGGTGCGGGTGTAGTCGCTGATCGCCGCCCTGGTGCGGCCGAGCGCGGCCTCCGCGCGGGCCTTGCACTGGCGGAGCGCGGCGTAGGTCGGGTCGGCTCGCAGCCCAGTGTCGCACTGGGTGAGCGAGCCGCGAGGATCGCCGTTGTTGAAATCAAGCTCCCCGAGGTAGTAATAGACGAAGGCCTTGTCCGCCGGTGCCGTCGCAATGGCGAGGGCGCGGGAGAGTGCTCGCTTGGCGTTGGGAAGGTCGCCCCGCAGCTCGAACGTGTACTCGGCCCGGGTGAAGGCCGGAACCCCGGGTTGGAGGCGGTTCATCTTCTGCGCGGCGGTCAGGGCCTCTTGGTACCGCCCGAGCTGGGTGTCGGCGTCGTTGAGCGAGCCATAGAGGGTCGCGTTGTAGGGGTTGATCGTCAATCCCCGCAGGGCCCACCTGCGCGCTGCGGTGAAGTCGTGTTCTGCGGCCTTCAGCGCGGCCATGCCGGCCATCGCCACGTAGTTGCCGGCCGTGTTGATCTTCAGCGATCGGGCCAGGACCCCCGTCGCCTTCGGGTAGTAGGACGGGTCGACGGTGATCTTCGCCTGCTGCACATAGTCCAGCCCCAACGACGCCCAGGCCACATAATTGCCGGGCGTGCGACGTACCTCGGCCTGCTGTTTGACGATGTCCGCCGCAAGCGGATCAGCGCCCGCGGCCGTGGAGGGGGTCGATGGCGCGGCGGAAGAGGTCGCGGTCGTCGCGGCGCGCTTGGGCGCATCCGCATGACTTCCGGTCTCCCGAACGACGACGCTGGTCATCGTGCCGGCCGCGGCGAGGGCGCCGACGCTCAGTAGGGTTGCCGGCAGCGACCAGGGCCATTTCACCGGCAGCTCCGAGGCCCGTTCGGCACCCGTTGCTGGCCGCTGCCACGTCTGATCCAACGCATCTCGGTCACTGTGCCATCTCGGTCACTGTGCCATCTCGGTCACTGTGCCATCTCGGTCACTGTGCCATCTCGGTCACTGTGCCATCTCGGTCACTGTGCCATCTCGGTCACTGTGC
>JBBSHJ010000070.1:0-17101 GCA_038253135.1 Mycobacteriales bacterium | reverse complement strand
GGCATGTCAAACGCGCCCGGCACCGCGACTGGCCGCAACCGAATCGAACACCCGACCACGCCTTGGTGATCTAATTGAACGGTATTGCATCTAGTGCGCCGGCCCGGCGGGCTCCGCCCGCGGACCGGCGCCACGGCCGCGGAGCGATCTCGGCGTACGACGATGGCCGAGGGCGGGCACGCCGCCGCGGAGGGACGTAGTACGTCGCGACCGGCCGGCGTGTCCTACCACCGCGATGCGATTCCCGTCAGCTGCCGGACGCGCGGCCAGCGGCTAGATCGTGGCGCCGGGCTTGACCCGCGCCTTCGGCAGTCGCCATCGGCGGATCATCGTCGAGCGCTGGATCGCGTACCAGCCCAGGCCGCGGACCCGCGCGTCCGGGAATCGCTGGCCGACCAGCTTGCGGACCCGGCCGGAGAGCAGGAACGAATCCACGATGATGAGCACGAAGATCGCCAACCATGCGCTGATCGCCCATGCCCGCAGGGTCGCGTTGCCGGACAGGTAGGCGATGAAGACGACCACCGCGACGAAGAGGAACGAGCTGCCGATGTTGCGACGCGAGTCCACGACGTCGCGGACCAGCGCCTTCTCCGGTCCTTGGTCACGGGCGGGCAGTGGCCGCTCGCCGGCGACCTTGCCGCCGCCGCGGCCCCGCGACGAGGAGTTGCGGCCCTTCATCCGTCGGTACGCCTCGCGCCGGGTGGCGGGGGGCGGCTCGGCGGCTCGCGGTGGGCGCGGGGCGGCGTCGCGGCGCTTCGGGGTCGCCCGGCCCTTGCCCGGGGTGTAGCCCCGCGGCGCGTCCCGCTCGGAGCGCATCGGCTCCGGTTGCTCGCCGTCCTCGGCCGGCGCCTCGGCGATGGCGTCCGCGTCGGGTTCGGTCTTCGGGGTACGACGGAGCAGCTTCACCCCTGGCAGAGTAACCGTTCTCGCGGCTCGCCGGGCGCGACGGCCGAGGCGTTCCGGCCACAGTCACGGTCCCGGCCCCGCTCTCGGTCCCGCACGGCGGGGCGCGTCCGACAGACTGGGCGGATGCGCGTCCTGGTGGCACCCGATTCCTTCGGCGGCACGTTGAGCGCGATCGAGGCGGCCGAGGCCATCCGGTCGGGTTGGCTCCGCGCGGCCCCGGCGGACCACGTCGATCTGCGGCCGCTGTCCGACGGGGGGCCCGGCTTCGTGGCCACGCTCGCGGCGTCCCTGCCCGGCCGGCGCCTGCCGGTGCCGACGGTCGATCCGCTCGGGCGAGGTGTCACCGCCGAGATCCTGCTCGCCGGCGACACGGCGTACGTCGAGTCGGCGCAGGCCTGCGGACTGCACCTTCTCGCGGCGGACGAGCGCGATCCGAAGCGGGCGACGTCGTACGGCGTCGGCGCGCTGATCGCTGCGGCGGTCGAGTCCGGCGCTCGCCGGATCGTGGTCGGGCTCGGTGGGTCCGCTACGAACGACGGCGGCGCAGGGATGCTGGCCGCGTTGGGCGCGGTACCGCTGGCACCGGACGGCGGCGCGCTGCCGTACGGCGGGGCCGCACTCGCCGCGGTCGACCGGATCGAAGGCTTGCCCGCGCTGCGCGGGGCGCAACTGGTCGCGGCAACCGATGTCGACAACCCGCTGACCGGGCTGCACGGAGCGTCGGCCATTTTCGGTCCGCAGAAGGGGGCGTCGGCCGCGGATGTCTCGCTCCTCGACGCCGCCCTCGCCCATTTCGGTGCGGTGCTGCAGCGTGACGCCCCGGCGGCGCCGGTCGGGCTCGCCGACCTCCCGGGTGCCGGAGCGGCCGGCGGTCTCGGCGTGGCATTGCTGGCGCTCGGCGGGATCCGCGAATCCGGGATAGCCGTGGTCCGGCACGCGATCCGTCTCGATGCCGCCGTCGGCGCGGCCGACCTCACGATCAGCGGCGAAGGATCCTTCGATTTCCAGTCGCTGCGGGGGAAGGCGGTGACCGGCGTTGCCGCCGCCGCCAGCGAGCACGGCGTACCCTGCGTCGTCCTCGCCGGGCAGGTTGGCGTGGGTCGTCGCGAAGCGGCGGCGGTCGGTGTGGACCGCGCCTATTCGATCGCCGAGCACGCCGGCTCGATCGAGGCCGCGATGAGTGACGCGGCCGCGCGGCTGGCCGACCTCGCAGCGCACGTCGCCCGCCAGTGGCATCGCTGACCGCGACGGGCGTGGCCGCGCCGCCCGACCGTCCAGACCGGCAGTGGTCGTCGATCAGGCTGTCCCCGGGCGCACAGGCCCGGGTTTCGCCGGTCCAGGTGGCGGCAGGAACGTCGCCTGTCGGACGCGCGACGTACGATGACCGGAGCAGGAAGGTATCGCGGCGCTGCGGCGTTGCCGTAAACCGGACGACAGACGGCCACACAGGGAGAGTCAGCGTGACGCAGACGACCGAACACACCCAGACGCCCGCCACCACGACGGTCCTCACAGATGAGGCCGCCAGCAAGGTCAAGGCGCTACTCGAGCAGGAAGGTCGCGACGACCTCCGACTGCGCATCGCCGTGCAGCCCGGCGGTTGCTCCGGCCTTCGGTATCAGCTGTTCTTCGACGAGCGCTCGCTCGACGGTGACGTGGTCACGGGCTTCAACGGCGTCGAGCTCGTCGTCGACCGGATGAGCGCCCCTTACCTCGGCGGCGCGACGATCGACTTCGTCGACACCATCGAGAAGCAGGGCTTCACGATCGACAACCCCAACGCCAGCGGATCCTGCGCCTGCGGAGACAGCTTCCACTGACGCCCTCGAGCCAAAGCGCTTTACCGACCCGCCCGACGGTCCGTCGTCCGGCGGGTCGGTTGCGTTCGGCCGCGGCCGCTCTCGTCAGCCGGCCCGATCACGACGGGTAGCCTTGGCCGCGCTGACGAAGCAGGCAGACGACGACGAAGGACGGCCGGCCCATGGCGCGTAGCTCCAGCGGATCGATCGCGGTCACCGGGTCGATTGCCACCGATCATCTCATGCACTTCCCGGGTCGATTCGCCGAGCAGCTGGTCGCCGAGCAGCTCGCGCACGTCTCGCTCTCGTTCCTCGTCGATGAGCTCGTGATCCGGCGCGGCGGGATCGCGGCGAACATCAGCTTCGGCATGGGCCAGCTCGGGGTCCGCTCGGTCCTGGTGGGCTCGGCCGGTGCCGACTTCGAGGAGTACCGCACCTGGCTGGAGAAGGCCGGCGCCGATTGCGACTCGGTGCGGATCAGCGCGACAGCCCACACCGCACGGTTCGTCTGCACCACTGATGATGAGATGTGCCAGATCGCGTCCTTCTACACCGGCGCGATGGCCGAGTCCCGCGAGATCGCCCTCGCCCCGATCGCCGACCGCGTCGGCGGGTTCGACGTCGTGCTGGTGTGCGCCAATGACCCTGACGCGATGCTGCGGCACTCCGCCGAGTGCCGGGAGCGGGGCTACGCCTTCGCCGCCGACCCGTCCCAGCAGCTCGCGCGGATGCCCGGCGCCGACGTCCGCAACCTGATCGAAGGCGCGGCGTACCTCTTCACCAACGAGTACGAGCACAAGCTCCTGGAGAGCAAGACCGGCCTGTCCGACGCGGACATCCTGGCGCAGGTCGGGATCCGGGTGACGACGCTGGGCAGCAACGGTGTGTCCATCACCGGCCGCGACATGGATCCGATCCACGTCCCGGTGGCCATCGAGCTGGCCAAGCACGACCCGACCGGCGTCGGCGACGGGTTCCGCGCCGGCTTCTTCGCCGCGTCGAGCTGGGGCCTCGGCCTGCAGCGCTGCGCCGAGGTCGGCAGCCTCGTCGCGACCTACGTCATCGAGACGGTCGGCACCCAGGAGTACGCCGTCGAGCCGCTGAGCTTCCTGCGCCGGCTCGCCGAGTCCTACGGCGACGCGTCGGCGGCCGAGGTCGAGCCCTTCCTTCGCTGAGCCAGACGAGATCTGGTCACAACACGGCCACGGGCATGCGCGTCGCCTTCCGCTCGGCCCACTCCCGAAAGATAATGACCCGATGACATCTGGACCCGGAACCCAATCCCATCAGGTCTTCTCCCGGCGCCGGGGCTTGCAAATGCTCGGCGTCGCCGGCGTCTCGGCTGCCGTAGCGGCGTGCAGCCGACACAAGGCGTCGAACGGCGGGGGCGGCGGCAACAAGAACCCGAGCGGCAGCAGCGTCGGGGGCGGCGGGGGCGGCGGCAACAACAACGGCGGCGGATCGTCGGGCAATGCCGTCTTCCGGGCCTGGTATCCGTATTCGGCCCCGCCGGCCGGCAACTACAACACGCTTTCCGGAATCCTGAACTCCATCCCGCAGGCGATCGGCTACCTCTATGACTACATCGTCCTGCCCGGGGCGATGTACATGTGGAAGGACCAGAAGTACGTCTTCTTCCTCGCCGACCCGTCGTCGAAGCTGTCCGCCGACGGCAAGACCTTCACCTACAAGGTGCGGCTGGGCCAGAAATGGAACGACGGCAAGCCGATCACGGCGAAGGACGTCTACGCGACCTGGATGTGCAAGTACGTCGTCCGCAGCCCGGCGTACGACTATATCGATTCGGTCGAGATGACCGACGCCATGACGGTCACCTTCCACATCCCGAAGGCGGCGCCGATCGCGCAGTACTACATCCTGCGGGAGCGGATCGTGCCGGAGTCCGTCTACGGCACGTTCAGCAAGCAGGCCGAGCCGCTGGCCAAGGCGAAGAAGGACCAGGCCGACAAGGCCGTGGTGGCGCTGAACAAGAAGCTGTCCGCCTTCAACCCGCCGGGCGACGTCGTCGGCAGCGGCCCGTACACCCTCGACAAGTCGACGGTGTCGACGACCCAGCTCACCCTGAAGAAGAACGCCAACTGCTATTTCGCCAACACCGTGAAATGGGACAGCGTGATCTGCCTGGGCTCGTCGGATTTCACGACGATCATCCCGGTCATCCTGCAGAAGCAGGTCTACTACAACACCGGCGCGCTGACCGTCGCAGTCGAGTCGCAGGTCAAGAAGGCCGGATTGAGGATTCTCCGGCCGCCGATCTATTCGGGCCCGGCGATCTTCTTCAATTACGACAAGGTCAAGGAATTCGGCGACAAGCGGGCGCGGCAGGCGCTGTGTCAGGCCTTCGATCACACGCAGAGCGGCAAGGTCGCGCTCGGCGACTCCGGCAAGGAGATCAACCTTTACGCCGGGATCTCCGACACGTTGGCCAAGCAGTACATGAGTGCCGCCGGGCTCAAGAAGCTGATGAAGTATCCGTTCGACGTCGACGCGGCGGCCAAGAAGTTCAAGGCGGCCGGGTGGTCCAAGCGGGGGTCGAGTTGGTACACTCCGTCCGGGTCCTTGGCGAAATACGAGCTGCTCTATCCGTCGGATTACCCCGACTGGTCGGCGTCGGCGTCGAATCTCGTCGGTCAGATGGAGAATTTCGGCATCAAGCTGGTCGGGCGCGGCGAGCAGTCCACCGTCGTTCCGGTCGACGTCAAGGCCAGCAAGTTCACGATGGCCATCCAGGGTTGGGGTTCCTCGAGCAACCCGTTCCCGGCCGATGCCTACCGCTCGGCGCTGTTCAACCTCAACCTGCCGGTGCTGCGGCCGTCGCAGAAGGGCATGGACTTCCCGATGAAGCAGACGACCGAGGTCGAGGGCAAGGTCGACCTGGAGCAGGTGGTTATCGCGTCGTCGTACGGCATCACGCCCGATGACCTGAAGAAGTCGGTGACCACGGCCGGCCTGGCGTTCAACGAGCTGCTGCCGGTGATCCCGTTGTGGGAGCGCTATGGCAACAACGCCGCGCTGGAGAGCGCGGTGAAGGGTTATCCGAGCGACGGCGACGCGATCTACGACAATTCGCCCTACGCCGACAACTTCACCACCCTGCTCACGTTCGACGGCACCCTGACCCCGGCGTGAGGCCGCCCGTCGCCACCGGCATCGACCAGATCGCCGACGGCACCGCCACCCTGCGTGGCGGTGCCGTCGGCGTGATCACCAACATGACCGGCGTCGATCGTGATTTCCGGCCGACGGGCGCGGTACTGCGCGAGCGCGGCAGCGACGTGCGCGCGCTGTTCGCACCCGAGCACGGGATTTCCGGCGCGGCACAGGCGGGGGAGGGTAATGCCTGGCGCGACCCGGCGATGCCCGACGTGCCCGTCTACGACACCTACGGCGAGAAGTCGCGGCGGGGCGCGGACGGGATGATCGCCAGCATCCGCCAAGCCGATGTCGACCACGTCGTCTTCGACATCCAGGACGTCGGCGCGCGGTTCTGGACCTACTCCTCCACGATGTACGACGCCCTGATCGCCGCCGCGACGCTGGACATCGCTATCACCGTCCTGGACCGACCGAATCCGATCGGCGGCGTGATCAGTGAGGGGCATCCGGCGCCGGATCGACCGTGGCAGGGCACCTTCGTCGGCCGCGCACCGATCCCGGCCCGCCACGGCCTGAGCTTCGGCGAGCTCGCGACCTCCTTCAACGACGGTCCGGTCCGCGCGCAGGCCGGCAAGCCCGCCGACCTGGTCGTGATCGAGCTGACGGGATGGCAGCGGGACACCTACCTCGACCGGGTCGAGGGTTATCCCTGGGTGTTCCCGTCCCCGAACCTGCCCACGGTCGAGACGGCGCTGGTCTATCCGGGCCTGTGCCTGTTCGAGGGCACGACGCTGTCCGAGGGCCGCGGGACGACGCGCCCGTTCGAGCTGATCGGGGCGCCGTACGTCGACGCGCGGCTGGCCCCGGCGGCCGGCGAGCGCGCGCTGCCCGGCGTGACCTTCCGGCCGGTCAGCTTCACCCCCACCCAGAGCAAGCACGAGGGCGTGCTGGTGCACGGCGTACAGGTGCACGTCCGCGACCGCGACACCTTCCGGCCGGTGCTCACGGCGCTCACCCTGCTGGACGTGCTGATCGAGCTGTACGGCGGCGAGGTGACGTGGCGGGAGCTCGCGGGGCGATACTCCCTCGACTCGCTCTGGGGTAGTGATGAGCTGCGGGTCCTGCACGCCGAGGGGCGGCCGCTCGCCGGCGCGGCGCGCGAGCCGACGGCGCCGCAGAGCTGGGCCACCCTGCGCTACTGAGCGGGGGAGCGAAGGCTCACACCGCGACCGGGTAGGTCGGATGCGGCACCACCGGCGAGATCCGGCCCTCGACGAAGATGCCGTGCCAGATCATGAAGACCAGCACGGTCCACAGCTTGCGGCTGTAATCGAGCGGTCCGGCCCGGTGGGCATCGAGCATGGCCCGCACCGCCCGCTTGTCGAGCAGATTGCCGGTCCCGCTCGCGTCGATCACGTCGAGCGCCCAGTCGAACATCTGCTCCTTGAGCCAGTGCCGGATCGGCACCGGGAAGCCGAGCTTGCGACGCTCGAGCACGTGCGGCGGTACGACGTCCCGCAGCGCCCGCCGGAGCGCGTACTTCGTCGTGTCCGGCGTGACCCGCGCGCTCACCGGCAGCCTGGATGCCACCTTGAAGACCTCGATGTCGAGGAAGGGCACCCGCAGCTCCAGCGAGTTGGCCATCGTCATCTTGTCGGCCTTGACGAGGATGTCGCCGCGCAGCCAGGTGTAGAGGTCGACGTACTGCATCCGCGTGACGTCATCGAGATCGCGGGTGGCGGCGTAGTGCTCGCGGGTCACGTCCTGGGGCGACACGTCGGCGTCGTAGGTGCGCAGGAAAGCGAGCTCGTCGCTGCGGAAGATCCGGGCGTTGCCGTAGTACCGATCCTCGATCGCCAGCGAGCCGCGGCGCAGCAGGTCCTTGCCCCGCATCCCGTCGGGCAGCGCGCCGGAGATCGCGTGCAACGCCCGCCGCACCCGTCGGGGGAGCGGCGTGAAGGCGCGCAGCGAGATCGGCTCGCGGTAGATGTTGTAGCCGCCGAAGAGCTCGTCCGCCCCCTCGCCGGAGAGCACGACCTTGACGTGCTTGCGGGCCTCGCGTGCGACGAAATACAACGGCACCAGCGCCGGATCGGCGACCGGGTCGTCGAGGTACCAGACGATCAGGGGTACGGCGTCGGCGAATTCCTGCGGCGTCACGACGGTTGTGATGTGCTGCACGCCGAGCGCCCGCGCCGACTCGGCAGCAACGTCGATCTCGCTGTAGCCGGCGCGCTCGAACCCGACCGAGAAGGTCAGCAGCTTCGGGTTGTAGGTGCGGGCGATCGCGGCGATCGCGGTCGAGTCGATGCCGCCGGACAGGAACGACCCCACCGTGACGTCGGCACGCATGTGTACGCGGACCGAATCGTCGAGGACCTCGCGGATCTCCTCGTAGCGGGCCGTCTCGTCGTCGATCGGGGTGATCGGGAAGCTCGGCCGGAAATAGCGGCTGGTCTCAAGGCCGCGATCCGGCGCCCAGGTGAACGACGTACCGCTCTCGATCCGGCGCACACCGGTGTGCAGCGTCGCCGGCTCGGGCACGTATTGCAGCGTCAGGTAGTGCTGCAGCGACGTGGTGTCGACCCGCCCGCCGGGCGGCTCCGGCACGAACGCCAACAGCGACTTCTTCTCCGACGAGAGGTAAAGGCCGCGCTCGTTCGAGACGGAGAATAATGGCTTGATGCCGAACCAGTCCCGCGCTCCGAAGGCCTGGCGGCGCTCGACGTCCCAGATCACGAAGGCGAACATCCCGCGCAGCTCGCGCACGCAATCGGCGCCCAGGTGCTTGTACGCCGCGACGATCACCTCCCCGTCGCCCTCGGTCGCGAAGGTCGCGCCGTGCTCGTCGATCAGCCGCTGCCGCAGCTCGAGATAGTTGTAGATCTCGCCGTTGAAGAGCAGCTGGTAGCGCCCGCCGTCGTACGGCAGCGGCTGGTGGCTGTGCTCGAGGTCGACGATGGACAGCCGCCGGAAGCCCAGGACCGCATCGTCGTCGCTCCACACCCCGGCCTCGTCCGGCCCCCGGTGCCGCATCAGGTCCAGGGCCGCCTCGAGGTCGTCCTTGCTCGCCGCTGCCTGTCCGTGCCGGCTCAGAAAGCCCAGGATCCCGCACACTGCGTCGCTCACATCCCCTTCGTCGGACGGCGCCCGGAGCGGGCCTCAACGCGCAGTCAACCAGGCCGGCTGCGGCGCCGCCTCGATGGTCGCATGCCGGCCCCGGCTCGACGTGCGGCCTCTCGCGTTGACTCTTGTCCCGCGGGACGAGCCGCGCTTTCCGGCGCGTCCGGCCCGACCCCGCCACGGCGGTAGGGCGAGGGTCGAGTAGTCTTCGCAGTCGTCGGGTAAGGCCCGGTCGGCGGAATTCGGTGGCGGTCGGCAGCAGTCGGCGGCAGGTATCGACGGCGGATGTGCCGATGAGGAGGACAGCGGAGCGTGCGTCGCTATCGGTGCAGCCGCGTCGTCAGGCTCAGCGCCATGGGCGCCCTCGTCGCGTTGTTCGCGACTGGTTGCTCGTGGAGCGACCTGCCCCGATTCGGGTGGCCCCGCGGCATCACGCTGCAGGCGCATCGGATGCTGCACCTGTGGATGGCGGCCTGCATCGCCGCGCTGGCGGTCGGCGTCATCGTGTGGGGCCTGATCTTCTGGACCGTGACGTTCCACCGCAAGAAGAGCGAGGAGATCCCGCGGCAGACGAAATACCACCACGGCCTCGAGGTCATCTACACCGGCATCCCGTTGATCGCCGTCATCGTTCTCTTCTACTTCACCGCGGTGACGCAGAACTACGTCAACGACGACTCGAAGAAGCCCGACATCACGGTCACGGCGGTCGCCTTCCAGTGGAACTGGGAGTTCGACTACGACGGCGTGTCCGCGCAGACGCCGCAGCAGGTCGCCAGCACCGTGGGTAACTCCTCGACGATCCCGGTGCTGGTCCTTCCCACCCACAAGGTGGTGCGCATCGAAGAGCACTCCGACGACGTGATTCACAGCTTCTGGGTGCCGGAGATGCTGTTCAAGCGCGACGTCATCCCCGGCGTGAACAACTCGTTCCAGTTCACCATCACGCGGGAGGGTGCCTTCGTCGGCCGCTGCGCCGAACTGTGCGGCACCTACCACTCGATGATGAACTTCGAGCTGCGAGCGGTGAGCCCGGCCGACTACGAGAAGTATGTCAAGACGCTCGCCGGCCTCGGCAACGCGCCGGACCGGCAGGCGAAGGCGCTGGCGTCGATCGGGCTGCCGCCGCGCGCCGTGACCACCAAGCCGTTCCCGACCGACCGCACCGTACGGCGGCCCGCCTGATGCCTGCCGAGATGCCGGGAGGGCCAGCATGAAGACAGAAGCCGTCATCTTCGGACTGGTTTCGGCTTTCCTGTTCGTGGTCGCGATCATCTACGGAATCTGGTCCGGCGAGCCGGTCGGCGTCGTCGCCCTGGTCCTGTCCGGCGGCTTCTGCGGGATCATCGGCTCGTATTTCGGCTTCATCGTCCGGCGCATCGAGCCCCGTCCGGAGGATCGTGACGAGGCGGACATCAGCGAGGGCGCCGGGGAGCTCGGATTCTTCAGTCCCGGCTCCTACTGGCCGCTAGGCATCGGTCTCTCGACTGCTACCGTCGCCGTCGGCGCAGCCTACTGGTACTACTGGCTGATGCTGATCGGCGGGGTTTCGATCCTCCTCTCGGCCGGCGGGCTGGTCTTCGAGTACTACATCGGTCAGTACCGCCGCGACTGAGCGGTGCTCGCCGGCGGACCCGATCATCTCGTTCGAGACGAGAGTATTGACGATCATCTCTCGAGAGATCATTCTCGAGAGATGACTACCGACAATCAGCACAGGGACATCGAACCGCGACATCTGGTCGACCCGCAGGTGATGCGGGCGCTGTCGCACCCACTGCGCATCCGGCTGCTCGACGTGCTGGCCGAGCACGGGCCGCTGACCGCGACGCAGATCAGCGATTATGTCAACCAGAGCCCGACGACCTGCTCGTTCCACCTGCGCAGCCTGGGCCGGCACGGGTTCGTCGAGGAGGCCGGCGGCGGCAAGGGCCGCAGCCGGCCGTGGCGCTACCTCGCCCGGGGCCTCTTCATCGACGACGCCGAGCTCGACACCGAGGGACGGGTGGCGGCCAACCAGTTCCGGATCGAGTCCACCCGGCGGGTGCAGGCGGCGTACGAGCACTGGCTCGCCGACCGCGAGAACTATCCGGCCCGCTGGCAGGACGTCGACGTCCGCATGGACTGGGAAGGCCCGATCGCCCGGGAGGATCTCAAGGAGATGTCAGAGCGGGTCGGCGGGGTCCTCGCCGACTACACCTCAGCCGACCGCCCAAGGGGCGATGACGCGGTGCGGGTGCATATCGGCTACGACGTGCATCCCGTGCAGCGGCCCGAGCGGGACGCGATCGCCACCGAGCGCGCCGCCCGCGAGCGGGCACGGGAGCCGGACGACGATGAGCTGGACGAGAGTTGAGTCGATCCACGCTCCAGCCATCCCGCACGAGCAGCTGGGGCATGACTGGGACGCGTGGACACCGGCCGAGATCAATGAATTGCTCGCTGGCGTCGACGCTCGGTGGAGCGTGATCGGGGGATGGGCTCTCGATGTGTGGCGTGGTCATCAAACCCGCGACCACGCCGACCTTGAGATCGCCACACCGCAGTTTGACTTCACCGCAATCAGGGAGCGGCTATCCGATTGTGAATTCTTTGTCGCGGGACGCGACGGCTTCTGGCCGGTCGACGGGGCCGGCGGGCACTACTTCGACTTCCCGGAGACTTGGGCGCGTGATCGGCGATCGGGGCGATGGAAGGTGGACGTCATTCGCAATCAGTACGACGGCGACACCTGGGTGTGCCAGGCCGAGCGGTCTGTGCGGATGCCCTACGACGAAGCGGTGGCGGTGTCCGCCACCGGCATTCCCTACCTGAAGCCCGAGCTGGTCCTGCTCTACAAGGGCATCCATCTGCGACCCGGCGACGACCGCGACCTCTCGTCTGCGGTGTCGCTGCTCACCACCGAGCGACGCTCTTGGCTGGCCAACACCCTGTTGCAGGTGCGTGACCCGCATCCCTGGAAGACCGTGCTGGTCTAGAGACAGCAGCTTGGAACAGTGGGGAGCCCAGCGGTAGCCATGACGACCACTGGGCTCCCCACTCCGCTTTGAGGCCGCTCGTACCGACCGGAATCCCGATCGTCGTGCCGCCCACGCAGGCACCGCGCGACGTTGCTTAGGAGTGCGGCCCGCCGGTGAGCTCCTTGTCGCGCTCGCTGGTCTGCTCGCCACGTCGGCCGTCGCCGGTGCTCTCGAGCTCGCGGCCCTCGATCTGCTCGTGCTCGATCCGGGCCGGCAGCTCGACCGGCTTGAAGAAGCCGACGACGGTGCGGCGTACGCCGGCGAAGGTGTTCATCTTCTTCGGCACCGGGGCACCGGCGTAGCGCAAGGTGCCGTGCCCGTGCTCATCGACGGGTCCGAGTGGCTGGTGCACCTCGATGAACTCGCCGTGGGGAAGCCGGCGGATGATGCCGGTCTCGATGCCGTGCTCCAGGACCTCACGGTCGTGGCGCTGCAAGCCGAGACAGATCCGGTAGGTCACCCCATAGGCCGCGGGCGGCAGCAAGAGCAGCGCGATCCGGCCGAGCCACGTCATGGCGTTCAGGCTGATGCTGAACTTGTCCGCGATGATGTCGTTGCCGCCCGAGCCGAGCAGCACCAGGTAGAAGACCAGCGACATCGCGCCGAGGGACGTGCGCACGGGTACGTCGCGCGGTCGTTGCAGCAGGTTGTGGACCGCCGTGTCCTTGGTGATCTTCGCTTCGATGAAGGGGTAGAGCATCAGGGCGGTGAAGATGATGCCCGGCGGGATCACCGCGGCATAGAACACCGCCGGAATCGTGTACGCCGAGAAGTGGGTCTCCCAGTCCGGCCACAGTCGCACCAGGCCGTCGAAGAAGCCCATGTAGAAGTCGGGCTGCGAACCGGAACTGACCTGCGACGGCTCGTAGGGTCCCCACAGCCACACCGGGTTGATCTGCACCAGACCGCCCAGCAGCGCGAGCACACCGAAGACGATCATGAAGAAGCCGCCGGCCTTGGCGCCGTAGGTCGGGAGCACCCGCTCGCCGATCACGTTGTGCTCGGTGCGTCCAGGGCCGGGGAACTGGGAGTGCTTCTGCTTGACCACGAGAGCCAGGTGCACCGTGATCAACGCCAGGATGATCCCGGGCAACAGGAGCACGTGCAGGATGTAGAACCGGCCGACGATCTCCGTGCCGGGGAACTCGCTGCCGAAGATCAACCAGGACGTCCAGGTGCCGACGATCGGGATCGACATGATGATGCCCTGGGTGATCCGCAGGCCGGTGCCCGACAACAGGTCGTCCGGCATCGAGTAGCCGACGAAGCCCTCGACGAATCCGAGGATGAACAGCAGCACGCCGAGCAGCCAGTTGGTCTCGCGCGGCTTGCGGAACGCGCCGGTGAAGAAGACCCGCGCCATGTGTACGACGATCGCGGCCACGAACATCAGCGCGGCCCAGTGGTGGATCTGCCGCATGATCAGACCGCCGCGGACGTCGAACGAGATCTTCAGCGTCGAGTCGAACGCCCGCGACATCGTCATGTCGGACAGCGGCGTGTAGCGGCCGTGATAGAGGACCTCGCCCATCGACGGCTCGAAGAAGAAGGTCAGATAGGTGCCGGACAGCAGCAGGATGATGAACGAGTAGAGCGCGATCTCGCCCAGCATGAAGGACCAGTGGTCCGGGAACACCTTGTTCAGCAGGTTCCGCAGCGGGCCGGCCGGGCCGAACCGCTCATCGGCCCAGGTGCCGGCCTTCTCCGCGGCGCCGGGACGTCCGCGGCGACGGCGTACAGCGCCGTCCGCGGCGACGTTTCTTGCTCCGGTCGACATCGCTCCTACCCGTTCCGATTGGTGTTGCGCTCGTTGTAGTCGTTGCGGCGCTCCCAGTACGCCGGCCCGATCGGCTCGATGAACGGCCCCTTAGCGACAAAATAGCCGTCCTTGTCAACCTCGATCGGCAGCGAGGGCAGCGGGCGGGACGCCGGGCCGAAGATGGGTTTCGCGTCCAGCAGGATGTCGAACTGCGACTGGTGACACGGGCACAGGATGCGGTTGGTCTGCTGCTCGTACAGCGACACCGGGCAGCCGAGGTGCGTGCAGATCTTGGAATACGCGATGTAGTCGCCCCAGCCGAAATTGCCCTGGCCCTCGCGGTGGGTGATGTGACTCCCTGCCCGCAGGCGGATCAGCATCACCGGCGTGTCCGAGCGGTGCAGGCCGTCCGGCACGTCCGGGAAGACGGTCGCGAGGCTGCCCGGCTGCAGGTCCGCCGGGCGCACCCGGCGGCCGTCGACCTGGATCAGGCGTACGCCGGCCGCCCACGGCGTCGTACCGAGGCCCGTGGGGCGTTTGATCAGGCCGCCGACCGGGATGATCACGGCCATCAGGCCGAGCCCGGCACCGCCGAGGGCGATCGAGGTCTTGAGCACATTGCGCCGGGCGACACCGGTGTCGGCGAGGCCCTGCGTCAGAGTCGCGCCGGTGGTCCGCAGGTCGAACTCGTCGGACTTCATGTCGTGCCGGTCCTGGACGGTGACCTCCTCGGGCATGAGCTTCTTGGCCATGAGCACCATGCCGATGCCGAGTGAGAGCAGCGAGATGCCCATCGTCAGGCCGACCGCAGGAGTGAACCAGCGGTAGGAGTTGTTGTCACCGACCTTGAACTTCCACGGGATGGCGATGAACGCGACGCAGCACAGCAGCGCGGCCAGACCGGTGATGCCGAAGGCGAGTGCGACCTGGCGCTCGGCCCGTTTCTCCACCGGAGTCCCAGGCTCGGGGAAGCGTTCCTCGCGGTGCACGATGTGGACGTCGCCGGCCTCGGCGCCGGCGTTGACCAGGTCTTCGCGGGACATCCGCTCGAGGTCGTCGGCGGGTGGGGTGCCCGGGGCCTGGTCGGGGGGGGTCACGACTTCGCCCCGATCCACAGCACGACGAGCAGCAGCGCGCCGATCCCGCCGACCCAGATCACCATGCCCTCCGACACGGGTCCGATCCGGCCGATGCCCGCGCCGCCCGGGTCGGCCTGTGCCTTGAGCGACTGCACGTAGTTGATGATGGCTTTCTTCTGCTCCGGCGTGACCTGGTTCTCGCCGAAGACCGGCATGTTCGCCGGGCCGGAGAGCATCGCGGCGTAGATCTGCTTGTCGGTGGCCTGATCAAGGTTGGGTGCGGCCTTGCCGGAGGACAGCGCGCCGCCCTTGCCGGCCAGGTTGTGGCAGGACGCGCAATTGAGCCGGAACAGCTCGCCGCCCTCCGCCATGTTGCCTTTGCGCAGGTTGCCGGTCGGGAGCTCCGGGCCGCCACCCACGGACTGCACATAGGCCATGAGCTGCTGGATCTCGGCCGGCGTGTATTTCGGGGGCTTGCGCACCGCCTGCGAACCCTGCCCGGCAAGCGGCATCCGGCCGGTCGAGACCTGGAAGTAGACCGACGCGGCTCCGACGCCGATCAGCGAGGGACCCTTGTTCTCCACGCCCTGAAGGTTGGCGCCGTGACAGGTGATGCACGAGTTGTCGAAGAGCCCCTGGCCGTTGCGCACGTCGATCGACTGACCGGCCCGCGGAGCGGCCCCGCTGGTGGGGGCGAAGACGGAATAGATGCCGCCGGTCGCAGCCAGCGCCCCCATGACCAGGGCGGCACCGCCCAGGCGACGCCGCCAGGCGGACTTCCGGCCGCGTTCGCGAGCCGAGCCCGGCCGGCGTACCCCACCGGTGATCCGCCGGGCGAGTTGTTTCGCGGTCACGCTCGCATCCTTCCCGTCCTCCCCATTCCGGCGACTGCTAGTGAGGTCTCACCAGAGCAGACTCACTGGATGAGGTAGATCGTGACGAACAGTCCGATCCACACGACATCTACGAAGTGCCAGTAGTACGAAACAACGATGGCGGCGGTCGCCTGCGCGGGCGTGAATCGCCCGAGCGTCGAGCGGATCAGCAAGAAGATGAAGGCGACCAGACCACCGAGCACGTGCATCCCATGGAAGCCGGTCGTGATGTAGAAGACCGAGCCGAATCCGGACGCGCTCATCGTCAGGCCCTCGCCGATGAGCATGCGAAACTCATTCGCCTGCCCGAGCACGAACGCCAGGCCCATCACGAACGTGATCGTGAACCAGCGGCGGAGCCCGAAGACGTCACCCTTCTCAGCGGCGAAGACGCCGTACTGGCAGGTGATCGAGGAGGACACCAGGATGATGGTGAAGATCAGCGCGTAGGGAATGACCAGGTGGGTCGGCCGCTGCGGCCAGTCACCGGGATGGGCGGCCCGCACGGTGAAATACATCGCGAACAGGCCGGCGAAGAACATCAGCTCGGAGCTGAGCCACACGATCGTGCCGACGCTCACCATGTTCGGTCGCGTCAGCGAATGCACCCGCGACGTGTCGAACGATTCGGCACTGGCGTGCGCAGGAGTCCCGATCGGGCCGGCGGTCGTCACGCAGCAAAGTATGGCCCACGGCGAGCGCACCGCATCGGCCGGGTCACCGGGTGTCGCAACGGCACCGGCGGGTTGCGTGCGGGCGATCCGGCGCCGTCGCGGCGCCGGTAACCGCCGCCGCGGGCCGGAACGGCCCACGCGGGGCTGCGGGTGAGTTCGGATCGGCAGCCGGGTGCTTTCCAGCCTGAGGCCTTGACCCGGTCGCTGGACGCGCCTAGGTTCGCGCCGACTTGATGTCGGCCGCCTGGGGGGTGGGTGGCTCCGCCAGGAGGAGTCTTTATGCCGGTGGGAATCCGCCCGAATGGTCATATTCGCAAGCCGGTACGTCGCGTCACCGATGGCCGGATTCGTCGCTGTGTCGTCTGCCAGGAAAAGTTGTCGACCTACAACCTGGGCCCGAACTGTTTCGCGCACTCGCGCGCCCCGTTGGTGCGGGAGCGGGGCTCGGCGTTGAACCCCGTCACGACCTGAGCACTATCCAACTCCTCGGCCCCTCCCGCGGCGCGCACCGCCGTCGTACCGGTGGCGTGTTGTCAATGCCGCCTGCTGAGCATCGCCGCCTGCTGTTATTGCCGCCTGCTGATCATCGGTGAGCTCTGCCCGGCCGGTCGTCCTTGACGTCACCTCACGCGCGATCAAGGCTGCCGCCGCCGCGGGCGGACCGATCGCTACGATGACTGCCAGTCCGGTCGACGTTCGATGGGAGCCCACCGCGATATGACCAATCCCGCTGACCCGGCCGGCCG